>CABWYP010000042.1 GCA_902509695.1 uncultured Alphaproteobacteria bacterium | reverse complement strand
ACATCCCATAGAGCTTTTTGAGTTTTTTTATGTTCTAAGAAAAAATAATTGGGAAGGGGTTTGGCAACTTGATCAGTTTCCTTTTCGTGAGGACAGTGTAGAGGTAGCTAATATTGCTATTGATTTTTTAAAATCAGTTGAAAAGTCTCTTGATGACTTGGACTATGAAGCATTGGCTAAAGCACAAGCAAATCATGATGCTATGAGTGCTTTAAAGATAGCTCAAAAAGCACTCTATAAAAACTTAGCAAGAGATTAAGCCAATAGCTTATATATAAGTTAATTTGATTTAATTAAATAATCAGCAGTTTTTGAGTCTGTAATAAGAGTATTAATAAATCCTCCTAGTAATGAAGCTCTGATAGCTTTATGTTTTTGTTTGCCTCCAGCTACAGCAATACGTCTTGGAACTTTTTTGAGAAGGTCAAGATCAATGCCCATAATTCTTTTATCTAAATTAGTTTTTATATTTCTGCCGTTATTATCAATAAATCTTAAATTAATATCTCCAACGACATTGTTTTTTTTTAATATTTCTAGCTCTTTAACATTAAAGCTGTTTCCGCTCTCAGATAAGAGTTTTGATTGTTTTATTTGACCTATTCCCACTAACACAATTGTAAGTTTTTTGAATAATTCATGAATTTTTTGAATGTAAGCATCTTTCATTAATACATCTTTTCCTGATTTACTATCCAAAATACCTGGAGCAGGAAGCATGTAGGCTTTTCCATTAAAAATCTCAGCAAATTTAGATGTTAACTGGTAAGCATGAGACTCAAAGGTTGAACTACCTAAGCCTCCTAAAATTTGAACAACATCTGCTTTAAATGATTTATCTAATTTTGTCATTAGATTTGCGGTAGACAATAAAGCTTGACTCCAGCAAGAAACTCCAACTATGTCATTTTTTTTTAAAGTATTTTGTAAATAAAAGGCAGTATATGAACCTAGATTATTAATAAGCTGAAGTTCATCACTTGAGTGATTGACTATATAAATATCTTTTAAATTATATTTTTCTCTTAATTCTTCTTCTAGATTGATGTGTTCAGATATGGAACTATTTAATTTAAAAACAACTAAATTTTCTTTAATTGCCTCCTTGACTAGTCTTGAAACAGTAGCTTGAGAAATTTCTAATCTATTAGCTATCGCAACCTGTTTTTCTTTTTTAACATAATATAAATTTGCTGCTTTAGTGACTAGATGGATATGATCTTTTCGAGACATTTGAGGTACTTACCAGCATACAAATCCGCCATCAACAATCACATCTATACCAGTGCAAAAAGAGGATGAGTCAGTAGCTAAAAATATTGCTGGTCCCACTATCTCATCGGGACTAGCCATTCTTTTCATTGGAGTATCGTTTTCAAAAATTTTTACTTGGTCAACCATCTCAGGTCTGAGATTCATGGGTGTCTTTGTATATCCTGGACTTATAGAATTCACTCTGACACCATAATCCACCCACTCCATTGCTAAACTTTTAGTAAGATGTATAACGCCCGCTTTTGATGAATTATAGTGAACTTGCTTGAGTCCACGATTAACAATTGAACCTGACATTGAAGCTATATTTATGATTGAACCTTTTTTTCTACTAATCATAACTTTTGCCTCCTCTTGGCAAGAGTAAAAAAGACCTGTTAGATTGATATCGAACATAGTTTGCCATTGCTCTTGAGAAAGTTCTTCTGCAGGATTAGCATTAGCTATGCCCGCACAATTAATAGCTATTTCTATGGAACCTAATTCTTTCTCAGTTCTATCAATTGCATTTTTTAATTCATCTTGTTTTCTTACATCAACTACTGATCCTATAAATCTGTTTTTATTGTTATCTTTTTTTGAGATGATTGACTCTGTTTCATCAATTCCATCTTTAATTTGATCGCAGATTGAAATCTTAGCTCCGGACTCAAAAAAACCTCTTGCCATACTTTGGCCAATACCTCGTCCTCCTCCAGTGATAAAAACAACCTTATCAGTTAAATCAAATAAATTTTTAAAATTCATATGGAGTTATTTTTATCTTTCCTTTTTTTTGAAAGTGTCTAAAGCAACTGCAAATACTATAACTGCTCCAATGACTACGCCTTGTACAAAAGGTGAAAAACCTAAGAGGTTAAGGCCGTTTCTTAAGACTCCTATTATAAAAACACCCACAATGGTTCCTGCTATTCCTCCAACACCTCCATTCAAACTAGCGCCCCCAATAACAACAGCAGCTATTACATCCAATTCATAGGTAAAGCCAGCTTGAGGAACGC
>CABWYP010000041.1 GCA_902509695.1 uncultured Alphaproteobacteria bacterium | reverse complement strand
TTAAAGCATTTTGTAAAGAAAATGATAAAAAAAAGATTTGGAAGAATAGTATTCATTACATCAGTAGTAGCCTATACGGGTAATCCTGGTCAGGCAAATTATACTGCCTCAAAAGCAGCTATTTCTGGAGTTGTCAAATCTCTTGCTTTAGAGCTTTCCTCTAGAAACATTACTGTTAATAGTGTGGCCCCTGGCTTCATTCAATCCAATATGACTGAAAAGCTAAACGAAAATCAAAAAAGTACTATTTTAGAAAAAATCCCAATGAAAAAACTTGGAAATCCTCAGGATATTGCAAATTCTGTTGGATTCCTTTGCTCTGATAATGCTAGCTATATTACTGGTCAAACAATCCATGTAAATGGGGGTTTAGCACTAATATAATAAAATATTTGAATATTAATAATAATGTGGTACGAACGTTAAAAATTTATTACTAAGAGGTTATAAAATGAGCGATATTGAAGATAGAGTTAAAAAAATAGTTGTTGAGCACTTAGGTGTCGATGAATCTAAAATCCAGAGTGACTCAAAATTTATTGATGATTTAGGCGCTGATAGCTTAGATACTGTTGAATTAGTCATGGCATTTGAAGAGGAGTTTGGTTGTGAAATACCTGACGATGCTGCTGAAAAAATTGTTACGTTAAAAGATGCAGTAACGTATTTAAGCGCCAACTCAAATTAATATTTAATTTACAATTGAGGCGAGTAGTTGTTACAGGGTTAGGTACTATTAACCCTCTTGGTAATACTGTAGAGAAAAGCTGGAAAGCTCTTCTAAATTCTAAAAGCGGTATATCAAAGATTAGTAAATTTGATATAAGTGATTATCCTTGTAAGATTGCTGCCTCGGTTGAGGACAATTTGATTAATGAACAAATAGTTTCCTCAAGAGATCAAAGAAAAATTGATAGATTTATTGCATTAGGTTTAGTGGCTGCAGACGAAGCTATTAAAGACTCTGGATTTATAGCAGAGGAAGAGTCTTCTTTGAGATCTGGTGTAATGGTTGGTTCTGGGATTGGAGGACTCGACACTATATATAAAAACTCCTCTATTTTAGATAACCAAGGAATAAGAAAGATATCACCTTTTTTTATTCCATCTTCTCTCATAAATTTATTGTCTGGACATATATCAATTCGTTATAACTTAAAAGGACCTAATAGTTCACCAGTAACAGCATGTGCCACAGGAACGCACGCTATTGGAGATTCATTTACTCTAATTAAAAATGGAAAAGCAGATTTAATGGTATGCGGAGGTGCAGAAGCTGCTATTTGCCCACTGGGTATTGCTGGATTTTCTGCAGCAAGAGCTCTATGCGATACGTTTAATGACTTCCCAGAGAAAGGATCTAGACCTTGGGACAAAGATAGGTCAGGTTTTGTTATGGGAGAGGGTGCCGGAGTATTAGTATTAGAAGAATTACAACACGCAAAAGACCGTAATGCTCAAATTTATGGAGAGGTAAAGGGTTATGGAATGTCTGGGGATGCATTTCACATAACTAAACCATCAGAAGATGGCAATGGGGGGTTTAGAGCCATGGAAATGGCTTTAAAAGAGTCAAATTTATCTTCAGATAAAATTCAATATGTTAATGCACACGGAACTTCAACTCCTGTTGGTGATATGATAGAGCTTTCAGCAGTAGAAAAATTATTTGGTTCAAATAAAATTTTGTTTATGAGCTCTAATAAATCTGCAATAGGTCATTTATTAGGTGCTGCTGGAGCAGTTGAGGCAGTATTTTCTCTTAAATCATTAGAAAATAATGAACTGCCCCCAACCCTTAACCTCGATAATCCAGAAAAACAAACAAATATTAACTTAATACCTCACGAGCCTATAAAGGAGTCAGTAGAAAATATCATCTCTAATTCTTTTGGCTTTGGAGGTACTAATGCTAGTCTCATCTTTGGACATTAAAAGTAAAAACTTTTGTATAGTTTTATCATCTCCATCTGGAGCCGGTAAGACATCCATATCAAAACAATTATTATTAAAAGACAAACTGATATCGTTATCAATATCCTGCACTACAAGACCAAAACGTAAAGGAGAGGTAAATAAAAAAGATTATATTTTTGTTAACGATTTAACTTTTCAAAAATTTGAAAATCAAAATTTATTTTTAGAACACGCTAATGTATTTGGATTTAAATACGGAACTTTAAGAAAAACTGTTGATAGATTTTTTAAAATGAAAAAAGATGTTCTTTTTGATATCGATTGGCAAGGATATCAACAATTAAAACAAAGTGGCTTAGAAGTAGTGGGCGTTTTCATCTTACCTCCAAATAAAAAAGAATTAATTAAGCGATTAAAAAACAGAGGAAGAGACACAGCAAATGAAATGAAAAAAAGAATGAATTTAGTCCAAGATGAAATTTCTCATTTCCCAGAATATGATTATGTTGTTGTAAATAAAGACTTAAAATTGTGCGTAAGTCAAA
>CABWYP010000040.1 GCA_902509695.1 uncultured Alphaproteobacteria bacterium | reverse complement strand
TAAATTTCATTTCAAATTCAATTGCTGCTTCATAATCTGTCATCGCATCACCAAAAAAATATTTATTTTGGTAATTATTATCATTAAATAATTTTGCCAAATGATTTTTTTTTGTTTCTGGTGATCCTAAAATATGCAAAAAAAATTTATCTAATTTCCTATGTTTTAAAATTTGTATTGCCTCATTAGTTGGCGTACCAGTAGAAAGTACTAAAGTAAATTTTTTACTAATTTCCATAAGAAAGTTTTGAACATCTTCTACAAATTCTGAATTGAGAACTTGTTTTAGCACAAGATGAGAAAACTGATTAAGTAGTTTGTTAAATTCATTATTTGAAAGTTTCATATTTAATATTTTTTCATGGTAAAATTTGATTTTTTCATATCTAGAAATACCACCATTATTTAAATGGTGTTTTATAATTTTATTTTGAATATTAGCTCCATACTGGCTATATAGATCAGCAAAAGCATTAGTTTTACAGTCTATGCTTTCTAAAATTACCCCATCTAAGTCAAATACAGCTAAATTTTTATCTTTCATATAATTACAATTATTTTTTCAATAATTATTTTAGAAAATTAAATCATATAACCCTTGTCCCAAATCAATCTCATCTTCATTTTTAATCTTCGAGGCCATCCTAGGTTTGAAACTAAATGGTGTTATCATATAATGATCTCTAGTTGTTTTTTTATTATTGTATGAGATTTTTGATCTAGATCCAGAGATCTCTTTTAATAATTTTAATAATTCTTTTACTGTTACTGATTGGCTTCCAGTCAACATTAAATATTTATTTTTATATTTAGCAGATAAAGCATTTAAACTTAATTTTGCTGCATCAAAAACATGTATATAACTTCTTAGTTCATTACCAGAAGTTTCTCTGACAATATTTTTATTTTTTTTAATGTTTGTTATTACTTTATTTAACCAATTAAAATTATTAGCCCTTGGACCATATAAAGAGCCAAATCTTAGAATAGTAAAATTAAGTTTATAAATATTATGGTAATTTTCGATTAATAATTCACATGCTTGCTTTGTTGTTCTATAAAAACCCCCCTGTTCTGAATAAACATAAACTGTGCTTGCAAATACAAAACGTTTAATTTTATTTTTTACTGATAAGTTTAATAACTTTGTTGTAGCGAGAATATTATTTTGAACGGCTGCTAAAGGATTTTTATTTGAATTATCAATATCTGCTTCTCCAGCAAAATGGTATATGATATCAATATTTTTAAGTAATTTTTCAATCTTTTTTTCATCCAATAGGTCTCCCTCATGGAATTTAGCATTTTTAATATTATAGTTAGGTTTTTTAATATCATAAATTATGCAATTATGGCCGGCATCTAAGAGAGCCTCTGTTAAATGACCACCTAAAAATCCCGAACCTCCAGTAATAAATATATTCATAGATTTTAAATAACTTAATTCATTAACAATAAATAGGCTAGTTTAAATTTATACTAGTTAAATAAAGCTATCATCTATTTCTAAATGATTAGAATTAATTTTAAATTTCTTAAAATCAGATAATGAACCAGATTCTTTATAATGCTGATAGGACTTAAGATATACCTGAAAATCATTTAAATTATTAAAATAGTTAATAATTTTATTTTGATTTTCAGAAAAGTTACTTAAATGATTATATCTACTCCATTTATCGTAAATAATGACAGGAATATTTGATAGTAAACACTCCTCTAAAACTGTTGATGAATAGCTAATTAATAAAGAAGATTTTTTTAAATTTTCTTTAAATGACTCTTGGCTAATAATAATATTTTTAGTTGATATATTAAAAAGATTGTAAATATCTTCATTAGATAAATTATCTTTCAAAGTTGGATGAGGTTGTATTATCAAATTATAATTCATATTTTTAAATAAGTTAACTAGGTCTTTAGTTGTTTCGTAATATTCGTCAAAAGTTTCAACACCATAAAATTTCATATTATTTTCACCTTTAAATGTTGAAGCATATAAAATATTAGAATTAATTGATTTATTTTTTAATACACTAAAACATATAGGTTCAGTAAATGTTTTTTTAGAAGAATTATTAAAATAATTAAATGCTTCATTTGATAACATACTTTGTATTGCTATATGCGAAAATTTATTTTCAATAATAGACTCAGCAATTTCTTTATTATAAATCATCTCATATTTGTTTAAAAAATTTGTTTTAATAGTTCCATGTGGGATACATAATGATTTTAAATTAATTGATTTAAGATGTTCTCCAATAAGTCCAGATAACCCAAATGAGAAAGGAGAAATATAGTAAATATTTTTATATTTTGAGATTAATTTTTTAAATTTATTAAAACTATTTTCAACATTATAAATCTCTTGAGAAATTTCATCTATTTGATGATTTATACAATATTTAGTTATTAAATTAATAGTTGAAGAATTACATAAAAATAGTTTTTTTGTGTTTAATTTTGATT
>CABWYP010000039.1 GCA_902509695.1 uncultured Alphaproteobacteria bacterium | reverse complement strand
ATATCCGCATCATCAGATATAGAATTAATAATTGATGATGAGCATTCTTGAATAATAGATTTATCAGTCATACATGTACTTGGAAGGCCATAATCAACAAAATCTGATGTTCTAAAAGCTCCATTATCCTCATAGGAATAAAGATCTTTTTGCGATGCAGTACCAGCTAGTTTGCATGCATTAATCTTCTCAAAATACTTACTAAGTGTTTTGATAATAAATGATGTGACAGTAGTTTTTCCTGAGTCAATACCAGTACCGATTACCGCGATTGCAGGAACTTGACTAATATTTTTATTTATTTTAATTTTTGAAAAATCTTGAAGATTCAGTTGTTTGTTTGAATTATCTATAATTGATCCTAGTACTTCACATTCTGTTGCAGGTCCTAAAAGAATATTGAAATCTTTACATGTCCCAATTACACCCCCAAGATTTAATATGTGAATTTTATCATGTTTGTTTAATTCATCTGGGGCTGTGCCAGTCATTCCTGATGATGCTATTCTATTACCTAGTGCGCCTATGATAACGTCACCTTCTGTTAATTCAGTAATTCTTCCGGATACTAGCTCTAATTTATTGTAATTAGGATTTACAGAAATTACCTTTACTGCAATTAATTGACCTATTTTACTATCAATTTCATCATAAATACTTAAATCATCAATATTATTAATGTTCTTGAGAACTGATCCTATTTTTTTTGTATTAATCATTTTAAGGTTTGTTTTTATATAATTATCGAGAATATAAGCAATATTTTATTTATTAAAATTCAATAAAATAGCCAATTTATAATTTTAAATTGCGAATATTTTTTGCAGCCTGTCTAATTCTTTGTTCATTTTCCACTAAGCCTATTCTAACGAAACCCTCTCCATATTCTCCAAAAGCAATTCCCGGAGATACTGCAACGTTGGCTTTTGTCATTAAATCTTTTGCAAACTTAAGCGAGCCTTTTTTTTGATATTTTTTTGGAACTGGAGCCCATGCAAACATACTAGCTTTGGGGCTTGGAATATCCCAACCAGATCTGGACATTGAATCTACTAAAACATCCCTACGGCTTTGATATGTTGATCTAATTTCAGAAACACAAGATTGGGATCCATTAAGAGCTGTAGCGGCAGCAACTTGTACTGGTGTAAAGGCACCATAATCTAAATAAGATTTAATTTTAGTGAGTGCCTCTATTAATTTTTTATTTCCAACGGCAAATCCTATACGCCATCCAGCCATAGCATAGGTCTTAGACATTGATGTAAACTCAACGGCAATTTGTTTGGCTTTGTTAACTTGTAAAATAGATGGTGGTGGGCTTTTATCGAAATATATTTCAGCATAAGCAAGGTCCGATAAGACATAAACATTATATTTTAAAGCAATTTTAATTATTTCTTTATAAAAATTTAAATCCACTACTTGGGCAGTTGGATTTGATGGAAAGGAAACAATTAAGGCAACTGGAGATGGAGAGCTATGTCTAATAGCTCTATCTAACCTCTCTAAATAAATATCAGGATCAAAAATGCCATTTGTCATAGTTTGTAAATGTCTCAAAGATGCTCCAGCAATAATAAATCCATAAGGATGTATTGGGTATGAAGGATTTGGTGAAATAATAATGTCACCAGGAGAGGATATGGCCTGAGCTAAATTAGCTAAGCCCTCTTTGGAACCAAGTGTAACTACAACTTCATTTTCATAATCAAGCTTAACATCAAACCTTTTTTCATAATATTTAGCTTGAGCTTTTCTCAATCCTGGTATTCCTTTACTCATAGAATATCTTCCTACACCAGGCTTATCAGTTACTTCTTTTAGCTTATCTCTTATGTGCTTAGGAGTTGGCATATCAGGATTCCCCATACCAAAATCAATTATGTCTTTGCCATCTTTTCTTAATTTGGCTTTGAGTTTATTAATTTCTCCAAAAATATATGGAGGTAATCTATCTGCGCGATAAAAATTCTTACTCATAGCTAGTCAACATAAGAACAACAATAATTAGTTATCTTATGTACTCTAACTTTAAATGAACTATTTGCAGGAACTTCAAAGGAACTATTGTCAGAAAAAAGTTGCCAATCATTGGAATTTGGTAACAAAACATCAAGTTCACCTGAAGTTATTTCCATGATTTCTTTCTTTGAAGTATTAAATTCAAATTCACCTTTAAGCATAACCCCAAGAGTTTTAACAGATCCATCAGAAAATGTAATATTTCTGCTAGTTACATTCCCTTCAAAGTATGTATTTGAATTTTTATCAACTGTGACGTTATTAAATTGCATTTCTATTGACTGCCAACATATTAGAAATTTCTTAATTATCAAATTGAAATTTTACTATTTAAGTATTATTTCCAGCCACATATCCTGAAGACCAAGCCCATTGGAAATTATATCCTCCAAGATGGCCGGTAACATCTACAACTTCTCCAATAAAAAATAAACCAGGGTGTTTTTTTGACATCATAGTTTTAGATGAAAGTTCATTGGTATCAACGCCACCCAATGTTA
>CABWYP010000038.1 GCA_902509695.1 uncultured Alphaproteobacteria bacterium | reverse complement strand
ATCCATTTGCTCAAAAGCCTCATCTTGTGTGTTTTGCTCACCCCAAGTCATCGTTCCAAGGCAAATTAAGCTTACTTTTAAATCGGTATTTCCTAGTGGTTTAAATTTCATAAAAGATTCATACGGTTTTACTTGAAAAATATCAAGATAATAGCCATATTATGGTTATATAAGGAGAAACAATGGTTGAAATAAAACAAAATACTTATGCTCAGTCCCAGTCGACAGCAATTGATCAGGGATTAAGAGAGTATATGTTAAAAGTCTATAACTACATGACCTCTGGTCTAGCCATAAGTGGTTTGGTGGCATGGAGTTTTTCTAAGTCTCCTGCGATTATGGGAGCAATTTACGGTACAGGACTTCAATGGGTTGTAATGCTTGCTCCACTTGGATTTATTTTCTTCTTGGGTGCCAGATTACAAAAGATGTCTCTCTCCACAGCTCAAATGACCTTTTGGGCATTTGCAGCAGTCATGGGAATGTCAATGTCTTATATATTCATTGTCTACACCGGTGTGAGCATCGTTCGAGTCTTTCTCATTACCTGCAGCACCTTTGCAGCAATGAGCATTTATGGTTATACAACAAAAAGAGATTTAACAAAGCTAGGTTCCTTTTTGATCATGGGTTTGATCGGAATTATTCTTGCTAGCATAGTGAATATCTTTATGAAAAGTTCAGCAATGCATTTTATTATCTCATGTGTTGGTGTTCTGGTTTTTGTTGGACTTACTGCTTATGACACTCAAAAGATTAAATCTACTTACTATCAAGTAGCAGGAACAAACTTTGCAGGCAAAGCTGCAATTATGGGTGCTCTAACCCTATATCTTGACTTCATTAATCTGTTTGTAATGTTAATGCAGCTTTTTGGCCAACGAAGATAAACAGAAATTATAAAATTTAAAAAGGAGGGTTCATCCCTCCTTTTTTTTTACATATCTTTTTTTTACTAAAATAATAATATCCCTCGGTGACTAGTTACATACTTGCAATAAGCGCTGCAGCCATATGGTCAGCAGTTGCTCTTTCAGCTACCCGTATTGTGAGATACTTCGGAAGTTATAACTACAACCTGCTTCGACTACTTGGAATTATTATTCTTTTATTTCCTTATGTTTACATTAATTGGAATTCTATTTACTTTAATCAATCAATATTTAGTGCGATTGTTTTATCTTCTATCATTGGAATTGTTATAGGAGATACTTTTTTATTCGTTTGTCTAAAAAGATTAGGACCTAGGAGGCAAGCATTATTGTTCTCAATGCAAATTCCTTTTACTATTGTTTTGGCTGAGGTTTTTCTTCAAACCTTGCCATCACTTATTGAATTAATTGGATGTGCTTTAATTTTTGCTGGAATACTTATTGCTATTCAATTTAATAGAACTATCCCTGATGATGATTTAGAAAATATTCAAGGCAATAAATATACAGGTTTATTTGCAGGAATAGGCTTAGCTCTTTGTCAGTCTATAGGCATTATTTTAATGAAACCTGCCTTAGAGTCTACTGACCCCATAGTTGTTTCTTATCTTCGTGTAATAGTTGCAGCTGCTGTCATGTTTGGAAGTTTATTTTTTGTTAAAAACAATCAATTATGGGAAAAAATGAAAGATATTAGAAAAACAATTTTTAGTATTTTTTTGGGTTTTATGGGCATGGGAGTGGGAATGACTATGTTAATTATTGCACTAAAAAATGGTAATCCAGGGATTATTTCAACTCTATCAAGCACTATGCCAATAATGATTATCCCAATTTTATGGATAGTAACTAAAAACTATGCAGGTCATTTGGCAGTTGTAGGTGCAACTCTGACTTGTATTGGTGCTGGAATTATTTTTTTAAGTTAATCAGAGCCTTTTTCAACATTAACAATTTTTAATTCTTTTGATTGTTTGATTTGAGTTTGTAGAATTTTATTCAAAGGATCTTTCCCTAAATATTTTTTAAACTGTTTTTGACTTTTAGTTGCCTGATCAGTATTTCCCTCAGTTATGGCAACTAATGTGTCTCTTAAATGAGATAGGCCTTTTTGCTCGTTCGATAGTTTGTATCGCATATAAGCAGCTCTTGGGTAAATAAATAATTTTGTAAAAGCATATGAAAATAAAATTAATAAAATTATGAATGTAATAAATACAAATAAAAATTGAACAATTGGAATACTTAATTGCCACATTCCTAAAACTAAAGAGAGATTGCCAGTGTTATTAAAGAAATAGAAAAGTGAACCGTATCCAGCAACAAAGATAATTAAAATTATTAAAAGTCTTATCATTAGATCATATTCTCTAAAAAAATTTGATTTTCATTGTATAGTTGAGTTAAGTCATAGGTGACTTTAAAATATTTTTTTTGATTTGGAGTGAGCTTATCATATTCCACGATTGCCTTTGTATATTGTCTATTTAAAATTGCATTTATATATGATGCTAAAGGACTCGGTTTGTTTTTAGCAATATTAATTTCAAAAATATTAGCGATGATTTTTTTAAGCCACTGAATATTACTATTCCTCATAAACTCATTT
>CABWYP010000037.1 GCA_902509695.1 uncultured Alphaproteobacteria bacterium | reverse complement strand
TAAATGATATAAAAGATGAAGAAGTTAGGGCTATTTTTAAAAATATTACAAAAAAAATTTATGAATAAAACTTTATTTTTTATACCCATTTTTATCATCCTAGCATTTAATTCGATAGCAAAAGACTACGAGTATCAGCAGTTTTTGAGTGAAAACAATTTAGTACCGGTTATTCAATCAAGTTCCAATAATACCGTTGATATTATTGAATTTTCATCTTTTAGCTGTTCACACTGTGCAACTTTTCATAATGAGACATTAATTGAAATAAAAGATAGCGAGGTGTTCCAAAATATTAACTACTATATTGTTGATTTTCCTTTAAATCAGGCTGCGTTTTATGCATCAATTGTGGCAAGCTGTGACCTATCTATTCGTCCCAATTACATTGACTCAATTTATGAGAATTATAGCGTATGGACAAAAGCTGAGTCTGGAGAACAAATTATTGATTTGTTGAATAGCTATGGTCTTCAACATGGACTAAGTGAAGAACAATTAGAAATGTGCTTAAAAGATGAAGATCTTCAAAATAATTTACTTAGTCGACAAGTTGACTCACAAAATATATTTGGTGTAGAGAGCACTCCAACTTTTATTGTGGGTGGAGAAAAAGTTCAAGGCAACAGGCCTGCCTCAGAATTTATAAAAATTATCTCAAAAAAATTGAAAAAATAATTTGTTATCATTAGATAAATTATCAATAAAGGGTTTTAAGTCTTTCGTAGAGCCTACAGATTTTGAGGTCAAAAATGGATTAACAGGAATTGTTGGACCAAACGGTTGTGGGAAATCAAATATTGTTGAAGCAATTAGATTTGGCCTTGGAGAAGTTTCAGCCAAACAATTGAGGGGCAAAGAAATTGACGATCTAATTTTTAATGGAACTGATAGCAGACCATCGTGGAATTTAGCAGAGGTTGGATTGTATGTTAATGTTGATGGTAGTGATTTAGAAAATAGATACCAATCCAAACAGATAGAAATTTCTCGTAAAATTTATAGAGGGGAAGGCACTAATTCATTTATCAACGGCAGAGAAGTTCGCCTTAAAGACATACAATTACTTTTTGCTGATGCATCAACCTCTGCAAGATCCACTTCGATTGTAAGTCAGGGTAGGATTGGAGCTATAACACAAGCTAAACCAGAAGATCGAAAAATGGTTCTTGAAGAAGCGGCTGGTATTTTAGGACTTCAATCCAGAAGACATGACTCAGAATTAAGATTAAAAGCTGCTAATAATAACCTTCTAAGAGTTGAAGATGTGATTACTACTTATGAGGAACAACTTGCTATACTAAAAAAACAATCAAAAGAGGCTGAGAGATTCAGAAATATATCAACATTAATAAAAAACGCTGAGGCGTCAGTATTTTTCGTTAAAAGAAATAATATCCAACAAGTGATACAAACTCTTGAAAATGAAAAAAATAAAATTCAAATTAAACTCTCTGAATTTCAAGGGGATGTATCATCTCAAGATCAAGCTTATGAAGATTTAAAAGTCAAAATCCCTCCGATGAGAGAAAAGAGCTATTCACTTAATTCTGAACTAGAAAGACTTAATATGACAGTAGAAAATCTCAAACAAGAAGAATTGAGATTTGAGGAACATAAGACAAATCTAGAGCATCGGGTAAAACAATTAGAAAAAGATCTTAATATAGAGAGTCAACAATTTAATGATACTAATTTAAAAATAAATGAAATTAATAAGGATATTGTGGAACTTTCATCAAAAGATTTTGAGAGTGGCTCGAATAGATCTATTGGGAAGTCGGATAAAAGCTTACTTAATAATATTTCATTTGATAAAAAATATGAAAATGCTGTAGCTGCTATTTTTGGTAAGGAGCTTCTTGCATCTTTAGATAAAGATGAAATATTTTATTGGACTGAAAATATTAACGAAGTTCAAAAAGCAGAATTTAATTTTAATTGTCAGTTAGCATCAAGTGTAATTAAATCACCCAATAGATTATCAAATAAATTAAGTAATGTTGCTATTGTTGATGATAAAAATAAAGGATACGAAAATCAAAAATTACTGAAGCCTGGTCAAGCAATTGTTGATATAGATGGAAACCTATGGAGATGGGATGGTTTATTTATTTCAAGTAGCTACGAAGCTAACATTTCATCAATATTATCAGAATTGAAAGAAAAACGTTTGAATGATTTAAGAAAACAAGTCATTGAGTGGCAAAGAATTCTTGAAAATACAAATCTTAAAATTCAAGATATAAAAGAAAGAATTAAAACTGCAAATGAAGAATTAGAAATTTCTCAAAACAATCCTGGTGATATTGATAGCAAGAGACAATTTTTATTAAATAAAATTAAAGAGTTAGATGATGAAAAAAAATTATTTGATAACCAACTGCAAGAACAAGAAAATCTTTTAGAAAAACTCTCAAAAGAGTTGAGAAATAAAGAACAGAACTACTCAGTTGTAAAAGAAGAATTAATAAGAAAAGAGTCTGAGATTTCAAATCATTCAAATAACCTAAATCAACTTATTTTATCATGTAGAGAAAAAATCAATGTTGATTTATTAAATTTAG
>CABWYP010000036.1 GCA_902509695.1 uncultured Alphaproteobacteria bacterium | reverse complement strand
GTCACTTATTTGTAAGAATATCTTATCTAAGATTTTCAATAATCACTTACTACCTCATTTTAAAGATTATAAAAAATATTTCTTTGTAATAGGAATGGGTAAGATTGGAGTAAATGATTTAAATTTCGCATCTGATATAGATTTAATTATCTTTTTTGACTCAAAAAGAAGTCCATATGAATTTTCTGAATTTAATAAATCTATTAAAGATTTAATGAATAAAATTTCAAATCCTTCTCCTAATTTTTTCCATAAAATAGATTTAAGATTAAGACCAGATTTAGGAAATGCCTTCATAGTGACTGATATAGAAGACGCTATTGATTATTATTCATCTATTGGACGAAATTGGGAAAGATTAGCATTTCATAGGTCTTGTTTTCTATGCGGTAATTTAGAAAAATATAATAATTTTAAATCGTCTATTAATAGCTTTCTCTTTAGACGATCTTTTGACTATTATGTCATTGATGAAGTTAAAAAATTATTTTCTACAAAAGATGAATCTAAAAAATTAGATATCAAAAATTCATATGGATTTATTAGATCTTGTGAAAATATAATTCACTTTAATCAACTTTTATGGTCAGGTAAATTTAAAGAATTAAGAGAAAATGATATTCATAAACTTTTTAAAATTTTGTATCGATATGACTTTATTATAGATTCTAAAGATTTAAAATCTGTTAAAGATGCATACTATTTTTTTAGAAAAGTTGAAAATTATTTACATATAAAAAAAAATATTTTTCAAAATATTGTTTCAATTGAAGATGAATTCTTGAAAATATCAATAAATAACTTTTCTCAAGTCCTAGATGAAAAAAGAAAATCAATAATTAATATTTTTGAAAAATTATTCATGAATAATGAATCTAATAAAAATATTGATTACGACTTATTTAATGAAAAAAGCATACAAATTATTAACAAACTATTTGACCGAGCTGATAAAATTAATAGCTCTCAAACTGTCAAGAACGATTATACACAATCACTAAATCATTTAATTGATATTCTCTCAAAAAAGAAAAAAAAAGATGAGTTGCTTATTAAATTTGATTATTTAATAAATTATTATAAATCAGGAGTGCATTTAACTGCACTGTATAAATATAATAAAAATCTTTTTATTGAAATTATTTTTATTTTTGAAAATTCACCAAAATTAACTAATCTTTTGTATAGAAATAATTTTCTTATTGAGTCTCTTGTGTATTTTTTTAATTACGGTCTTCCAGAATTTCAAATAAGAAAAGGCACTGATAATTTTGAATTAGATTTAAAAAAAATAACCCAAGATATTTATGAGATAATTTTTCTTTTAGATTATTTATTTTTATCTAAAAAAATTTCTACAAATATTTATATTATTAAAAGGAATAGATCTTTGAGAAGATTTATTTTTAATTTATTTGATTTAGTAAAAAGTAATTATTTATTAGATAAAAAAGATATTTTTTCTGATCTATCACCCTTATTGTTTGGAAGTTTTGGTATTAGTCAAGCTATTCCATCTTCTGATATGGATATGTTTTTTGTATATAGTTCTGATAAAAATGATCATATTCATAACATAAAAATCGTCAGAAGATTTTATAATATTGTATCTCAATATATTGATAAGAATATTTTATTTATAGATGATCGAAATAAACCTTTTGATAAAAATTCCGATCAAGTAATTAATATTGATAAACTCTTTGATTTTTACTCAAAAACATCTGAGATTTTTCATAAATTATCCTTTATGAAGATTAAAATTTTAACAGGTAATAGAAAATTATTACATAGCTTTAATTTACAAAAAAAACAAATTATTAATCAATTTATAGATATAGATTTAAGTTATGTAAAAAAAATCATTGATTTAAAAAATCCTACACAGTCTTTGAAAGATTTATTTCAAGTGTATAAAATTGCTGACGATATTTATAAGTTTAAAGATGAAAATTCAAAGCTAGATAATCAGTTAAAGGATATCAGAGACCAATTAATTATTACTAGTTTAAAGGACAGCCCATCTAACATTAATAATAAAAAATATTTAGATGAGCTGTTATATAAATTAAATTAATAATCGTAATAAAGATCGAACTCTTGAGGTGTAACTGCTAATTTATTAGGTTCTATTTCTTCTTCTCTTTTATAGGCTATATATGATTCAATTAAATCTTTTGTAAAAACATTTCCATCTAAAAGATACTCATGATTAGCTTCAAGATTATTAATTGCATCTTCAAGAGATGCAGGTACTTCTTTTACTTTAGCTTGTTCTTCAGGAGGTAAGTCATAAAGATTTTTGTCCATAGGCTCACCAGGATCAATTCTATTTTTAATCCCATCTAAACCAGCCATAACCATTGCAGCAAAAGCTAAATATGGATTAGCTGTAGCATCTGGGCATCTAAACTCAACTCGTTTTGCTTTAGGAGAGGGTGAGTATGCGGGTATTCTACAAATAGCACTTCTATTTCTATTTGAATAAGCTAATTTTACAGGTGCTTCGTATCCAGGAACCAATCTTTTAAATGAGTTAATTGTAGGATTTGTAAATGCAAGAAGTGAAGGCGCATGTTTTAATAAACCTCCAATGTAAAATTTAGCTTCATCGCTTAGGTTGGCATATCCACTATCAGCATAAAATATAGGTTTTCCATTGGACCAAATGCTTTGAT
>CABWYP010000035.1 GCA_902509695.1 uncultured Alphaproteobacteria bacterium | reverse complement strand
ATCATATCTTGATATTATTTTTAATAATTTATTTAAAAATTCTATTGAGGCTTTAAAGGAGACATCTAACTCTGTAATTGAAATATCCTTAAAAAAAGAGCTTAACAAAATAAACTTTTCTTTTTTTGATAATGGCCCAGGTTATCAAGGCGATGTGTCTGATTTAACTAAACCATACTTTTCTACTAAAAAGTCCTCTGGTTTAGGTTTATCACTAATAAAAAAAATAATTACTGATAACTCAGGAAAAATGTCTATAAAAACAAATAATTATTCTGGCTTCATAGTTGAAATTATATTTAATGTCTAAAATTCTTATTATCGATGATGAATTAGAGATCTGTAAACAAGTATCTCTTATTCTGTCAAAGAATGGTTACGATACTTCTTATGTGTCTTCTTACAAAGAATTATCAAACTTATTAGATAATAATTTTGATTATGATTTAGTTCTAGTAGATCTTTGGTTAAAAAATAGCACAAAACAAGGGATTGATATTATTCAAAAATTAAAAAATGATTTTAATAATTTAATAATAATATCCTTTAGTGGTCATGCCAATATTGATAATGCTATTGAGTCAGTAAAAGCAGGAGCGAATGACTTTATAGAAAAACCATTTGAAACTAAAAAACTTATTCATATTATTCAAAAAAACTTATTAGAACTTAAGCAGAGAGTAACAATTAATGCTTACAGAAATCTTATATCTTTTCACTCTAAAATTAATTCAATTGGTTTTGGTGATTATTTTAATCGATTACTTCAAAGAACAAAAAAAATTACCATAAATTCGTCTATTTTAATTCATGGTCCAAGTGGAGTTGGTAAAAATTTTCTTGCTAATACAATTCATATGAATGTCTCTGCAGATAACCCCGACACATTTATCAATATGAGTGAAAATCTAATGAATGAAAATGATTTATTGAAATTTAATTCATTACATAATTATTTTACTATCTATTTAAATGATTATGAAAAATTTAATAAAATTGAATTATTGAATTATCTCAACTTAGTTAAAAATAAAAATATTTCTGCACTAATAATTTTTGATAGTAAAAATCCTGATTTTGAAGATCCAATATTAAAAAATATAGATTACAATTTCGAAATAAAACCTCTCAGTAAAAGAAAAGATGAAATTTATTCGCTTTTTGAACATTATGTTAATACATTTGCTAAAAAGAAGTTTGAACAATCAGTTATTTTTGACAATGACATAAGTGATACATTAAATTTGCATAATTGGCCTGGTAATGTTTTTGAAATAATGAATATTAGTGAAAACATTACAAATTCTCTTAATAAAAATGACCTGCGTATTAATAAGGAAATAGTTGAGAAAGTTTTGAAAAGTTCTATAAAAAATGAAGATATTTATGACTTAACATATAAAGATGCTAAGGATAAATTTGAAAAAGAGTATTTAATACAAAAACTAAAATTGAATAATTGGAACATGACTATTACTGCTAAAATGCTTAAATTAGATAGAGTATCCTTGTATAGAAAAATTAAATCGTTAAATATAAAAATAGATTAATGAATATTTTGATTTTAGGCTCAGGTATTGTAGGAGCCAACCTAGCAAATAAACTTTCAGATCAAGGTAAAAATGTTTTTCTTTTAGATGATGATCCAAATGAACTTAAACGTTTATCTGAGAGATATGATATTAAGACTATACTAGATGATCCCTTAAACCCAAATTTTTATACTAATTTCAAAACAAATATTGATTATTTTATAGCTGTTACAAAAAGTGATGAAAAAAATATTATCACTTGTAAGTTTGCTAAGGAGTTCTTAAATGTGGATAAGACGATAGCTAGAATTCGTAATCAAAACCTTATTTCAGATAAAAATAAATCGCTATTAATCGAATCTAATAAATTTTTAGACCATATCATTTCTCCAGAATGGGAAGTTTCTAATAATATTTTTGAGAAGATACACATGCCTGGCGCATTCTTTAGTGAATCGCTTATATCAGAAAACCATCTTCTTATTGGTATGCAATGTTCAGATATTTTTAAACATCATACTTATGATGAGATTAATAATTTCTTTAAAGAAAAAAATATTTGCTATATAGGTCATTCAAATGGTGAAAACATAGAGCTTAACTTCAAAGAAATTACTAATTCAAATCAACTTTATTTACTTATTAAAAAAAAATATTTAAAAAAATTAATTAAATTTTTTGGATATAAAGATTACATTTTAGATGTACTGATTATTGGCGGTGGAAATATAGGCCAAAACCTCTCACAATTAATTGAACAAGATGAACAAGAAATAAACCTAAAAATTTTAGAATTTGATAAAGATAGGTGTGATTATTTAGCTGGTATTCTTAAAAAGACTTCTATTTTTAATGGGGATGCATTAGATCAATCATTATACGATGAGGTTAAACTTAATACTTCTGATTTAGTAATAACCGTTACTAACAATGATCAAATTAATACAATATTATCTATAATTGCCAAAAAGAGAGGTTCTAAATCTGTATTTTCTGTTGTTAATAACGAATCTTTCTCTTCCTTTGCTAATGATTTAGGAATAGATGTAATTATAAATCCTAGGGAATTAACAACTTCTAGAATAATAGAAAAAATATCTGAAGGATCTCTTTTATCATATCACTCAATACTAAGAGATGAGTTTATTATTTACGAAGTAAATTATAAGAATGAACTTTACGAAAAAATTAAGAAATCAAAAGAAATTATTCATGTTTGTACAATTACAAACGACAATATTGAATTAACTCAAAATGACCATATACCCGTCAATAATGATGT
>CABWYP010000034.1 GCA_902509695.1 uncultured Alphaproteobacteria bacterium | reverse complement strand
CAATTTATTTATTTTTACAAGCCATTAAAGATAAAAAATTTTTTTATATTTTTTTGTATCTTATTTTCAGTATACTGACTGTCATTAACTCTGAAAGTGGATTAATTTTTCCAATAATTACTTTTTTTTTAATTTTATTTTTTTATAGACCAAATAGGTATATCTATTATCTATATGCCATCATTCCGGTAGTTTTATACTTTTCTCTAACATATTTTTTAAGCATTAAAAGCAATGTGGATACAATTTTCGAAAACAGAGCTATTTTTGATATTAGATATTTTTTTGAATTACCTAATTTTGAAAATGGATTTAAATCATTTATTTTAGAATACAGAAGCAGATCATCTCCAAAAAACTTTTTTGGATATACTATAATTTTTTTAGATAATATTTTAAATTTTCTAAATCTATCCACATATGAATATATTTTTAGATCAATTGAAATTTTTTATTTGAAAATACTGGTTATTATTAATGCAATTGCTATTTCAATCTATTTATTAAAATTTTTTTTTAGAAGAAATATTTTGAATGATAAATTATTCTTAAAATATCTTTTACTTTTTTTTATAGCTCTAGTAATTTATAGCTTTGTATTTCACCGAAGAGATATTTGTATAGTCCTAGCCTTATTTTCATCAATTATTTATGTTTATGTGTTCGATTATATTAAAATTTATTACTCAAAGATTAAAGCATTCTTATTTCTTTTTGTCTTATTATCTCCAAGTCTTATGTACGCGCTTACTGGTTTTGAGGAGGTTTATGAAATGAGATCCAGATCTTTTATAAAACAAATTCATTTAGAATATTCAAATGCAATTAAAAGTGACAAAATAAATAAAGATATACCCTATTATAAAGATTTTATGTCGTTATATTGTTTCAGAAATTATAATAAATTTAAAAATAATTTAGACTCTTTCAAAGAATATAGTATGTACGAATTTGAAACAATTTTTTCCAAACATGTTGATATTGATAATAATATTTGTTCATTTAATAAAAATATTGAATAAATTTTACAATTGATCTATAACAACCAAATTCATTAAAGTTAATGTCAAAAATTAAATCAAAAACCTTAAATTATTGTCAAATTTCTAAAAAAAAAGATCTTCGTAGCATACTTAACTTAGGTTATCTTCCACCTGTAAATAGTTACCATCTAATTGGAAATTTGAATCAAGAAGAAACCTTTTTTCCATGTGAACTTTTTTACTCTCCATCTTCGTCTTTATTTCAGCTGAATACCATCGTAAATAAAGAGGTTCTATTCCCATCTTCTTATCCATATACAAGTAGTACTACAAAAATTTTAAGAGAAAACTTTTCAGACCTTTATCATGAGTGTGAAAGATTATTTAACATCAATAAAAATGATTTAGTCGTAGATATTGGCTCTAATGATGGAAATCTTTTAAGTAATTTTAATCCTCACTGTAGAGTGTTAGGAATTACCCCAGAAAATATTGGCAAAATAGCAATAGAACGAGGTATTGAAACGATTATTGATTATTTCAATCCAAATAGTGCAAAAAAAATAAAAAATAAATATGGTAAAGCTAAATTTATTTTTGCCACTAATGTATTTGCTCACATTGATAATATTAAGCAAATACTACGAGAAATTACTAAATTACTAACCCCGGATGGTATCTTTGTAAGTGAAAGCCATTACTTCCTTGATCTTATAAAGACTTGTCAGTTCGATACAATTTATCACGAACATATGAGATATTATACTCTCACAACCTTAGATAAATTATTTAAATCATTTGATTTAAAAATAATATATGTAAAAAAAATTAAAACCCATGGAGGGTCAATTAGAGTTTATGCTTCAAAGAAAAATTATAAATTGAAAAATAATTCTGTTGAGAAAATTATGAAAATTGAGAAAAATGAATTATCAAAAAAAAATTTGTCTCTTTTTAAAAAAAAGGTCGTAAAAGCTAAATTAGAGAATGTTAAGTTATTATCGGCTTTAATGAAAAAAAATAAAATTATTTATGGTATAAGCGCACCATCCAGGGCTACTACTCTTATAAATTACTTTGGTTTAAATGAGGATATTATTAAAAGTATTCTTGAAATAAAAGGATCTCATAAAATAGGTAAATATGTACCAGGAACTAAAATTCCAATTTATGAGGAAACAAAAGCACAATTAAATAAGGCAGATTATTTATACCTATTTTCTTGGCATATAGCCCCTGAGCTTATAAACAATATAAAAAAAAATGGCTATAAGGGTAAGTTTATTGTGCCTCTGCCATTTCCTAAAATTATTTGAATAATAACTATATTTTACTAATTTTTTATTTTTTTTCAGTAATATTATAAATATAAAAAAAAATATAAAGATTATACTAGGTATGAATTTGAAAGTGCTTTAATAAATGATGAGCTTTTAAAACAATAATATAAGATTAAAATTAAAATGAGTAAAAAATTAAAAATTATTTGCATCGTACCCATAAAGGAAAATAGTAAAAGAGTTAAAGGTAAAAATTTTAAGATACTTGGAAAACTTCCTCTTTTTGAACATTTATTTAAAAAACTTTTAAAAACCAACTTTGATGAAATTTATATTGACTCAGATAGTAAATTAGTTGAGAAATCATCAAAAAAATATGGTTTTAAATTTATTAAAAGATTGAAAAAACTCTCTAGAGATAATGCAAATGGTAATGATTTATTAAATTATCATTCAAGCATTATAAATGCAGATTTATATTTTCAATTATTTGTAACTTCTCCATTTCTAAAAATAGATACAATTAATGAGTGTATAAAGAAACTCAAAAACAGTAAGAACAATGATTCTATATTGACTGCGACTAAAATTTACTCATGGTTTTGGTTCAATAATACGGCCGTTAATTATGATCCAAAAGTTTTACCGCGTAGTCAAAATGCTAAGCCTATAATTAGAGAAACAACAGCTTTATACGGGATTAAGAATAATTCATTAAAAAAAATAAAATGTAGAATTGGAAATAAACCAATATTTCACTATGTAGATTTTATTGAGTCATTAGATATAGATGAAAGTATTGACTTTAAAATTGTAAATTCATTGATCACTTGAAAACTTTAATATTACTCGATCAAATTAATAATAAAAAATTAGTTTTAGAAACTATTAAAAAAAATAATAAATTTGAAATACTTCCTTTGAACATAAAATC
>CABWYP010000033.1 GCA_902509695.1 uncultured Alphaproteobacteria bacterium | reverse complement strand
TCACGCAAGTGTACGTAGGTTCGAATCCTACTCCCTCCACCATTTTTTTCACTTTTATTATTGTATTTTAAAGAAAAATTAGTAGTTTATCGGAACTCACAAGGATTTGTTTTTGTGAACGTTTTGTAGTGGTTACCCGCTAATCTGCGGGTGTAGCTTAATGGTAAAGCTCCAGCCTTCCAAGCTGGCTACGAGGGTTCGATTCCCTTCACCCGCTCCAAGAACAAACAAAAAAAAATTAAGTAATAGATATAAAAAAGAGGTAACAACTTAAAATGACTAAAGAAAAATTTGACAGGTCGAAAGAACACGTCAACATTGGAACTATAGGTCACGTCGACCATGGTAAGACCACTCTTACTGCAGCAATCACAAAAGTATTGTCAGAAAAAGGTGGTGCAGAATTCACAGCATATGATGAAATTGATAAAGCTCCTGAAGAGAAGGAGAGAGGTATTACTATTTCAACAGCTCACGTTGAATACTCAACAGAAAAAAGACATTATGCTCACGTTGACTGTCCTGGTCACGCAGACTATGTAAAAAATATGATTACTGGTGCTGCTCAAATGGATGGTGGAATCCTTGTTGTTAACGCAGCTGATGGTCCAATGCCACAAACTCGTGAACACATTCTTTTAGCAAGACAGGTAGGTGTACCTGCTCTAGTTGTTTACCTAAATAAAGTTGATCAAGTTGATGATGCTGAATTACTAGATTTAGTTGAGATGGAAGTAAGGGAATTATTATCTAGCTACGATTTTCCTGGAGATGATATCCCAATCGTTAAAGGCTCAGCTCTAGCAGCAGTAGAGGATAGAGATGAAGAGATTGGTAAAAAATCAATTGAGGAATTAATGGCAAAAGTTGATGAATATATTCCTGCCCCTACAAGAGAATTAGACAAGCCATTCCTAATGCCAGTTGAAGATGTTTTTTCAATTTCAGGTAGAGGCACTGTTGTTACTGGAAGAGTAGAACAAGGTATTATTAAACCAGGTGAAGAAATTGAAATTATTGGTTTAAAAGACACAGTTAAAACAGTATGTACTGGTGTTGAAATGTTTAGAAAGCTTCTGGACTCAGGTGAAGCTGGTGATAACATTGGTGCACTTCTTCGTGGTACGAAAAAGGAAGAAGTTGAAAGAGGCCAGGTTTTAGCGGCCCCGGGAAGTATTAAACCTCATAAAAAATTTAAAGCTGAAATCTATGCTCTAAGCAAAGAAGAGGGTGGAAGACATACTCCTTTTTTTGCTAACTATAGACCTCAATTTTACTTTAGAACAACTGACGTTACAGGCTCAATCAAATTACCTGAAGGTACTGAGATGGTTATGCCAGGTGATAATATAACTCTTGAAGTTGAATTATTAGCTCCAATCGCCATGAGTAACAATCTAAGATTTGCTATTCGTGAAGGTGGTAGAACTGTTGGCTCAGGAGTTGTCGCAGAGATTATTGAGTAATTAAAATTCTTTGCAGCATTATTGATTATGAAGGAGTGTAGCTCAATTGGTAGAGCGCCGGTCTCCAAAACCGGAGGTTGCGGGTTCGATGCCTGCCACTCCTGCCAGTTTTAAAACAATGAAATTAAATCCAGCAAAATATTTAAGAGAAGTTCGGCAGGAGGTATCTAAAGTTACCTGGCCCTCCAAAAAAGAAACTTTTACTTCAGCTGGTATTGTTTTAATAGTAATTAGTATTGCTGCAGTTATTTTAATGTTAGTTGATCAATTTTTCTCTTTTTTAGTAAGAGTTGTTTTAGGTTAATTATGGTTACAAGTACAGACACAAGTAAATGGTATGTAGTACATTGCCATTCAGGATTCGAAAAAAAAATAGCTGACGCTATCATAGATGAAGCAAAAAAAGTTGATCTGGATGATATGATTGAAGAAGTTTCTGTTCCTACGCAAGCAGTCGTTGAAGTTAGAAGAGGTGTCAGAGTAAATTCAGAAAAAAAATTTTTTCCTGGATACGTTTTGGTTAAAATGATTATGAATGATGATACATGGCATCTGGTTAGGGATGTTCCAAAAGTATCCAATTTTCTTGGCACAAAAGATAAGCCAATTGCTATATCTGAAAGAGAAGTATCTAAGTTATTACAAGATATTACTGAGGGAGTTGATAATCCTAAACCTAAATTTGAGTATGAAGTAGGAGAGCAAATAAAAGTATCAGACGGCCCATTTGCCTCATTCAGTGGTGTTATAGAAGAGGTTGACAGTTCAAGACAAAAGCTTAAAGTGTCGGTCTCAATTTTTGGGAGACCTACACCGTTAGAATTAGACTATTCACAAGTGGTTAAAGGATAATTATGGCAAAAGAAATTTTAGGATTTATTAAACTTCAAATTCCAGCTGGATCAGCAAATCCTGCTCCTCCAGTGGGTCCTGCATTAGGACAAAAAGGTTTAAATATTCAAGACTTTTGTAAACAGTTTAATGACAAGACTAAAGATTTAGAAAAAGGCGCACCAATTCCTACAGTTATCACTGCTTATAAGGATAGGTCTTTTGACTTTGTTACAAAAAAACCACCAGTTACTTTTTATTTAAAAAAAGCTGCAAAAATCAAAAAAGGTTGTCAGACACCTGGAAGGTCTAAATTAGGTAAGGTTACTATGGCTCAAATTGAAGTCATTGCAAAAGAAAAGCTTGAAGATTTAAATGCATATGATGTCAAACAGGCTTCAAAAATTATCATGGGTTCTGCACGTTCAATGGGGATGGAAGTAGTTTAATGATTTTGACTAAGAATAAAAAGAAACAAATCGATGGTTTAGACATGGACAAATCTTATCCTATTTCTGAAGCTGTAAAATTAATTAAAGATAAGAAATACGTTAAGTTCGATGAGTCAATTGAAGTCTGTATTAATACAGGCATCGACTCAAAGCAATCAGATCAAAATGTTAGAGGTAGCTTTGTACCTCCTCATGGGTTGGGTAAAAAAGTTGAAATAGCTGTATTTGCCCAAGGTAAAAATGTTGAGGATGCTAAATCTCTTGGTGTAAAAAGAGTAGGCGGGGAAGATTTAGTTTCTCATCTTCAAGAAAAAATTGATGTTGATGTTATTATAGCTACACCAGATATGATGTCAGTGGTGAGTAAAATTGCAAAAGTTTTAGGACCTAAGGGTTTAATGCCAAATCCAAAAACTGGAACTGTAACAAATGACGTTAAAGGAACTATTGAGAATATAAACAAAGGTTTAGTTTCTTATAAAAATGATAAGGCTGGAACTATTCATGCTGCACTCGGTAAAGTTAGCTTTGATGAAAATCAACTGAGTGAAAATATTAGTTCTTTTGTTGAAGAGATTAAAAAAATAAAACCATCTGGGTTAAAAGGTAACTTTATCAACTCGGTATTTATTTCCTCAACCATGGGTTTTGGTTTAAGAGTGGACATTTAGAAATTATGAATAAAGCTGAAAAACAACAATATATTGAAAATCTTGATCAAATGAACAAAGATTATTCAGCTCTATTCGTTGCATCTTTTTCAAATATGTCTGTTAAAGATATGATCAATTTCAGAACAGAAATTAGGAATAATGAGGGCGTAGCCAAAGTTTCAAAAAATAATATTGTTAAGA
>CABWYP010000032.1 GCA_902509695.1 uncultured Alphaproteobacteria bacterium | reverse complement strand
ATGATTAAAAATAAAGAACCAAATAATAAAAATAATCTTTATAGGTAAAAAATTTATAAAAATATCTAATAACAGATTAAACTGAGGAAGTGTGTTCGCGCTTCCTAACCATATTGCAAAAAAAGGTAAAGAAAAGGCAAATGCAATCATTCCGATTCTGCTGGATATTGAAAATACCATAGTAAGAAAAGGCTTATATATCTGCAAATGTGGTGATAAAGGAGCCATGATTAGGGAATATAAAGAAATTAATTTTATAGTAAAAAACTATTACTTTATTAATTCATGCAGAATATGAATAAGTTAAATTGTGGAAAAAATGTGTATTAATTCCCAATTTTTAAAATTTTTGAGTCAAAAACTAAGAATAAAACGTTTAAAATCAAGTCTGGTCGTATGATCTAAATTTTTAGTTTCTAGGGCACTGAATCTCACCCCGCATGAGAAAACTTTGTTTTTCAACAGAGGTGGTGCCCCGACCTACTTTTACTTATTTAATATGAAAAACATGCGTATATAATCTGCGCTTATGTCTGTGCTCACTCAACTTTCTAGAATAATTGATAAGATTAATAATTTTATAGGTAATCTTTGTGCCATATTCGTATTCTCTATGGTTTTAGTAGTCTTCGCCGTAGTTGTTTTAAGATACGGCTTTAATATTGGCTTCATATGGATGCAAGAGGTTTATGTTTGGCTTCATAGCTTTGTGTTCATGTTAGGAGCAGGATTTACCTATCTAGCAAATGAGCATGTTCGAATAGATGTTTTTTATCGGGATGCTTCTAAAAAATATAAAGCAATTGTAGATATGATAGGAAATATAATTTTGTTACTTCCCTTCATCTATATTATTTGGAAATATAGTTTCTCATTTGTTTACCGCTCCTTTTTGATGAATGAGGTCTCTAGAGAGGCAGGAGGAATGCCAGCATTATTTGTCCTAAAAAGTGCAATACTATGGTTTTGTATAGTTTTATTTCTCCAAGTAATTTCGAATATTTGTAAATCTTTATTAACTCTCTCAAATACAAGATCACAATTGACTTCAGGATTTTCTAAAAAATGATCACTCCTGAAATTTTGTCAATAATTATGTTTTTAACAACATTGGGTTTATTACTTTTTGGCTTTCCAGTAGCTTTTACACTTGCTGGCTCAGCGCTAATCTTTGGATTTATAGGAGATGCTTTAGAAATTTTTAATTTTAGGATGATTGGCTTTTTTCCTCAGAGAATATTTGGGACAATGATAAATGAGCCCTTAGTGGCTGTGCCTTTATTTATTTTCATGGGAATTATGTTGGAAAAGACAAAAATAGCTGCAGGTCTTTTAAATTCAATAGGAGAATTATTTGGAACAACAAAAGGTGGTCTTGGCATAGGTGTTGTAATAGTAGGTATGTTACTAGCAGCTTCTACAGGAATTGTCGGAGCAACAGTAGTTACTATGGGGATGCTATCTTTGCCTTCCATGATGAAAGCAGGGTATGATCAAAAAATAGCTACTGGTACAATTTGTGCTGCCGGAACCCTTGGTCAAATAATACCTCCGTCCATTGTTTTAGTTTTATTAGCAACTATTTTACAGGGTGCAAACGAAGAAGCTGCTATGTTGGTTGGAAATCTTGCCCCAGAACCTGTTACTGCAATTGATTTATTTGCTGGGGCTATCATGCCTGGTCTAATGCTTGTTGTTTTATTCATTATTTTTATTTTTTTTTATGCGAGAATAAATCCATTAGCCTGTCCACCAGTTGCAACTTCTAAATCAAGGGGCGAAATATATTTAGAAGCTGCGAAATCAATTATCCCTCCAATCACATTGATTGTATTAGTGTTAGGTTCAATATTATTTGGTGTAGCTACTCCCACAGAGTCTGCATCAGTAGGAGCCGTAGGTGCAGCCATCATTGCACTAATGAAAGGTGAATTAAATTTTAAAAACCTTAAAGAAACATCCTTAGGAACTGTGAAGTTAAGTTCTTTTGTTTTTGTAATTTTAATTGGCGCATCTATGTTTTCATTAGTCTTTCGAGGCTTTGGAGGCGATGAAATGATTGAGCATTTTCTTGGCAGTCTTCCTGGTGGTCTATATGGAGCGTTGATACTTGTTATGATAGTGATTTTTCTCTTGGGTTTCTTCCTTGATTATATTGAAATTATATTTGTTATAGTTCCTTTAGTTGGGCCAATTTTAATTGCCAATGGGGCTGATCCTTTGTGGTTAGGAATTTTGATCTCCTTGAACCTTCAAACTAGTTTCTTGACACCTCCCTTTGGATTTTCACTTTTCTTTTTAAGAGGAGTAGCTCCTGATGAAATTCAAACCAGAAATATGTATCGTGGCGTAATACCTTTTATTGGAATTCAAATATTAGCTATTTTAATTGTTGGATTTTTTCCTGAAATTGCTACCTGGTTGCCAGATAAAATGTTTTAGCAATAATCACCCCCGAATTCTCGGGGATGATTTTAATGATTTTTACTAAGCGGAAGGGTAAGTGAAAGGTAAGCTTCTAACCCTCATATATTCTTTTTCAGAAGTATTAGTCCATCTAAGAATTGATGATCTAAACTCAACAATATGTGAGAAAAGCTCCTGAGATATAGGGTCCTCAGATGCGATTGAACTACATACTTCACCAGCTCTTTGTCCAAGTGCGTTCATAACTGGATCTGGTAATTGTCTCATTTGAACACCATGCTCATTGATAAGTTTTTGATAAGAACTATCATTTGCAGCTTGGAACATCGATAGTACTTCCATGTTCACAGCTTTAGAGGCAACAGTGATTAACTCTCTGGTTGCATCATCAAGTTTTTCCCATTCAAACATATCAATAGAGCAATCTAGGATTGTTGCTGGTTCATGCCAACCTGGGTTGTAGTAATATTTAGCTGCTTGGTGTAAGCCTTTACCAAGATCTGCTGCTGGGCCAATCCACTCAGTAGCATCGATTGCACCAGAAGCAAGCGATGGTAAAACATCAGCACCTGCTAATAATACAGTATTTGCACCAAAGGATTTCAATACTTCACCACCAAGTCCTGGCATTCTTATTTTCAAGCCATCAAAATCACCGATAGAGTTAATTTCTTTATTAAACCATCCACCCATTTGATTTCCAGTATTACCCATTGGTAAAAATTTTACACCAATAGAGTTATAGGCTTTATCAGCAGCTTCAATACCGCCACCATAATAGCACCATGCATTTTGTTCCTGTGCAGTTAAACCAAAAGGTAATGCTGCAGAAAAAGATGGAGCCATACTGATATTTGTCCAGTAATAACCAGCACCATAAGCCATCTGGGCAGCTCCTGATCTAACAGCGTCCAATGACTCAAGAGGTGGGACTAATTCTCCTCCATGATAAACCGTTATTTTTAATTTATCAGATTGATTATTAACATAGCTTGCAAACCTATCGATTGCTTTACCCAAGCCACCAGCCTTACCAAATGCGGAACAGGCTATCCATTCCATATGCCCACCTGATATTGCAGGAGCTGGAAAGGAAGAAACTGTTGCAGCACCTAGTGCTGCAGCACCGGCGCCTTTAAGGAAGCTTCTTCTTTTCATGGTCTTATTATTCTTTGTCTTTTTTGCCATAAATATTTCCCTCCTAAATTTATTAGAAATAATTAATTATTTTTTATTAGAGATAATTATACCAACAATAACAGATATTATTCCAGCATAATGATAGATATGAAGAGTTTCTTGAAATACTAAAAAGGCAAGAATTCCACCAAAAATT
>CABWYP010000031.1 GCA_902509695.1 uncultured Alphaproteobacteria bacterium | reverse complement strand
AAAAAGTTAAAAGCATCATGAGTGAAGAGTCATTTATTAATATAAAAATTAATCAAAAAGAATTGAAGGTTGATAAAAACTTAACTGTCATGCAGGCATGTGAGATAGCGGGAGAAGAAATACCAAGATTTTGTTATCATGATAAACTTTCTATAGCCGGAAATTGTCGTATGTGTCTTGTTGAAATTGAAAAGGCACCCAAGTTAGTATCATCTTGTACCATGCCGTTAATGGAAGGAATGTCCATTATTACAAATTCAAAAAAAGTTGAAGCTGGAAGAAAAGGTGTGATGGAATTCTTACTCATCAATCACCCTCTTGATTGTCCAATTTGCGATCAAGGTGGAGAATGTGATCTTCAAGATCAGGCTATGTACTATGGTTTTGATAAATCTCGTTACAAAGAAAATAAAAGAGCAGTTGATAATAAAAATATGGGACCTCTTGTTAATACTATTATGACACGATGCATCCACTGTACAAGATGTGTTCGCTTTGCCACTGAAGTGGCTGGAGTTTCAGAATTAGGAATGTTAGGAAGAGGAGAGAATGCAGAGATTACAACATATTTAGAACAGTCTATTACTTCTGAACTTTCTGGAAATGTTATTGATTTGTGTCCTGTTGGTGCGCTGACAAGTAAGCCATATCAATTTAAAGCTCGACCGTGGGAGTTAAAAAGAACAGACTCAATAGATATATTTGACTCTGTAGGCTCTAATATCAGAATTGATAGTAGGGCTCAAGAAATTTTGAGAGTCACACCAAGATCTAATGAAAATATCAATGAAGAGTGGATTACTGATAAAGTTAGATTTAATTATGATGGATACTATCAACAAAGAATAGACAACCCTTATGTAAAAACTAATAACAAATTAGAGCCTGCTACATGGGAGGAAGCTTTAAAAATATTAAAATCTAAGCTCAAAAAATCAAACCCATTCGCATTCATCGGAGACCAAGTAGATTTGGAAACAGGATATGCTGTTAGTAAATTTATGTCACATTTTGGGAGCAATAACATTGAATGTAGAACAGACAATCAGGCTATTCTATCACATTTAGATAGCTTTAGACTTAATACACCAATCTCTGAAATTGAAAATTCTGATTTAGTCATCCTTTTAGGAGTTAATGCTAAGTTAGAAGCACCAATCATTAATCACAAAATTTTTAAAGCTTATAATAATGGTGCTGAAGTTTTAAATATTGGAGATAATATTTCTTTAAACTATCCAACACACTACATTGGAAGTCAACTAAGCGATCTTTCATCTAATAAAATTAAGAATTTTATAAAAAAAGCTAATAACCCATTAATTCTAGTTGGTTCTGCTTACCTTAACAATATTAAATCTAAATCGACATTAGAGTCTTTGTTTTCATTTGCTAAAAAAAATAAAATCATTAATGAAAACAAAAATAACTTAAATTTTTTAAATCCGTATGCATCAAGGGTAGGTCAACTTCTTTTGGGTAATACTACAAAAAATTATTGTAGACCCCTCTCATCAATCGACTATGAAAAATATGACATTATTTTGTCTTTTTCCTCAGAGGTAATATCTAATAATTCTTATGATGATAAGTTTAAAGTATATTTTGGTCATCACGGCGATGACGGAGCGATGAATGCTGACATTGTACTCCCAACACCTCTTTACACTGAAAAAAATGGTATATTTATTAATATCGAAGGTCGTCCACAAGAAGCAAGAAAATGCCATAACCCAATAGGTCAAGCCAAAGAAGAATGGTCTATTTTAAAAGAATTATCTAATCAGCTTTCTTTCAACCTTAATTTTAATAATTTTGAAGAACTTCGCAGTGATTTATCTCATGACTTTCCAGAATTAGTTAAATTACACGAAATTATTGACTCACCTGCGCCTTTCAGTTTTGACAATTCAATAAATTTTGAGGAATGCAATATCAATTATCCAATTAGAAATTTCTACATGTCAGATGTTGTTTCTAGAAACTCTATTACAATGGCTAAGTGTGTTGATGAAATACTATCTAAACCTTTATTGGAGAAAACAGCTTAGCTATGAACTCATTATATTTTGAAATTTTCATTGGCATTTTAAAAATATTTAGCTTTGTTGTTCCTGTTTTAGTTTCTGTTGCTCTTCTTGTTTATTTAGAAAGAAAAGTCTTGGGCGCTGTTCAGTTGAGAAAAGGACCTAATGTTGTTGGACCTTTTGGAATCTTGCAAAGTTTTGCAGATGTCATCAAATTAATTACAAAAGAAAATTTACTTCCCTCAAGTTCTAATAAATTCTTATTTATATTTGCCCCAATGTTAACATTAATTTTAAGTTTAATTGCTTGGGCAGTCATACCTATAAGTTCAACCTATGTAATTTCAAATATCAATATCGGTATATTGTATCTTTTTGCCGTCTCTTCTTTTGGTGTCTACGGTGTTATTTTGGCTGGATGGGCAAGTAACTCAAAATACCCCTTTCTTGGTGCATTAAGATCTGCAGCTCAAATGATATCTTACGAGGTATCTATTGGTTTTGTTATAATTACAGTCCTAATCTGTGTAGGTTCGTTGAATTTAATTGACATAGTGGAAAGTCAAAAAAATCTTTGGTTTGCTATTCCTCTTCTACCAATGTTTGTTGTCTTTATCATCTCAGTTCTAGCTGAAACTAATCGTCTTCCTTTTGACTTACCTGAAGATGAAGCAACTCTCGTAGCTGGATTTTTTACAGAATACTCTTCAATTTCATTTGGATTATTTTTTTTAGCCGAGTATGCAAACATGATTTTAATGAGTTCATTAACAGTAATTTTATTTTTAGGTGGTTGGTACCCGCCACTCGACATATTCCCTCTCAATGCCATACCGGGTATTATTTGGTTTGCAGTAAAAGTTTTTTTAATCCTATTCGTTTTTCTTTGGGTTAGAGCTACATTTCCTAGATATCGCTATGATCAGCTAATGAGATTAGGTTGGAAGATATTTTTACCATTGACTTTAATATGGGTAGTAATTACTTCTTCTTTTTTATTTTACTTTGGAATGTTACCTAATTAATTATGTCTTTTTTTATTAAACATATAAAATCTTTCACACTCTTTGAGCTAATGAAGGGGTTAATTTTAACACTACGATATTTTTTTAAGCCGAAGGTTACTCTAAATTATCCTAACCAAAAAGGTCCATTGAGTCCTCGTTTCAGAGGAGAGCATGCCTTGAGAAGATACCCTAATGGTGAAGAAAGATGTATTGCATGCAAGTTATGTGAGGCTGTATGCCCTGCTCAAGCCATTACAATTGAAGCAGAGCCTAAACCTGATGGTAGCAGAAGAACTAGTCGTTATGACATCGATATGACAAAATGCATATATTGTGGTTTATGCCAAGAGGCTTGCCCTGTAGACGCCATAGTTGAAGGACCAAACTTTGAATATGCAACAGAGACAAGAGAAGAATTGCTTTACGACAAAGAAAAACTTCTCCGTAATGGAGACATTTGGGAAAAACAAATAAGTGAAAATATTAAAAGTGATAGTAGGTATAGATAATGTTTCTTTTAGGAACGTTTTACTTATTTGCCTCTTTTTTAATTATGACTTGTTTGTCAGTAATTTTTTCTAAAAATCCTGTTAATTCAGTTCTCTTCCTAGTAATTGCTTTTTTAAACTCAACATTTTTATTTATATTAATTGGTGCTGAATTTGTAGGTATCATACTTGCTATAGTTTATATAGGAGCTGTAGCCATTCTCTTTTTATTTGTGGTGATGATGCTTGATATTCAAATTACTTCGTTGATGTATAATATCAAAAGATACGTCCCATTGGCTATTTTATTCTCTGGGATTATTCTCGCAGAGATCATTTACTTGACAGTTTATAAGACTTCTAAATCTCATAGTAATATAATTGTACGATCTGAAAATAATACTGAGCAAATAGGTAATGTTTTGTATACAAACTATTTTATTGATTTCCAATTAAGTGGGATCGTTCTATTACTAGCAATGATTGGAGCTATTGTTCTTACTCACATATATAGACCTACTATTAAAAGACAAAATATTAATAAACAAAATACTACATATTCAAAAGATCGAGTTAAGTTAGTTAAAGCCAAATCAGGCGAGGGAATAAATATAAATGACTAGCCTTACATATAATCATTTCTTTGTTCTTTCCTTAGTGGTTTTTATCATTGGTTGTTTTGGTTTATTTTTAAACCGAAGAAATATGATTTTAATATTGATGTGTATTGAAATTATTCTACTTGCTG
>CABWYP010000030.1 GCA_902509695.1 uncultured Alphaproteobacteria bacterium | reverse complement strand
TATCCATGCAACATAAATAGATAGTCCTAAAGGTGCTACAATTAATATTCCACTAAAAAAATAATTTTTGATTTTATTCATTATTTTAAATTAAGTATTAATTTTATCTTTAAAATCAAAGACGTTTTTTCCATTGATTTCAAATGTAACTTTTATCGGTATTTCTTTTGCTTCTGGATTATTATCAATAAATTTATGTAATTGTTCTTGTGAATTGATACCTAATCTTTTTAGAAACTTTCTAACTTGTAGTTGTGTATTCTCATCCATGGAATTCATAATATGGATTTTTTAAAATTTTTGAAGATAAATTGAATGTCAAAAGCTATAAATAATTGTGATTATGGTTTTAAGCTCTAGTACAGTAGTAGTGATTCCGATAACAACAACAAATCTAGCTAAAAAAGCTAAAATTTTATTGCCTTTGTATGATTGTGAACTTTTCCATACACCAATGCAAGAAGTGAAATAGTAAATAAGATTAATTACTAAATAAAGAGAGAATGAATAAATAAATTTTTGAATTTGAAATTTAGTAATTAGTAACAATGGAGCTGATATTACAAAATTTCCTAAGACGTAATATATCCAATAACTTTTATAAAGTGGGAGATTCCCTTTAAATAGTTTAATAAGGTTTACTTCTAAATTAGATATCTTATTCATTTTCAATTATTCTGCCCCATTTAATTCTATTCCAAGATCTTTCATGTATATAATATATAATAGCTTTTGTTACTATTTCAAATAAAGCAATACTTGTTGCCCAGTCAAATCGTCCAGTTATTAGGTAACTAATTAAAAAAGTATCTAAAGATGCTATAAATCTCCAAGTAATAGCTTTAATAAGAGAGCGAGTTCTCTTTACTTTTTGTTTCAATCTGCCCATATGAAATAAATTCCAAACTCTTTCATGGAAATAATAAAATACAGTTTTAGTAATAATCTCTAAAGAGGCAATATAAAAAGCCAAGTTGTAAGTATAATTTTCTGATGAATAATTAATTATTATTAAACTCAAAAAAAAAGTATCTAAAGATCCTAATACTCTCCAAGAGACTGATTTAATTAAAGATCTTTTTTTAGTAACTATCATTTTAATTTATTTCATATTTCTTTAAAAATAGCTTTGCTTTAAATTTTGTTGATAAAATATCAAACTGTATGGGGATATTATATTTATCAATATTTGCATAATACATTTTTATTTCTTTTAAATTATTTTTTTTATCTAATTTATGAAGTCCACGAAAAAAAGGAAAAGATAATTCTAATATCTCTACATTGCCTTGATAGATAATTGAATTTTTATCATCAAAATTAATTGGAATTAGATCATTAGAAATTAATTCATAAATATTTAACCCATCTATTATAATTCTATCAGAATTTGATTTGTATAATAAGTATTGAGATAATTGAGAAATAGGGTCAGTAAAATATTGAAATTGATTAATCAAATTATCTTGCATCAATAATTGTTCATCATTTAAACTTTTTTTAACGTCTATTTTTTTGATTAATCCATCAAAAGAATAATCAATATTAGCATAAACATCTTGATTAGAACTTTTAGTTTTACTTCTATAAGTAAAAGGTCTTAAATAATTTCCATCAATATGACCATTCACTTTCGTAATTGATTTATATTTATAAATTTTATCAGTTAAACCAAAGCTTTTAATTAAAAATTCAATTTCATAATCACTATCATTAATAGTAATATTCCAAAATAAGTCTGCTAAATGAACTGACTTCCAATCTATTTCATATTGAAGATTTATAACTTTAGAGTGTAAATTAATTGAATATAGTAAAGTAATTATAATGAAAAATATGCGCATAAATAAAATTCCGTTTAAAAATAAAGTTTTAAGTGATTATAATGTAATTATTGACGTAAGAACACCGCTTGAGTATGAAGAAGACCATATTCCTAAATCCGTTAATTTTCCTGTCTTAACAAATAAACAACGACATCAAATAGGGATCAAATATAAAGAAAATTCTTTTTTAGCTAAAAAAATAGGAGCCCAACTAATAAGTAATAATATTTCAAAAATAATATCTAAATTTGATTTTATTAAAGATAAAAAAATACTTATTTACTGTTGGAGAGGAGGTCTGAGATCACTTAGCCTATATTTAGTGTTAAAGCAGATCGGATATGATGTTTATATATTAGAGGGTGGATATAAATCATATAGAAAATTTGTTGTTTCATTTTTAGAAAAAGACGCACCAAAGTATAAGTATAATCAAATTATGGGTATTACTGGTGTAGGTAAAACTTTATTTCTTAAAGAACTATCCAAAAAATACCAAGTAATAGATTTAGAAGGATTAGCAAGACATAAGGGATCTATTTTAGGCAATATACCTAAAAAATTTCAACCAACTCAAAAATACTTTGAAACATTAATTTATGAAAAACTAATACATTTTCATAAAAAAAAAAATATATGGGTAGAGGCTGAAAGTATAAAAGTAGGTAAATTAAATGTACCTAGCCTCATATGGAAAGCTATGCCATTAGGTAAGAATATAAAGTTAGTAAGTAGTCTAGACGAAAGAATTAATTATATTTTAAAAGATTATAAATATTTTACAAATGATCCAGATTTAATGAAAGAGGCGCTAAGAGTTTTAAGACAAATAATACCAAGGGAAGATTTTCAAAATATTGAATTATCTTTAGAAAGAAAAGATTACTATGATTTTGTCAAATCATTAATAATTTATCATTACGACAAAGCTTATAAAAAGACAAGAGCAGAAAATACTAGTCATATATTTAAAACCATAGAATTAAAAAAAATTAATCTTTCGAATGTAAAAAAAGTTATATCTTCTTATAATTTTTATTAAAATGATTGAATAATTTAATTCCTTTTATATTCAAATTTTTAAATTCAACTCCCTTACCCTTTGAAACATAGCCAATCCTCTCTAATTTAATTCCTCTTTTCTTAAAAAGAGAGATTGATTTATTATCTAAGATATTTTTTGGTAAAGTAAATATAGGAGTATATTCCTCTCCTGATCCTAAGATTAAATTATGATATTTATCATCGCTATTAATGTAATTATGTAGATATGGATTAACACCTTTTAAATTCTCTATGATAAATTTTTTTTTTGATAAAAAAGACATTTCTATTAGACATTCATAAAGGCTATCAGAAATATCCATTGAGCTAGAAATAGGTAAATTCCATAATAAATCATAATATCTATAAAATTTAGGTGATAGAAATTGTTTTTTAGATTTATCTTTGATTTTATTTGGTAATTTTAAATTATTATAAATATTTAAAAAACCTAATTTAGAAAATCCTAAATTTTTGAAAACAAAAATATCATCATTTATTTTTGCTTTCGATCTTAATAGGATATCGGATTTTTCAATCTTTTTACTTATTAAAGTAAGTGTTAAAGAAATCTTATCAGAGTTTGTAGTATCCCCACCAATAATATTTACATTATGTTTATTTGCTATTGATTTTAATTTTTTTGATATTGATAAAGCAATTTCAAATTTTTTTTTTGGAAAACTTATGTTAAAGAGTGCGTACCGAGGCATACCTCCGCTAGACTGGATATCACTAAAATTAGATATGAAAAGTCTGTGGGTAATATTGTTAACATTAAAAAATTTTAAGTCAAAATGAGTATTTTCGACCAATGTATCGGTAGATATTAACTGCTTAGTCTCTTTAATATATGCGCAGTCATCACCTATATATTTATTGTTAAGAGAAAGTAGTTTTATAATTCTAGACTCTTGGTCCATAAAAATTAAATTATAAATTTCCTTTTTCAAGTTCGTCCTCATACTCTGAGGCACTTAAAGAAATAGTTTTTTTTTGTTTATTTGTTAGGACTTTTAATGTTGTTTGAATGGCAATTCTATATGTTGTTAATTCATCAATTATTTGTCTTTCACTAGTATTACGCATCATTTGACTTAAAGCCTGGTTTAGACTTATTAATCTATTTTCTAAGGTATTATTTGACATAACTTAAATATAGATAAAGAAAGGTAAAATAAAATCAAATTCTAAGGTTGTGTATTTCTCACAATTGGGAAAGCATCTCTTTTTTTTGCAAGGACTAATTGAAAAACAACATTATCTCCTTTAGTAAATGATAATTCACTTAAATTTAAATATGCTTCCCACATACGAATAAATCGCTCATCATAAATTTTAAGAACATCACTTTTAGCTATTTTAAAATTTTCAAACCATTGTGAAATTGTTTTTGCATAATGAAGTCTTAAAACTTCAACGTCTGATATTATTAAACCAGATTTCTCTACAGCTGGCATAATTTCAGATAATGTAGGTATGTACCCACCAGGAAAAATATACTTTCTAATAAAAGCTGATGTTAATTTTGGAGATCTAATATTACCTATAGTGTGAATAACAGCTATTCCATTGTCATCTAATAAATCATATATCTTTTTGAAATAGGTATGAAA
>CABWYP010000029.1 GCA_902509695.1 uncultured Alphaproteobacteria bacterium | reverse complement strand
TGACATTAAAAATTTTAATATAGATCGGTCTCAAAGTATTTTATATCATCCCGGACAGTCAGCTGAACTTTATATGGGAAAAAAATTAATTGCACGATATGGAAAAATCCACCCCATGATTCTTGAAAATTTTTCAAAACTTCCCTTCACATTTGGTTTTGAGTTATTTTATGAAAACCTACCAATTGAAACGATGCATCGAAAAAATTCTAATAAATTGAATGACTCAAATTTTCAATTCAGTGAAAAAGATTTCTCATTTATTTTTGAAAAAAATCAAAATCTCTTTGAAGTGTATAGAATGTTAATGGGAATTGACAAAAAGCTTATACAAAAAGTAGAATTCTTTGATGAGTATAATTCTTCTGAAATAGGTGATGACTCTAAGAGTGTTACATTTAAGATAACCTTACAATCTAACGAAAAGACCCTTGAGGAAGAGGATCTTGAAAAAATCCATCAAGCTATTGTAGAAAAAATATCTGATAAATTTAATGCCAAGTTAAGATCTTAATGGAGATTTCTAAAATAAGAAATTTTTCAATCGTAGCTCATATTGATCATGGTAAATCCACATTAGCAGATCGAATTATTGAAATTTGTGGCGGTATGGATGACCGTACTAAGAAAGATCAAGTTCTTGACTCAATGGATATTGAGAGAGAAAGAGGAATTACAATCAAGGCTCAAACTGTAAGACTTAATTACAAAAATAAATCAGGTGAAACTTACCAATTAAATATTTTGGATACTCCAGGTCATGTTGACTTTTCGTATGAAGTTTCCCGTTCTCTCTCTGCATGTGAGGGATCACTTCTTATTGTAGATAGCACTCAAGGAGTAGAGGCGCAGACATTGGCCAATGCGTATCAGGCCATAGATGCCAATCATGATATCTTACCTGTTTTAAACAAAGCTGATCTCCCTGCATCTGAACCAGATAGAGTTAAAGAGGATATTGAACAAACAATTGGCATTGATACATCTGAGGCTCTTCTAGTATCAGCCAAAACAGGACAAGGGGTAAATGAATTAGTAGAACAATTGATTGTAAAGTTACCTTCACCAAAAACTGGTGGTGAAGAATTGAAAGCTCTTTTGGTTGATAGTTGGTACGACAATTACCTAGGAGTAACAGTTCTAGTTCGTATTCTTGACGGTGTTATGAAAAAAGGTATGAAAGTAAAATTTTTATCAAATAACCAGCAATATAACATAGACCGAATAGGATATTTTACTCCAGAAATAAATTACTGTGATGAATTAAAAGCGGGTGAAATAGGTTTTATTAACGCAAGTATAAAGTCTGTTGCTGATTGTAAAGTTGGAGATACAATAGCTGAATTAAATAATAAAACTGTTCTGCCTCTTCCTGGTTTTAAACCATCTTTGCCTGTCGTTTTTTGTGGTATATATCCTGTGGATACTTCTGATTATGAACATTTAAAAGAAAGCTTTGAAAAATTAGCCTTAAACGACTCAAGTTTTACTTATGAAAATGAAACAAGCGCAGCACTTGGTTATGGTTTTAGATGTGGATGTCTAGGATTGCTTCATCTTGAAGTGATCACTGAAAGATTAAGAAGAGAATTTGATTTAGACTTAATTACAACTGCTCCTGGTGTTGTATATAAAATAATAGATAGAAATAAAAATGAAAAAATTATTAGAAACCCCTCAGAACTTCCAGATCCAGCTGAAGTTGATAAAATTTTAGAACCATGGGTAAAATCAACTATCATTGTTCCTCAGGATTATCTAGGAACTGTTATCAATCTCTGTATTGAAAAACGTGGTAAACAAAAAAATTTAAATATTCAAAATAATAGGGCTATTTTAGAAATGGAACTTCCTTTAAATGAAATTGTCATAGATTTTTATGACAAATTAAAATCTCATTCAAAAGGTTATGCAAGTTTTGACTATCAGCTTTATGATTATTTTGAGGGCGATTTAGTTAAGCTTAATATTTTAGTAAATTCTGAAACTGTAGATGCCTTTTCCAATATAGTTCATAAAACGAGAGCGGAAACAATTGGAAGAAGAATTTGTAATAAATTAAAAGATTTAATACCAAGACAAAACTTTCAAATCCCTATTCAAGCTGCTATTTATGGAAAAATCATAGCCAGAGAAACCATTAAAGCATTTAGAAAAGACGTAACAGCTAAGCTTTACGGTGGTGATGTTACAAGAAAGAAAAAACTTTTAGAAAAGCAAAAAAAAGGAAAGAAAAGAATGAAACAATTTGGTAGTGTCGAAATACCCCAAACTGCTTTTTTTGAAGCACTTAAAATAGGAGATAGTGAGTAAAAGATTACGGAGAGATGGCAGAGTGGTCGATTGCGCTACCTTGGAAAGGTAGTGTAGGGGCAACCTTACCGTGGGTTCGAATCCCACTCTCTCCGCCAAAGGTTGATTTTTGTCATGGGAATTCATAATAATTTTAAAATTATCAAAGATAATTTAAGAAAAATTACCGAATACCCTTTAGTAGAGGTTTTTGATCAATTAGCAGTTAAACCTCCTAAACAAAAAATATCTCCAATAGTACACCAGACTTGGATTGATAATAAATTTGGGAAAACACATGCAAAATCTATTATAAGTTTTAGAAAATTAAATCAAAATCTTTCATTTAAAATATACACAGACCAAGATATCAAAGATTATATGAAAACATGTTGGTCAAAACATAATATATACAAAATATTTTGTAATTCATTAATAGGCCCTTTGAAGACAGATATTTTTCGATACTGTATTTTATATGACCAAGGTGGATATTATTTTGATATCAGTAGAGGGTGTTCAATTCCTTTAACTAAGTTACATAATAAGTTTTCAAAATTTATTCTAACTTATGAGGATACTCCTTGTTATATTCCTCCTATGAATAAAAATTTATATAGTCTGAAAAGACCTTTTAATCATATTTTGCAATGGGGACTTGCATTTGAAAAGAAAAATAAATTTTTAGAAATGCTTTTAAATAAAATTGTAGAAGCATATCCTAATTATAAAAATAAAACTTTTGAAAATCCTAAATTAGCAATTTTAAATTTTACAGGTCCAGGGATGTATACTTTAGTTATGAGAGAATATCTCTCAAGATTATCAACAAAAAATATCTCGGAATTGGATATAAAGTTTAATAATAAAGGTATCTTTAAATTGAAAGGCTCTCAGCTTAGATACCAAATTCAACCAAGTTATACTTATCTAAAAAATAAAAAAATATGTTCATAAAAGTTGAAATATTAAAATTAAATTATAATGAATAAAAATTTAATTGTAAGTTCTGCAGACGATAAATACTCCACATTATTACTAGAATTATATAAGTCAGTCATGAAAACAAAGGATTATGATTTTGCTGTTTTAGACTGTGGAATTTCTGAAGATATAAAAGACTATTTAAGTCAAAAAAATGTTCAAATTCAAACACCAAATTGGGAGTTTGATGTCCCCCAATATAAAGTTCGAGGTAGAGACTATTTAAAAGCACAATTTTCAAGATTTTATTTAGATAAGTACTTTCCAGGGTATGAAAATTATATATGGATGGACTCAGATACTTGGATTAATTGCAAAGAAACATTTAAATTTTATCTTCAAGGCGCCATCGAAAAAGGCTTTGCAATATGCCCTCAGATTGATAGGTCCTCGCCAAGATTAATTAATATAAGATGGCTATGGAGTTACCCTACAAAAATCAACTCAATTAATTTTAAAAATATTTCAAGAAGTGTATCTAAAAGCTTAGGAAAAAAATATGCTGGTTACTATACTTTGAATGCAGGTTGTTTCTCATATAATTTTAAATTTGATGGGTTAAAAAATATTAAAAAAAATTTGGCATTATCATCAAAAAAAGGAAGAGTGTTTGGATCAGACCAAGTGGCTTTAGCTTTAACATTGTTTGAAGATAAAGTGCCATTCGAGTTATTACCCTCATATTGTAATTGGATTTGTGAGCACCATATGCCTAAGTTTAATATAGATAAAAATATATTTGTCGAACCCTATATTCCTAACCATAATATAGCAGTTATACATTTAGCTGGCATGGATGAAGATAGATCAAATTTAGATATTACTCACAAGATAGAAACACTAGATAAAAGTATTATTGAAAAAAGTTTGAGATTCTCTGATTAGTTTAACTCTTTTTTACTGTTAGCTCCTAGTTTTTTCATTTCCTCAGCTTTATTATATAATGAGCCTCTGCCATCCTTGATAAATTTTTTAGCACTAGTAACATTATCAACAGCTTTCATTAAGTTTTTTTCTGAGTCATCAAGAATATTAATTGATTTTATTATTTGATCGTACATTTGGCCTGCCAAATTAGCAATTTCAGCGGAATTTTTATTTTGTTTTTCAAGTTTCCATATACTTTCAATAAGCTTCATGCACATGATTAAAGTTGATGGTCCAACAATGATTATTTGTTTTTGTTGGGCATATGAGGCAAGACCAGAGTCAAATTTTTGGGCAGTAACAAAAGCAAATTCATGTGGTCTGGTGAATTCACATTAAGTAAATTTTTATAATCTTTTTTATGAATAGAATTAATATGATTTTTTATTGATGTAATAAAATTTTTAACTGCTTCCTCTTTGAATGATTTATCATCTGTATTTTGAAATTCATACCAATCTTTCATTGGAACTTTAGCATCAATAATAATATTTCTATTTTCTGGTAAAAATACTACTACATCTGGCCTAAATTGAATTCCATCTTCATTTTTTCCTGTAAATTGTGTTTTATAATCCCTATTTTTAGTCATACCACAATCCTCTAAAATATTTTCAAGAATAACTTCACCCATATCTCCCATATCAGAGATATTAGATGTCATAGCGTTTGTCATTTTTTTTGTAAGATCACCTATTTCACCAATTTTAGAATTAACATATCCTGTTTGTTCAAGAGTTTTATTAAGGAGGCTTTCTAAATTTTGACTA
>CABWYP010000028.1 GCA_902509695.1 uncultured Alphaproteobacteria bacterium | reverse complement strand
TGAGTCAGGGAAGAGCTAGTTACACAATGTTATTTTCACACTATGACGTAGTTCCATCAAATGTTGAAGAAGAAATTAAATCCAAGTTAGCATAATATGATAAATCAAAATATAAGAATTAGACTCAAATCATTTGACCATAATATACTAGACAGAAGCTCTATAGATATTTTACAAACTGCTAAAAGAACTGGTGCTAAAGTTATTGGTCCAATTCCAATGCCGTCAAGAATAGAAAGAGTAACCGTCAACAAATCTCCTCACGTTGATAAAAAAAGTAGAGAACAATTTGAATTAAGAACTCACATCAGAATGATGGATATTATTGAGCCAACACCTCAAACAGTAGATGCTCTAATGAAGTTAGACTTAGCATCTGGTGTAAATGTCGATATAAAAATAAAGAAATAAATATAATGATTATTAGCACAAAAATTGGACAAACATCTTTTATTAGCGATGAAGGAAAAAGGTTTAGTGCTACAGTGCTAGATTATAACTCATGCACTGTTGTAGGTAACAGAACACAAGAAAAAGATGGATACATTGCAAACATAATTGGTTTCTTAAAACCTAAAAAATTAAATAAACCACAACTAAAAGATTTTAATAAAAAAAATATTGAACCTAAAAAAGTAATTAAAGAACATAGATTGTCTTCAGAAGATAGCCTTTTAGACGTTGGGTCTGACGTTTCACCGTCATTTGAAGTAGGAGACAAAGTTTCTGTTCAATCAAAGTCAACTGGTAAAGGTTTTGCTGGTGCAATGAAAAGACATAATTTTAAAGGTATGAGAGCATCTCATGGTGTCTCAATTTCACATAGGGCACACGGATCTACAGGACAAAATCAAAACCCTGGTAAAGTATTTAAGGGAAAAAAGATGGCTGGACATTTAGGCGATGAGGTTACCACAACTAAAAATCTTGAAGTGTTAATGGTTGATATAGATAAAAAGTTAATTTTTCTTAAAGGCTCAGTTCCTGGTAAAAATAAGTCAGTAGTCAAGGTTTATAAATAAAATGTTTGAACAAGTAACTTTAAAAAAAATTGATATATCTGAAAAGGCATTACATTTGTCTATTCAAAAATCCCACTCACATAAACAGGGTAATAATCATAGTTTAGACAGATCAGAAGTTGCTGGTTCTGGAAAAAAATTATTTAAACAAAAAGGTACTGGTAACGCAAGAGCCGGAAATAAAAAAACAACTCAAAGAAGAGGTGGCGGTAAAGCTTTTGGACCTAAATTTCACAACGTTTCTTTCAAGGTTAATAAAAAAGTTAAAAAGCTTGCAGTTGTCTCATCTCTTTCAATCAAGAGCGAAAATAAATCTCTCTTCATTTTTGAAGAAGATAGTCTTACAGAAAAAAGTCTAAAAGAATTACTTTTAAAAAATAGTAATAAATTAATTACATTTGTTCTTAAAGACCCTGCTAAAAATCAAGCCTCTGTTAAGCTTCAAAATTATAAAAATTTATCATTTTATTCTGATACTAGTTATTCTATTCACTCAACTTTAAAATCTGATATGCTAATGATATCTAAAAAAACTTCCTTCTTTTCTAATTACATAGGAAATAATATCTAATGAATTTAAACCTGATAAAAAAACCAGTTATTACCGAAAAGTCTACTACAAATGCGCAGTTCAACAAATATATATTTGAGGTAAGTAACGATGCAAATAAGATTAATATTAAAGAAACCATTGAAGAGACTTATAAGGTAAAAGTTGCAAAAGTTAATAGTTTAAACGTCAAAAGCAAACCAAAAGTTTTTAAAGGTCAAAGAGGTTCAAGATCTGAAATAAAAAGAATTATTGTTACACTAAAAGAAGGAAATACAATAGATATGGGCGCCAAGGTAAAATAACTATGGGATTGATTACTTATAAACCAACTACACCCTCTTTTAGAAAGACTGTTAAAATTGATAAATCAAATTTATTCAAAGGAAGGCCAGAAAAATCTTTAGTAGAGGAGCTTCAGCCAAATTCAGGCAGAAATAATACTGGAAAAATTACTATCAGACACCGATCAGGTGGTCATAAAAAGAAATATAGAATTATTAATTTTAAAAGAAATACTCTTGATAAAATAGGAACTATAGAAAGAATTGAACATGATCCTAACAGAAGTGCATTTATTGCCTTAGTAGATTATCAAGACCTGAAAGAATATATTTTGGCTCCATCTGATATCAAAGTTGGTGATAAGGTGATTTCTTCCATTAAAACTGAAATTAGTTCTGGTAATTCTATGAAAATTAAAAATATTCCAACTGGTACTTCAATACATAATATTGAATTAAAACCAGGTGCAGGTGGAAAATTATGTAGGTCAGCAGGTTCTTTCGCTCAAGTATTGGGAACTCAAGACAAATATATTATGATCAAACTCTCATCTAGGGAAACAAGACTAATTCATGGTGAGTGTATGGCCTCAATTGGTGTAGTTTCAAATCAAGATAATAAAAATAAAAAGATCGGTAAAGCCGGAATCAAAAGACACTTAGGCATTAGACCAACTGTAAGAGGAGTCGTAATGAATCCAGTAGATCACCCACATGGCGGTGGAGAAGGTAGAACTTCGGGTGGTAGACACCCATCTACACCTTGGGGTATGAAGACAAAAGGTAAGAAGACTAGAAAAAATAAATTTACATCAAAGATGATTTTATCTAGAAGGGCTAAAAAATAATGTCAAGATCAGTTTGGAAAGGACCATATTTTGATATTACTCTCTTTAAAAAAGTAAAAAAATCAAAAGAAGAAAATTCAAAATCACCTATAAAAACATGGTCAAGAAGATCGACTATTATTCCAGACTTTGTTGGTGTAACCGTATCAGTTTATAATGGTAAATCTTTTATACCCGTATTTATTACAGAAGACATGGTTGGACATAAGTTAGGGGAATTCTCACCAACTAGAGTGTTTAAAGGACACTCTGGTGATAAAAAAGCAGTTCAAGGTAAAAAATAATGTCAAAAGAAGTTAAAGCTATAAATAAAATGATAAGAACTAGCTCTCAAAAGCTTAACCTTATAGTTAAAGATATTAGAAAAAAAGATATTAATTCCGCCGTAAATATTCTTAAATTTTCAAACAAAAGAGTGAGTAAAGAAGTTTTAAAAACCTTGAATTCTGCAGTAGCTAATGCTGAAAATAATAACAATTTAGATATAGATAAATTAGTAGTAAAAGAGGCCTATGTTGGCAAAAGTTTAAGAATGAAAAGATTTCGTCCAATGAGCAAAGGTAGAGCATTTCAAATTATCAAACCTTTCTCTCGGTTAACTTTAGTTCTAGAGGAGAGCTTATAATGGGTCAAAAAGTAAATCCTACATCTTTAAGAGTTGGTATTAATAAATATTGGCAATCTACATGGTTCGAAAAAAAAGATTACTCTACTTTTTTGAAAGAAGATCATAAAATCAGAAGTTTTATTGAAAAAAATTACTCAATTGCGGGTATTAGTTCAATTATTATAGAAAGAGCTGCCGCTAATTTGAAAATTGTTATTCATACCTCAAAGCCAGGTGTTTTGATAGGCAAAAAAGGCGCTGATATAGAAAAGCTTAGAAGTAGTTTGTCAAAGCTTTCTGATAAAAATATCTCATTGGATATTAAAGAAATAAAAAAACCTGAAACTGATGCTTCTTTATTAGCTGACTCTATTGCAAGACAGCTTGAAAAAAGAGTTGCATTCCGTAAGGCTATGAAAAAATCAGGTTTATCTGCAATTAAATTAGGTGCTAAAGGTGTAAAGATTGTTTGTGGTGGTAGATTGGGTGGTGCTGAAATAGCAAGATCCGAAAAATTTTCTGAAGGCAGCGTACCGTTACATACACTAAGAGCTGACATAGACTATGCCACTGCTAGAGCGCTTACAACATATGGAATTATTGGTATTAAAGTATGGCTCTTTAAGGGAGAAATTAAAAATAAAAAAAATAATAATGAAAGTGAAGCTAAGGTAAATTCATAATGTTACTTCCCAAAAATACTAAACATAGAAAACAACATAAAGGTAGGATTCATGGTAATGCTAAAGGAAATCACGACTTGGCATTTGGTTTTTATGGATTAAAAGCACTACAACCTGAGAGAATTACAGCAAGACAAATAGAGGCCTCAAGAAGAGCAATAACAAGATACTTAAAAAGAGCTGGCAGACTTTGGATAATGATTTTTCCAGATGTCCCTGTTACTGGAAAACCCGCAGAAGTTAGAATGGGAAAGGGCAAAGGATCCATTGATAGATGGGTTTGTAGAGTTAAACCTGGAACAATTATGTTTGAAGTAGATGGTGTTGATAGGGAATTGGCAAAAAAAGCTTTTGAACTTGCTTCTGCTAAATTACCTGTTAAAACCAAGTTCGTTTCATTGGATCAATTTTAATGGCTGAAAAAGATATTAATAACTTAAAAAAAGAATTATTTAATTTAAAAATAATGAAAAAAAGTGGACAGCTAACTGATACTTCTCAATTCAAAAAAGTTAAAAAACAAATTGCTTCTCATTTAACAAAAGAAAGGTTGAGCAAAAATGCCTAAACGTATTTTAAATGGAAAGGTAGTAAAAAAATCTGGTGACAAGACTGTTTCAGTTCTAGTATCTAGACAAACTACTCATCCAATCTATAAAAAAATTATGCGTGTATCCAAAAAGTATTTAGCACACGACTCAGATAACTCCATCTCTATCGGTGATACAGTAAAAATTCAAGAAACTAGACCTTTGTCAAAGACTAAGTCTTGGGAAATAATAAAATAATGATCCAATCTGAATCAAACTTACTCGTAGCAGATAACTCAGGTGCAAGACTTATAAGTTGCATCAAAGTCATTGGTGGATCTAAAAGAAGATATGCTAGAATTGGAGATATAATTATTGTATCGGTAAAAGATGCTATACCACGATCAAAAGTTAAAAAAGGCGAAGTTCAACGCGCTATCATTGTTAGAACAAAAAAACCTTTAATTAGAGAAGACGGTACTTCTATTAAATTTGATACAAATGCAGCTGTATTATTAGATAAACAAAACGAACCAATTGGTACTCGTATTTTTGGCCCAGTAACTAGAGAACTTAGAAAAAAAAATATGATGAAGATTGTTAGTTTAGCACCCGAGGTTTTATAATGATTAAAAAATATAAAAAAGGAGATGAAGTAATTGTTAAAGTTGGTAAAGATAAAGGAAAAATTGGTAAGATCTCTAAAGTTATTACTTCTTCTGAAAAGGTAATTATATCTGGTGTTAATGTTAGTAAAAAACATCAAAAACCATCACAAGAATCTAAAGGCGGCATAATAGATAAAGAAATGCCAATCCATATTTCTAATATTTTAGCCTACGATACAAAATCAAAGAAATCCTCAAAAGTAGGCTTTAAGATTGAAGAGGGAAAAAAAGTAAGAATTTTGAAGTCATCAGGAGAAAAGTATTAATGTCTTCCTCTATTCAAGAACTATTTAATGTTTCTGAGCTTTTAGCTAAAAACTTAGAAATACCACATAAATTAGCTGTCCCTAAGATGTCAAAAATAGTAATTAACGCTGGTATTGGTACCATCAAAGAAGATAACAAAGCTATTGAAAAAATGAAGAAAGACCTATCTCTTATTACTGGTCAAGCTCCTGTAGTGAGAATGTCAAAGAAGGCCATAGCATCCTTTAAAATAAGAAAAGGCATGCCAGTAGGATTATCAGTAACACTCAGAAAAAATATTATGAGAGAGTTTTATGACAGATTAGTAAACATTGCTATGCCAAGAATTAAGGATTTTAGGGGATATTCTAAGAAATCCTTTGATGGGCAAGGTAATATTACAATTGGAATAAAAGACCATATTATATTTCCTGAAATAAGTGTTGAAAATGTTGAAAATATCTTTGGATTTGATATTACTATCGCCACCTCAGCAACTAATGATAAAGAGGGATATGAGCTACTTAAATTAATGAACTTTCCATTTTTAAATTAACCATGGCAAAACAAAGCGCTATACAAAAAAATCTTAGTAGAAAAACACTTATTGAGAGATTAAGTGAAAAAAGAAATAAACTTAAAAAGATACTATCCAGTAAAGACTTATCATTTGAAGACAGAGTTAAGACTCAAATGAAGTTAGAGTCCCTCCCTAGAAATTCATCTAAGATTAGATTTAGAAATAGATGTTTCTTATCTGGTCGACCAAGAGGTGTATACAGTAAGTTTAATTTATCCAGGATTGCTATAAGAGACATGGCAGGTAAAGGACAAATTCCTGGTTTAACGAAAGCGAGTTGGTAAATGAGTGACACTTTAGCAGACATGATTACAAGAATAAGAAATGGTCAAAAAGCCAATAAGGTTTCTGTAAAAGCAATTTATTCAAAATTAAATATCAATGTTTGTGAAGTATTAAAAAGAGAAGGCTATATTGATGGCTATGAAGTTGAAGGTGAAAATAAAAAAGATATCTCAATAACCTTAAAATACTTCAAAGGAAGTCCCTTAATTAATAAAATAGAAAAAATTACAAAACAAGGATGTCGTGTATATAGCTCTGTCGAAGAAATACCAAAAACCATTGGCGGTCTAGGTACTACAATATTATCAACTTCTAAAGGAGTTATGTCTGACGCTGATGCAAGAAATCAAAAAGTTGGAGGAGAAGTGCTTATAAGCGTATTTTAAT
>CABWYP010000027.1 GCA_902509695.1 uncultured Alphaproteobacteria bacterium | reverse complement strand
TTTAGTTTTTAAATAATTTCTATTAAATTTATTAACCCCTGGTTTGATTTTGATAATTTTAGATACTAAGATATTTTTTTTATCTAATGCTGATATTTTTTCTGGATTATTGGTTATAAGGCGTAAATTATCTATCTTTAGATGTTTTAAAATTTTAATTGCAACAGAATAGTCTCTTTCATCGCCACTATATCCAAGGATATTATCAGCCTCATATGTGTCCCAGCCAGTTTGTTGAATATTATAGCTAATAATTTTATTATGAATTCCTAGGCCTCTTCCTTCTTGATTTAAATAAATTAATACTCCTTGTGATTTATTTTTAGCAATATAGTCAATTGCTGAATTAAGCTGATATCCACAATCGCATCTTTGACTACCCATTAAATCACCTGTAAGGCAAGAAGAATGAATACGTACAAGAGGATTTTGTATTTTCTTATCTTCATTAAAAATTAAAGCGTAATGTGTAGTTTTTAAAATTAAGTCATCAAATAACATAATTTTAACATTATGATTTTTCTTAAGAGGCAGAAATGTTGAATTTCTATATATAATTTTTGATTTTTTTACAGCTCCTATAATTTTATTCAAATGAAACAAATAATACTTTTTTTCATTTACTTGTTTTTTTTTCAAAAAAATTGGAAAGGGTAGTAGGTTGAGTTTTTTAAAAATAGAAATAATTTTTTTTTCACTATTATCTAATTGAACGCCTGATTCAACATCAATAATCTTAGAAATATTGTTTTTCTTAAAAAAACTTTGAATGCTTTTAGGATTTTTAACAATTTTAAATTTCATAAATTTTTCTGATGCTTTGATATCAATCCCATGAAATTTTAGTAAATCAACTGGAAGTGTAATTTCTGATTTCATAATAAGCTTATTATATTTGTTAAAATTCTCGTCAGAGGAACTTAATATATACTTCTTATTATCAAAATTGATAATTTGGCCATACTCCAGTTCTAATTGTAAACGATCTAAGTCATGTTTCATGGGAAACTCAATGTATTTATATAATCTTGTAAGTACAATAAAAAAAAGCCCAGTTGTTCAAACTGGGCTTTTAAGAAATTAGATAATTAAAATGCTGAGTCTCTGCCTTCTGATTTAGCAATTTCTCTAGCATTAGGGTTTACTGATGGTCTAAACGGCATTTCAACAATTTCACCATCAACAGGTTGACCTGGTGTATCACAATATTCATCTGGTAAATGAAATTTAAATTTATTTCCAATGCCCTTTTTCTCGTAAGGTACATATCCCATTGCAATATTGGTTTGAAGCTCAGGTGAGTACCAAGGTGATGTTAAATATCCAACGGGAGTATTTCCATCCTCAGAAACTAACCAAAAATCAGGTGCATATTCTTCAATTGGCTTTCCTCCAAGAACAAATCCAACTAGCTGATTACTATAAGGTTTACCACCAGATTCCATTTTAGCTCTCATAGCCTCAAGTGCTTCTTTACCAATATAGTCGTCAGTCTTTTTACGAGGTACCTGGTATCCTAGGTTGCATTGAAAAGGATATGTTTCAGCATCTAAATCTTGTCCCCAAGATAAAATACCTGCAGCAATTCTTCTATGGTGGGCTGGTGCAATAACTCTTAAGCTGTGTTTTTTACCTGCTTCTAAAACAGCATTCCACATGTCATCAGCATATAAAGTTGCATCTTTAAGATATATTTCATATCCTTTCTCTCCAGTAAAACCTGTTTGAGAAATAATACAATCTCTTCCACCAACTTTTGCTTCCATAAGTCCATAATAAGGAATTTCTCTAACTGCCTCTCCAACTAGGTCTGCCATTAAATCAACAGATTTAGGCCCTTGTATTTGAACTGGGGCAACATCTATTTCATCAATAGAAACATCAAATTTCTTATCATGGTTAACGCCTTGTAAAAAAAACATAATGTCAGAGTCAGATAGTGAAAACCAAAATTCATCTTCTGCAACTCTTAACAAAATAGGATCATTTAATACCCCACCTTTACTGTTACAAAGGATAACATATTTGCCGTGCATTACCTCTATTCTTGAAGCATCTCTTGTAATAACATAATTAGTAAACTTTAATGCATCTGGTCCTTTAACTCTAATTTGTCTTTCAACAGCGACGTTCCACATTGTTACATGATTAACAAGAGCATCATATTCAACCATAGCCCCACCATCTTCAGGTTTTACATAACCTCTTGGGTGATACATACGATTATATACAGTACATCTCCAGCATCCTGCTTCAACAGCAAGGTGCCAGTATGCTGATTTTCTAACTCTTGTAGAGATCAACATTTGTTGTGGAGTCGGTCCAGATTGTCTTAAGTTATAAGGAACTAGTCTATCAGACTGATCCACGGTGCTTGGTTGTGTTAGCTTCATATTTCCTCCTAAAAAGCTATTAGCATTCTCATAAATATTATTTTTTATTTAGGATGCAATCAAAAAGTAGAGTTTTAAAAAATTTTTTTGTGGAGCTTTATTTTGTTATTTTCGATAGTAAATTCACCATTTTGGACATCATTTAACCAGTAACATGTCTTTTCAAAACCTCCAAAAGGGAAGCAATGAAACTTTTTAAGAGGACTTTCCTCTTGTGAATAATCTGCCAGTTGAGACAGCATTAAATCGTTCGAAGTTTTAGTTAATAAATCAGTAACTTTTGATGAATTTTTTTTTAAAAAATTAATTGAATTTCCAACACCACTCATTACTCCAAAATTCAAAAGAGTTTTAAAAGAAGCAGGTCCAGGAAAACCAACACGAACAGGCAAAGTAATTCTTTTTTTAATTAAAGTTTCACACCATTGAATAAAAGGTTCAGCATCAAAGAAGAATTGAGTTACTAATTCTAAATCTAAATTTTGAGATTGAGTTAATTCAAATTTTTTATCAAGAAATTTATTTACAGTTTCTTCACTAATATCAGGTGACCCTTCGGGATGGCCTGCTATTCCTATTTTTTTAAAACCATGTTGACTTAAAACTCCTGATTGTAAAATTTCATAAGAGGATGTTAATTTTCCTAGTTGATCGCCACCACCACCTATAACTAAAATTTTATCACTATCTGTCCTATCTCTAACTTTTGATAAGAAATCATCGACATGCTCTATATCTCTCATAGTTCTTGCTGGAAGGTGAGTTATAGGTATTAAGTTATTTTTGGATACAAATTCTACAGTTTCTAAAATATCGTTTTCCAAAGCATCAGGAAGATAAGTAATGTAAACATTATTTTTACTATCAAGTGGGATTGATTTTATTTTATGTCTAACCTTAGGATTTAATTCAATAGTGAATCCATCAATTAAGGAAATGATATTCTCTTTATTCATTTAAAATCTTAGAATTGCTATGATTTCAACCTACTATTTTCAGGATCAAGAAGAGGTTCTTGAGTCACAGTTAATGGATATCTTTTACCAAAATATTCTAGTTCTAATTTCGTACCATTATTAGATAGATCTATGGGTAAATATCCATACACAATATGCTTGTCTACAAAATACCCATAATTGGTGCTAGTTACATAACCCACAGCCTTACCGTCGCTATAAATTGGTTCAGTGCCTAAAGCCATTCCATCTGGGTCATCAATTACCATACATGCCAGTTTTTTCTCAATAGGTTTCTGTTTTATCTCCGATAGTGCCTGTTTTCCAATGAAATCCTCATCCTTTTTTAACTTAACTGTAAATCCTAAACCTGATTCATAGGGATTGGTGTTTGTATGAATATCCGTCCCAAGTGAGCGATAGCCTTTTTCTAATCTTAAAGATTCAAAAGCACCTGCTCCAGAACAGATAATATTAAATTCTCGAGATTTTTCTTTTATCTCATCCCATAAAGATAAACCATATTCAGTTGGGGTATAGATTTCCCAACCAAGTTCACCAATATAAGAAATTCTAACTGCAACACACGGTATATTGCTAATCGATATTTTTTTTATAGAGAAAAAAGGAAACCCATTGTTTGAAACATCATCATCTTCACAAAGTTTTTCTAAAACAGATCTAGAGTTAGGTCCCCATAGTCCAATACCTGCTAATGCTGAAGTCCAATCAATAATTTGAACGCTTCCATCATCTGGAGCATTAGTTCTAAGCCAATTGATATCAATCATGCCATTTCCTGCACCAGCTAAAACCCAAAATTTATTTTCTTCCAATCTAGAAATAGTTAAGTCGCTTTTTATACCTCCGTAAATATTAGATATAACGCTATAAACTACTTTTCCTACGGGAACATCAATATTATTTGTACAAACTTTTTGGAGTAATTTTAAAGCTCCCTTACCATTAACTTCTATTTTTACGAAACCTGTAATATCAAAAAGAGCTCCTGTTTGTCGTGTTACTAAATGCTCAGCTGCTTGAATAGGAGACCAATATTTAGAAGCCCATCCTGATCTATTTGGAAAATTTTTACCTTTTATTAATTCAGCATTTGACTCAAACCACTGTGGTCTTTCCCATCCCATGGTCTCAAAAAATTGTGCTTTTTGTCCCTCAAGCCTTGAATAAAAAGGACTTCTTCGAAGCGGACGAGGTTGTTCCATTTGTTGAAGGGGATGGATGATATCATATACCTCCCTATAGTTTTGTTTCCCCCGGGCTCTTAAGTACTTTCTCACATGGTGGTGTTGGTGAAAACGATTTATATCACCTTGGCGAACATCTAATTCAGGCTCCCCATTAGCGATCCATTCTGCCATAGCTTTTCCAACTCCACCGCTATGCGTAATCCATACGGCATTTGCGGTCCATAAACCTTTAATTGATGTTTCGCCCATTAAAGGATTTCCATCAGTTGTAAAAGAAAAAAGACCGTTAATTTTTTTTGTTAATTTTTTTTCTGCAAATTTTGGAAATAACCAATTTGACTCTTTATGAGCGCCTTCAAAATCACCTGGCCTAAAGTCAACGAGAGATGGCATTTCCTCTGCTTCTTCAGGTTTTTTTAATTCCTCAGACTCCAAAATTCGAGGCTCGTGACGGTAATTACCTATAACATAGGTATCGTTCCATTGCCTGAAATACAGACTGTAATCTTGATGACGAATTAAAGCATGTTCTACTTGAGCTTCCTTGTGATCAGCTTGAAACTCTTTTAATTCCTCAAATGGCTCTAACCATGCCATTTGATGTTCACACGGAACTAGTGGTAAAGAAATATTTGCAAGTCTTCCCATCTTAGGTGCCCAGATGCCTGTAGATACTAAAACTATATCAGCATCGTAACTACCTTTGGGTGTTTCAACACCACGAATTTGATTATTAGAAACTTTAAAACCTGTAACAGGTGTATCGCCGATAAATTCACCTGCGTTATTATCAGTAACATATTTAGCCATTGCTCTAACAGCTCTTACTGGAGCAGCTAGCCCATCTGTTGGAACATAGTATCCACCGTGAATCTTATCAGGATCAATGTAAGGACTCATCTTTAGAACTTCATCGGGTGAAATAATTTTAGCATCAGTTAATCCATAGCTATGGGCAATACCTAATTTTCTATAAAGATCCTCATGCCTTTCTTTTGTTTTTGAAACTTCAATCCCTCCTACGGTGTGATAGCAAGGCTTACCTTCGAATGTTAGAGAACGAAGAAGATCAACTGTGTATTGTGCAAACTTGCACATCATTCTTGATGGATTAGTTTGAAACACTCCTCCAGGGGCATGACTGGTTGATCCACCTGTCTCAAATAACGGCCCTTGGTCAAGGACAAGCATATCTTTCCAACCGAGTTGCGCTAAGTGATAAGCAGTACTTGCCCCAACAATACCACTTCCAACAATTATTATCCTAGATTTATGAGACATGAGCTCCCCCTAATTATTATCTAAAGATAATCAGTTCCAAAAAATGATGTCAATACGAATTAATGTCTAGAAATTAACTGCGTCGATCAGCCGATCTTCTAAATAATCTGCAAAAGAGCGATTACATCCTATTAATATGCTGTCCTCAAACCTTAAAAAAGTACAGTCAATTCTGGCTAAAAGTGATTGAGCGGCATTAAGGGGCTTAAAAGATTTTTTCCTAAAATCAAAATGGGTTAATTTATTCAATGTATTGTATGTATTTTGACCTTTTATCTGGAAAAAATTTTGAGCATCTGAAAAATTAGTAGCTAGAATAGAATTAACTTTATTTAATTTTTCAATGAATTGATTAAGTTTTTTTTCAGAAATCTCTTTAATAAAAATTAAATTCCATTGATCAAATGACATCTTTGATAGAATTATTTCTTTATTTGATATGACTCTTAGGTTGTCAGATGGTGGCAACAACTTAAATAATTTGTTTATAGTATTATTAAATTCTGAGTCACCATTTCCACGAATAATGATTTGTTGACAAGGGTATAAATAAATTTCAACGTTATTTGAGCGAATAATTTCCCTCATGATACTAGCCTTTTATTTTCCTCATCGTAAAAAATAGGTTTAACAATATCAATCGCTATTGTTTTTTGATCAGGCGTAGAGGCAAAAGCTTTTGTACCAATTAAACTATGGCCATCTTTAATTACGGCTAAGCCAAAACTATGACCAAGAGTAGGACTTATATAACTTGAAGTAATATGACCTAACATAGGCATTGGGGTTGTGATTATTTGATTAGAAATAATATGCTGGCCTTCAGATAATACATCTGACTTATTAGTTGGTAATATTCCAACAAGTTGTTTTCTATCAGACCTAATAGTATCTGATCTCGTCAATGAGCGTTTTCCTAAAAAATCAGTTTTGGTTTTGCCAATCATCCAGTTTAATCCTAAATCCATTGGAGTAATCGAACCATCAGTATCTTGGCCGACAATGATATAACCTTTTTCGGCCCTGAGTAAATGCATAGTCTCTGTTCCGTATGGAATAAGCCCAAAATCTTTTCCATAATTATGGAGATGTTCCCAAAGCTTAATAGCCATTTTTGATGGTACATAAATTTCATAACCTATTTCACCTGTAAAACTTGCCCTTAAAATTCTTATTTGCGTATCTAGGTAATTATGAAATTGAAATGTCATGAAAGGAAAAGCATCATTGCTAAAATCAATTTCTGGAAAAACTTTGTTCATAATATCTCTTGTCTTTGGACCACTAATATTAAAAGTTGCAAACTGTTCTGTGATAGAATTCATATACACATTTAAATCTGGCCATTCAGTTTGTGCATACTCTTCCATGCAACCTAAAACAGTTGCAGCACCTCCTGTAGTAGTAGTAGCAATAAAATGTTCATTTGAAATTTTAGATATAATACCGTCATCTTTGACCATACCATCCTCTCCAAGCATCAAAGCATATCTTGCGGAACCTGGTTTCATTTTTGAAAAACTATTTGTGTAGATAAGGTTCATGAAATTAAGCGCATCTTTCC
>CABWYP010000026.1 GCA_902509695.1 uncultured Alphaproteobacteria bacterium | reverse complement strand
TGAGCTAAAGCATCCATACCTGTTCCAGCAGTAATTCCTTTTGGAAGATTAACTGTCAGAGAAGGATCTAATATTGCAATTTCTGGTAGCATTTTAGGGTGAAATATAATTTTCTTCTTTTGAGTTTCCTCATTTAAAAAAACCCCTGCTCTTCCAACTTCTGACCCAGTACCAGCAGTTGTAGGTATCGCAATAATTGGTTTAATCACTGAGGAGTCAGCTCTAGTCCACCAATCACCAATATCCTCAAAATCCCAAAGGGGACGAGATTGATGAGCTAAAAAAGCTATGCCTTTTCCAGCATCCATTCCTGAACCGCCACCAATTGCAATAACGCCATCATGATTTCCCTCTAAAAAAGTTGTAACACCATTGGTAACGTTAGACCCAGTAGGGTTTCCTTGAACATTGGAATAAATAGCTGTTTTAGATGATAAATCATTATTTATTTGATCAATGATTGAAGTTTGTAGCAAACCAGGATCAGTGACAATTAAAGGGTTTTTAATATTTAAATTATCGCAAGCATCTTGAATTTGTTTGGCTCTATCAATTCCAAACCAAACATTAGTTGGGTAGTTCCAGTTCATATTTTGCATTTTTTATCCTCTTTCAAAATAACGTCTATGTTCCCAATCATTTACAGACTTATCATATTCTGACTGTTCCCATTGGGCGGCATGAATATAATGTTCTAAAACGTCGGGATGAAAAATTTGTGGAAGCAGCTTAGACTTTTTAGCTAAATCAATTGCTTCACGAAGTGTACCAGGTACATTTTTGGCTTTCTTATTTTGATAAATATTACCTGATAAAGGATCCTCTAATTCAAGTTTATTTTCAATACCGTATAGGCCTGCTTGAATTAAACCTGCAAATGCTAAGTAAGGATTAACATCGGCACCTGGGACTCTGCACTCTATTCTTATAGAATTACCATGCCCTGCTAAACGAAATCCAGCGGTTCGATTATCGATCCCCCATGCTGCAGTTGTTGGGGCAAATGACCCTTCTTGAAAGCGTTTATAAGAGTTTACGTTTGGGGCTAAGAATATTGATAAATCTCTTAGGAATAAAATTTGTCCAGCTACATAACTTTTGAAAATTTTAGACATACCAAATTTGTCTTTTGGGTCAGCAAAAATATTTTTTTTTGATTTCATATTAAATAAAGAGTTATGGATATGACAAGAGCTCCCACAAACATCCTTATTATACTTAGCCATAAAACTTGCAGCTCGGTTATGTTTAAAAGCAATCTCTTTAGCAGCATTTTTAATTATAATATGGTTATCTGCCATATTAAGAGCATCAGTAAAGACAACATTTATTTCTTGTTGACCAGGAGACGCCTCACCTTTTGTACACTCAACATATATTCCAGACTCAAGTAAACTATTTCTTAATTCTTGGTTAAAGGGTTCCTCTTTAGAGGTTTGGAAAATCATATAATCTTCTATGTACCATGAAGTTTCTTTTAAATTTTTATAATTATTTGCATGAATTTCTTCATAGGTTTGTTTAAATAAGAAAAACTCTAACTCGGATCCCAACATTGGTTCAAATCCCATCTTGTTTGCTTTACCAATTGCATCCCTTAAAATTTGACGTGTTGAGTGATTAACCGGAGTTTTTCCATCATGCTCGTAAGCGTCGCCAAGGACTAAGGCAGTATTTTGTAACCAAGGCAGTATTTTAATCGTATTTTGGTCAGGTATGACTGTCATATCTCCATATCCAGTTTCCCAAGAGGAAGACTTGAAACCAGGTACTGTGTACATATCCATATCTACTGTATAGAGGTAATTACAAAAATGAGTTTCTTTATGCACGTAATCTAAAAAAGCCTTCCCTGTTACTCTCTTTCCTACTAACCTACCTTGCATATCAGAAAGAGATACTAAAACGGTATCTATTTCTTTAGCTTTAATTTTTTTTTCTAATTGACTAAAATTTATGCTCATATTTTTTTAAAGAATTCTCTAAATAAGAAAATCTCACCCCATTAAATGAGGTGAGATTGATTTAATGACTATCTATAAGGATATCCGGCTTTTTCCATTGTTTCTGCATATAATTTAAATGCTTCAACAACTTTACCACTTCTTGGAGAGGATGCAGCAACATCATCCCAGAATTTTCCAGCATCACTTACAACACCTGCCCATTCGTCGGAAGGAAGACTAGTTAGTTCCATCTTCTTACCGTTAACACGAAGATCAGCTTCACCACCCCAATACCATACTTGTCTATAGTAATGAGATTGGTCAATAGACATCTTGAATAGCTCTTGGAGTTTAGGTGAAAGTTTATTCCAACTTTCAGAGTTTGCAAAATATGATCCAAACCAAGCACCAGTAACTGAATTTGTTAGTGCATAGTTACATATGTCTGCCCATCCAACTTCGTAAGCTTCTGTAAATCCACACCAGCAAACTCCATCAAGTTCACCAGTTTGCATGGCAACCTCGACATCATCCCAAGGAACAGTTACTGGGATAAGGCCATACTGAGCCAAGAAACGACCAGCTGTTGGCACGCCAAAAACTCTTAAACCTTTCATGTCAGAGAGCTTTTCAATTTTCTTGTTAACTGTAAATAAATGACATGGATCCCAAGCACTAGTGCTTAGCCAAGTAACATTATCTACTTCACCATAGGCCTCAGCCCAAATTTTATCTAGACCGTAATATCTAAACATTGCTGGGACATCAAGACTATATCGAGTAGCAAATGGGAAGTACCCTCCAAACACTGAAATATCTACAGGCGAGCCCATTGTTGCGTCATCACTTTGAACAGCATCAATGGTTCCAGCTTGCATAGCTCTAAATAGTTCATCAGTCGGAACTAATTGATCAGCATAGAAAAGCTCAATTTCCATTTCCCCATGAGCAGCTTTGTTAAAAGCTTCAATCTGAGGAAGGACAACGTGAGCGCCCAATGGTGCACCAGAGTAAGTTTGTAATCTCCATTTAATTGGATTGGATGCTGCATAAACGTATGGTGCTTTTGCTGCTGTTGCACCTATAGCTGCCGCTGAAACCAAACCTGCTTTTTTTAAAAAACCTCTTCTAGAAGAGGTAGTGGTTTTATTTTTAATTTTTGTCGACATTAGATTCCTCCTAATTCTATTATATGCTTAATTCACCTACATAATAAAGAGTAATTTTAATCTTAACCTAATATTGTTGTGGGTAGCCACAAGGCAATTTGAGGGAACATCATCATTATAACTAAACCAAATAACATGACTAATACAAAAGGAATAATTGATCTATAAATATCAATTAAAGTGATTTCTTTTGGTGCCATTGCTCTCATTAAGAATAAATTGTATCCAAAAGGTGGGGTCATGTAAGCTATTTGACATGTAATAGTATATAAAACTCCGTACCAAATAGGGTCAAAACCTAGAGCAATAATTAAGGGTACATACAAAGGCGCTACTATTACTAACATTGCTGTATCATCTAAAAACATACCCATAAGAATGTAGGATAGCTGCATCATAATTAAAACTCCCCACGGACTTAGATTCCATCTTTCAATGAATAAAGATTCAATTGCCTTAGTAGCCCCAATTCCATCAAAGACAGCTCCAAAGCATAGAGCTGCTAAAATTATCCACATAAACATACAAGAAACACCTAAAGTTTTTTTACATACATCTTCTATTACTCTAAAACTAAGTCTTCCTTTGCTCCAAGCAGCAATTGTTGCTGCTAATGCACCTACTGCGGAGCATTCAACTAAACTTGCAATACCCATAATAAATAACCCTGTCATTACAAAAAAAATTGCAAAAGGAATTATTCCCGCTCTTAATAATTTGATTTTTTCAATTAAAGGCATTTTTCTTTCTTTCTCAGGAAGTACTGGGCCTAATTCTGGCTGCAGTTTGCATCTTATGTAGATGTATAAAATAAAAAGAGTAGCCATGATCAATCCAGGAATTAATCCAGCTAACCAAAGTTTACTTACTGGTTGTCTTGCTATCATTCCATATAATACAAGGACGACACTAGGGGGAATTAAAATACCCAATGAGCTACCTGCTTGGACTACCCCACTAATCATCCGTTTATCGTAATTTCGTTTTAACATTTCAGGTAAAGCTATTGTTGCTCCTACCGCCATACCAGCAACACTAAGTCCATTCATAGCAGAGATAGCTACCATCATAAACATAGTGCCAATTGCTAAACCTCCTCGAGTGCCTCCAAAGTAAACGTGGAACATTTTATAGAGATCATTAGCTATACCTGATTCAGATATCATATAACCCATATAAATAAACAAAGGTAGTGTGAGCATAGGATACCACTTAAATAATTTCCATGAGGCTGTGAAGGGCATCTCTACAGCTCCATTACCCCATATGAGAAGAGCTGCAGCTGCAGCTACAAACCCAATAGCACCAAAAACACGCTGTCCAGTCAATAACATTAAAACCATGGTAGAGAACATCAAAATCGCTATTGCTTCATAACTAAAATATTCAGCAAACATTAAATCTTTATTCCTTTGACTTTAGCGTAGTCTTTAAAAACCATAGAAATTGTTTGAAGTATCATTAATAAAATACCAGTAAACATAATACTGCTGATGGGCCAGACATAGGGCCTCCAAGCAGAAAATAATGTTTTTTTTGTCTCGAGCGTGTAAACGAGACTATTATAAGAACCTATTAATAAAACAATTAAATAAAATATTAAAAAGATACTTGTAAATAAATCCATTCTAGCTTTATTTTTCTCAGATAAATTTCCATAGACTAAATCCATCCTTACATGTTGATTTTCTTTCATTGAATATGCACCACCCATAAGATAGTAGCCAGTCATGATGAACTGAGCCATTTCAATGATCCACAACAAGGGGAAGTTTATTATATTTCTTGTTACAAAAGATAAAACTAAGATAGCCATCATTGCAAAGACGGTATACATAGTAATTCGTCCTATTATATCTGTAATTTTATCTATTACTTTAACGTATAAAATAAAAACAGTTGGCATTAAGTTTATTAGACTACCTTACGCATATGAAAGCTTTGAGGTCTAGTAAACTGATCAAATGCCAAAACAGACAATGAGCATCCTACTCCAGTATCCTTTACACCTGTCCATGCTAGTGCAGGGTCAAGGTAGTCACATCTATTCATAAAAAAAGTACCTGTCTCAATGTCTTTTCCAAAAGCTTTTGCAAAGTCCAAATCTTTAGTCCAAATTGATGCTGTGAGACCGTAGGGACTATCGTTCATTAATTGTTTCGCTTCCAGATCATCTTTGACTGACATAATACCTACAGCTGGTCCAAAAGTTTCTTCCATCATAAACCTCATAGAATGATCTACATTTACCATGACCTGAGGAGCAATGTAGCAGTTTTCATCTTTTGCAATTGGAAACTTACTTTCGTCAATTAATCTCTTAGCCCCTTGTTTTTCGGCTTCAATCATTTGCTTTCGAATGAATTGAGCTGCAGACTGTCTTACTACTGGCCCTAAATTAGTTTCCTCATTAGAAGGATCTCCTAATTTATATTGCTCGGTAATGGCTTTGAATTCATCAATAAAATCATTATAAATCGAATGGTCTACATAAATTCGTTCAATACCACAACAAGATTGACCAGAATTAAATAAGGCACCGTCAACAAGATTTTCAACAGCGTGATTCACATCTGCATCTGCCCTAACATACGCTGGATCTTTTCCACCTAATTCAAGACCTGCATTAATAAATCTTGTACCAATATATTTTTTTACCTCTTGACCACCTCTTACTGAACCAGTGAACACTACGTGAGAAACCCTAGGATCAGAAATTATCTTTTCACATGCCTGATGGTTTGTATGAACAAATTGAAAAACTCCTTCTGGTAATCCAGTATTATCAAATGCTTGGCTAATTAATTCAGCGCACATTGGAGTTTGAGATGAGTGTTTGAGAACCATAGTATTTCCAGCAAGTAACGCAGGTATAATTGTATTAGTTGCTGTAATAATTGGGTAATTCCAGGGAGCCATAACAAAGATAACACCTAAAGGTGATTTATAGATGAAGTTATCAAATTCATCATTTTTTCTTGCAGGAATGTTTTGAAGAGACTCTTTGGCTATGTCTACCATATGTCTAGAACGTTCTTCAAATCCTCTTAATTCATTTCCACATTGAGATATTGGCCTTCCTATCTGCCAGCAAATTTCTTTAGATATTTCTGACTTAAGGTTAAGTAAATTATCAATAAACTTATTAATGATATTTATACGTTCATCGATGGAAGTGTTTTTCCATAGACTAAAACTTTTTTGGGATTTCTCTAAAGTTTCATTGATTTGGCTATCAGATGCTAAAGGTCTTTCTATATAAACACTATTATCAATTGGTGTTATAGTTCTTTGAATACTCATAAATCCTCCTAGAATAATTGTAATATAATGAAAATTTGGACTGAAAAAGTCAATTGGTTTCTTCAAAATTGATGTGTTTACTTAATGTGAAATAAATTTATGTTTTTTTTATGAAATTAAGCTTAAAAGGAAAAACTGCTGTTGTAACAGGTGCCTCAGGTGGTATTGGGCTCGCAACCATTTCTTTACTCTTAAAATATAACTTACAAATTCTAGCTCTTGATATACAAAAACCAAAAAATAGGCTAATTCAGAATAAAAAAATAACTTTTTGTCAAATTGATCTAACCAATAAATCTCATTTAGACGAAGTGATTAGAGATTTTATTAAAAAACATAAAAGAATTGACTACCTGGTAAATACAACAGGAGTTTTATGGTTTGGTAAAGATGTATCTGCAGTAAATCTGGATCTTAGAGTTTGGGATCAGGTTTTTGACATTAACCTAAAAACAATGGTCCTATTATCAAAGTTAATAATTCCAGTCATGAAAAAAAATAAATTTGGATCAATGGTTCATATCTCATCAGTAGATGCTTTATCTGGTGATGACAAGCCTCAAGATGCATATGGTGCATCTAAAGCGGCAATGATAAGACTCTCAAAATCTCTAGCTATACAGTTTGGGTCATTCAATATAAGAAGTAATACTATTTTACCTGGAGCTGTAGAGACTCCAATGCAAAGTCGATGGAAAAAAATACCTAATGCTAAAAAAAATCTTAAAAACTTTATGCCAATCAAAAAAATCATTCAACCTAAAGGTATAGCAGAGGGAATACTTTTTTTACTTAGTGATCAAAGTGAGTATATAACTGGTACAGAACTGATAATTGATGGGGGCTTAACCGCTAGACCTTGATTAAGCATCTTGAAATAACGAGGGGTTGTAAAGATAAGTTTTAAGTTTTACTTGTATTGAATCTTGAAAAGAAATTTTGGGCTAAAGTTTGAAGCATACTTAGTTGTTTGAGTCTTGAAACTCCATCTACTATTCCGTCAACTGATTTGCTAATAAAATTTTTAGTACCAATACCTTTATCTGACTTGTCGTTTAACCAATAAATAAGAGTAGCTAAGTAGACCATGGATAGTAAACCTCGTTTTGAGTAATAATTAAAGTCATTTGATTTATCACCTGCTAAATTCCATATAAAGTCACTATTTTGGTGTAGCATCTTTATGGACATAAAAATATTTCCTGGACGAAGTAAAAATTTTAGCATTTCAGGGAGCGATTTTTTTAAATATTCGTTACTGTCAAATTTTAGCTCCAAAATTGTTTTAATCTTGTCTCTTGTTTTAAGTCTGGAGTTGTTAAAAGAATTATAATTTTTAGCA
>CABWYP010000025.1 GCA_902509695.1 uncultured Alphaproteobacteria bacterium | reverse complement strand
ACCAACATTGTAACTGGTATAAAACCAAAATGCCTTACAACAGATAAATTTGTAAGCCATTCAGGAAAACCATATATTTGTTTGCCATCAGTAAAAATATTAGCTAAACCTCGGGCAGCCGAAAGCATCGCTAAAGTTGCTATAAACGCTGGTAATCTTAAATATGATACTAGTAAACCGTTAATTAATCCTGCGATTGATCCCATAAAAATTCCTACTAAACATGCATAGTGTAACGGAACGCCAAATGCATCCCAAACCCAACCAGTAACCATCATCGATAAGGCAAGAATGGAACCGACTGAGAGATCGATGCCTCCAATAATAATGACAGCTGTCATGCCAAGAGCCATAATTCCTAGAACGGTGACTTGGTCTAAAATATTTATAAAATTTCGTGCTTGAAAAAAGTAGGGAGAGGCAAGAGAGAAGAATACAGTTAACACTATCAAACCAAGAAAAGTACCTTGAGTGCCTCTAAAAATTCTTTTTGCTGTATTTATAATATTATCCATGAAGAGTTAAATCCAAATTTAATCAGGACATAATCAACCCTCCATCAACATTGATTGTTTGACCTGTGATATACGTTGCATCATCTGAGGCTAAAAATGAAACTAATGCCGCAACATCTTCGCCAGTGCCAACTCTTTTCATTGGAACGTTTTGTTGGACCCAGCTATTCATTAATTCTCCTTTTTTATAGCCTCCTAGAATCTCTCCCCACTTTGAATCATTATAAGCCCACATATCTGTATCAATGATGCCTGGGCAAATAGAATTAATGTTTATATTTTCTGTAGCTACTTCTTTAGCCAAGCTTTGCGTAAGACCCATCACGCCGAATTTACTTGCTGCATAGTGAGGGGTATAAATGAATCCATCCCTAGCTTGTCCTGACGCCATGTTGATAATACTGCCACCTTTTTTACTATTTCTCATCTTAGATATAGCTTGCTGACAACATAGGAAAACTCCCTTTGTGTTCACATCTAAATTAAAGTCCCATTCTTTTTCTGTTAGATTCTCAACTTTAGCTATGGTGATAACTCCGGCATTATGGACAGAAATATTTACCTCTCCATACTGTTTTTCAGCAAAATTAAAAAGGTCTATTACTGACGATTTATCACTTACATCAGCCTCAAATGAGGATGCCTCATAACCCATATCTTTAAAACTTTTACAGGCTTCATGAACTAAGTTTTCATTTGAAGTAAGCACCACATTTGCTTTTTCTTTAGCAAATCTAAGAGCTATTTCTTTGCCAATACCCCTTCCTGAACCGGTTATAACGACTGTTTTTCCTGAGAATCTTTCCATTAGTTTGTAGCTTGTTTCATTATCTCTACTCTAGAGATACTTTCATCATTTATTAAGATATTTTTTTGGATGCCTCTACTTAATATTAACATTTTATGAGATAAACCTACAACCTCCTCTAAGTCTGAACTGACAACAATTATTGATATACCTTTTTCGGAGAGGTTTTTCATTACTTGATAGATAGAATGACGTGCACCAACATCAATACCTCTAGTAGGCTCATCAAAAATTAAAATCTTTGGATTTCTTGATACCCATTTTGAAATAAGTAATTTTTGTTGGTTTCCTCCTGATAACTCATTTGCATTTTGTTCAGTATTTCCTTTGACTCCCATTAAATCTATTCCTTTTTGAGAAAATTGTTTTATTTCTTTTGGTGAGACCCATCCTGTTTTTAAAAAAATATCAAAGTTAGCTATTGAAATATTTTGAGAATTAGATTGATTTAATAATAGACCTAAACTTTTTCTATCTTCAGGAACCATCACAATACCATTTTTAATTGCCTCTTGAGGGGAATTAATAGAAATTTCTCTACTCTCAACAAAAATTTTTCCAGATGATATTGTATCAGCACCACAGATCGCTCTCACTAATTCCGTTCTACCTGCTCCTACTAATCCTGCTATACCAAATATCTCACCTTTTTTTATAGAAAAATTTATATTCTCAAAACTTCCATCAAAGGAGTTTAAATTTTCAACTCTTAAAGTCTCAATTTCAGAATTATTTTCAATTTTAGGAAAAATCCTATCAACATCTCTTCCGACCATGTCGTGAACTATTTTATTGATTGGAATATTGGCATTATCATAGGAGGAAACTAAATTGCCATCTCTTAACACGATTATTTTATCTGCTATTTTTTCAATTTCCTCTAGTCTGTGACTTATATAAATAAATGAGACTCCTTCTTTTTTAAGTTGCCTAATTTTATCGAAAAGAAAATTAGTTTCTGACTCACCCAAAGACGAAGTTGGTTCATCAAGAATAAGTAATTCTGAATTGAGTGTTAAAGCTTTTGCAATTTCAATTTGCTGTTGAGCAGACATTTTTAAATTTTTGACAAGTTGATTTGGAGAGATTTCAAGTCCTAATCTTTTCAATTGCTCACTGGCTAGCGAATTCATAGTCTTAAAATCAACAACACCTTTTTTTGTAATTAACCTACCAACAAAAACATTCTCTGCTACTGAAAGTTCTTTTAAGAGCCTTGTTTCTTGATGAATTAAGCCAATACCTTTATTTATTGCATGGCCAGGTGAAGAAGGGTTGTAGTCTTCGCCTTTCCAAGTCATTGATCCTGAGTCGTGATTAACTGAGCCAGCTATAATAGAGGAAATAGTTGATTTTCCTGCACCATTCTCTCCTAAAAGAGCGACCACCTCTCCGGGCTTGACTTCAAAAGACACTTCATTAAGAACTTTCGCAGAACCGTAGCTCTTTGAAACCTTTTTGACTTCAAGTCCTTGGTGATCGCTCATAAAAATAACTTTATATAAAAATTATTTAATAAATTAAATTATGGATGTCCATCACCCATGAATTGATCTACGTTCTCTGGAGTTGTGAGAGTAGATCCGTACAACATTTCTTTTGGAATATATCTACCTTCAATTGCGTCAATGGCAAATCTCACTGCATTTCTTCCAATAGTTAATGTTTGTTGAGTCATAGTAGCAGACAACAAGGTATTATTGTTTTTTAAGTCTTGAAGAGCGGCTCTGTCCCCATCAAATCCAACAACTAATACATCATCTCTACCCATTGCTTTAGCTGCTTGAGCTGCACCTTGAGCAAGAGCATCACACCTACCAAATAGAACGGTGATTTCAGGGTTTCTAGTTAACAAGTCTTGAGCAATAGAAACACCTTCATCTCTACTCCACATTTTACTTGCTTGTTTTTCAACAGTATTAAGATCAGGATATTGAGCTATAGCATTTTCAAATCCAGTATCTCTTGCTATTTCTGGTGTAGATCCTAGTTGGCCTTGAATAACACCTACTATTCCTTTACCACCAGTTTGCTCTGCAACCCACATTCCCATCTCATAAGCTGCTACTTCACTATCTGAGGCTATGAAAGAGTCCCCTGGAGGGTTTGTAGTATTTCTATCAACTGTTATTACAGGGATACCTGCCTCTTTAGCTTTTCTAATCTGAGCATTTCCATCTGTGTTACCAGATATGATTAAGACTAATGCATCAATTTGCTTAACTAATAAGTCTTCAATTTGACTTACTTGTTTTGCATCATCACCACCAGAGTCAACTACTATGCTTTTGTGGCCTAATCTGCTAGTTTCTGCTTCGACTGACTCTTTAATAAAATTAAAAAAGTCAGCTTGTAGGTTTGCTGCTGCGAAACCTATTGTATATTGCTTATTCTCGTGAGCGAAAACATTACCACTTAATAAAGTAGAAAATCCAAACGCTACAAGTGTAACAAATTTAAGAAAGGTATTTCTCATTACCGATTCCTCCTTTTTTACTTCTTTTACATTATTTAATATTTTATATTAATTTTCTATAAATATTACCTATTGAATAATTATTCATATTTTTTTTAGTAATGATGACTAATTTATTATTTGATAAAGTTGAAAGTTAAAACATATGAGCAATAATATAAAATATCTTGAACAAAAATCACTAGAGTATAGGAAAACTACTTTGGAAATTATATACAACTCTGGTGCTGGTCATACAGGTGGAAGTTTGTCTTGTTTGGATATTTTAAATGTCCTTTACAACAATATTCTTGGTATTACTCCAGAAAATTTTAGCTCAAGTAATCGAAATCAATATATTCATAGTAAAGGACATTCTGTAGAAGCTCTTTATACAGTTCTTTGTGACAAAGGTTTTTTTTCAAAATCTGATTTAGACACTCTTAATAATTTTAATTCTCATTTTATTGGTCACCCAACAAGAAAGATTAAGGGAATCGAACATAATACAGGGGCATTAGGACATGGTTTATCAGTAGCTGTTGGTATGGCAATATCAAAAAAAATTAATGGGTCAGATAAATTTGTATATGCCCTCTTAGGTGACGGAGAATTATCAGAGGGGTCTGTGTGGGAAGCTTGTACATCTGCGAGTAAATATAAATTAGATAATTTAGTAGTTATTATTGATAGAAATAAATTACAGATTACAGGAAAGACTGAAGACGTAAATCCAATTGAACCATTAGATAAAAAATTTGAGTCATTTGGGTTTGAAGTAAATATAATCAATGGAAACAAAATTGAAGAGATACTTCAATCTCTTGAATTAATTCCTTTTAAAAAAAATAAACCAAATGTAATTATTGCAAACACAACTAAAGGATGTGGAGTAAGCTTTATAGAAAATCAAGTAAGTTGGCATCATAAAGTGCCAAGTGAGGGAGAATATAAAATTGCAATGGAAGAATTAAATAAAAGATTAAAGTGAAGTGAATGACTGATATTGGAAAACCTAATTTAGAAATATTTGCAGAGACATTATTAAATCAAGCAAAACAAAATAAAGATATTATTGCTGTTACCAGTGACTCAAGAGGTTCTGGTAAATTAGTTACCTTTGGAAATGAATTACCAGATCAAATAATAGAAGTAGGAATAGCTGAGCAAAATTTAGTCGGTCTTTCAGCGGGTTTAGCTGCTGGAGGAAAAATTATTTTTGCAGTTTCACCTGCTAGTTTTTTGACTGCTAGATCCTTTGAGCAAATAAAAAATGATGTATCTTACTCTGATCACCCGGTCACTCTTGTTGGTATTAGTGCAGGAATTAGCTATGGTCAATTAGGTTCAACCCATCATTCTTTACATGACTTTGCTGCACTAAGAGCTATTAACAATATAAGTATAGTTGCTCCTGCTGATAATTTTGAAGCAGCAGAAGTCATCAAAAAAGCAGTAAGCTATGAAAAACCTCTATACATAAGATATGGAAAAAAACCTATGATGAATCTTCCAAGAAAAAATTCAAATTTTGAAATAAGCAAAGCTTCAATAATTAGAGAGGGAAAAGACCTAACTTTAGTTGCAACTGGTGAAACAGTTCAAAGGGCCTATCTTGCAAGCTTAATTCTACAAGATAAGGGCATAGATGTTGAAGTTATAAGTATGCATACCATTAAGCCCTTTGATAATGAGGCACTAATTAATTCAATTAACAAAACTAAAGCACTAATATCTATTGAAGAGCATAGCGTTTATGGAGGATTAGGTGAATGTTGTTCAAGTATAATCTCTCAGGGAGAATTTAATACTAAATTTAAAATTATAGGAATACCTGATGAGTATATGATTAACGGAACTCAGGCTGATGTATTAGACCATTATGGTATGAGTCCCGAAAAAATAGCAGATACTTCCGTAGCTTTATTGGCTTAACAGATGAGTTATATCACTATTGACTCAAGTACTTCTTCAACAACAGTTATTGTTTTCGATGAAGACCTAAAGATAATTAAAAAATTTCAAAAAGAACATAAACAAATTTACACAAAAGATGGTTTTGTAGAACATGATTTAGAGGAAATTTATCAAAATTTAATTTACTTAGTCAAAAGAGCGTCAGAAATTTTACCCGATCCAAAGTTTATTAGTCTTACAAATCAAAGAGAGACCTTTGGTTTGTTTGAAAAAAAAACGGGTAAACCTGTACATAATGCAATTGTATGGCAATGTACTAGAGGGCAAAGTTTTTGCGATGACATACTAAGTAATGAAAATCTTAATAGATTAATTCTAGAAAAAACTGGTTTAAAAATTAGTTCCTTTTTTTCAGGAAGTAAACTGAATTGGGCAATTAGAAATATAGATAATTTAAAACCAAAATTACAAAGTGGTGAGGTTTTATTTGGAACAATTGATACCTATTTAATTTATCGTTTAACAAATTTACAACATTATGTTACAGACACAACAAATGCATCTAGAACACTTTTATTTAATTGTGAAAAAAATATTTGGGATAATGAGCTTTTAGAAACTTTTGATATTGGTGAAATAAAACTTCCATTAATTAAAAGCAGTGCGGATAATTTTGGTGAAAGTAATTTTGAAGGTGCTTTTAAAAAAAATATAATGATAACTGGTGTTGCTGGTGATGCACAAGCTTCATTTTTTGCAAATTCTTGTTTTAATAAAGGTGATACAAAAATAACAACCGGTACTGGATTTAACATTCAAACAAATATAGGTAATGAATTTTTAATTGACTCTAATTTTTTTACATCACTAGCTTATACAAATAACAATAAAAATGTTTATGCACTTGAGTGCTTGAGTTCATTTGCTGGTGCAACAATCTCATGGCTGAAAAATAATTTAAATATTATCAATTCCGCAGCTGAAAGCGAAGAGATGTCAAACGCATTAGAAAATAATGGTGGTGTATACTTAGTACCTGCTTTTACTGGCTTGGGTCCTCCTTATTGGATTAATAATGCAAAGGCTGCTTTTTTTGGTATTGGTGCATCTACAAATAAAAATCATATCGTAAGGGCTTCTTTGGAGTCAGTAGCTTACCAAATGGTTGTTTATCTGGAATTTTTGGCAAATACCAAAAAAATAAAACCAGAAAGTTTGGCCATAGATGGCGGGATGGTAAAAAATATTTTTTTTGTTCAAATAATTGCCGACTTATTAGGAATTGAGGTTCACATTCCTGAAATTGAAGAAATGTCATCATATGGTTCTTTGTTATTTGGTATAAAAAAATACAATAATATCAATGATTTCTCTGATTTAAGTAACTTTAAACTGCAAAGAAAAATAATATCGCCGAAAAAAAATGAAGTTATCTTAAGTTCTTATGAAAAGTGGAAAGCTATAATTGACAAACACTTTATGTGACAAAAAACAAGTCTATGATTCAAACATAATTTCTTATAACTTACACTAACTATATATATAGGAGGAAATTACTATGAGAAAATTATCTCTAGTGCTAGCTTCATTTTTGGCTGTTGCATTTACTTTTGCAACTATGCCTGCAAAAGCAGGTAGTCATGTAGTTGAAGCTTGTTTAATTACAAAAACGGACATCAACCCTTTCTTTGTTAAAATGAAAGAGGGAGCTGAAAAAAGAGCTTCAGAAATGGGTGTTAAACTATCTTTCTTTGCTGGTAAAGTTGACGGTGACCACGAAACTCAAGTAAGAGCTGTGGAAACATGTATTGCTTCTGGCGCAAAAGGAATTTTAATTGCTGCTTCTGATACAAAAGCGATTGTTCCTGTTCTTAAGAATGCACAAGACAACGGCCTTCTAGTCATCGCACTAGATACTCCGCTTGAGCCAATTACTGCTGCAGATTCTACTTTTGCTACAGATAATTTTAAAGCTGGTGAATTAGGTGGTGCTTGGGTTGCTGCAAAATTAGGTGCTGATGCTGCTAATGCAAAAATTGCTATGCTAGACCTTAATGAAAGTCAGCCTTCTGTTGGTGTTCTTAGAGACCAAGGTTTCTTAACTGGTTTTGGTATTGATGTAAAAGATGTATCAAAATGGGGTGATGAAGATGATCCACGTATTATTTGTAACGAAGTTACTAATGGTAACGAAGAAGGTGGAAGAACTGCAATGGAAAAATGTCTTGCAAAAGATCAAGACATCAACGTAATTTACACTATTAACGAACCAGCAGCTGTTGGTGCTTATGAAGCATTAAAAGCTATGGGTAAAGATGATGGTAGTGTTCTTATTGCTTCAGTTGACGGTGGTTGCCCTGGTGTAGCTGACGTTGAAAGAGGTATCATCGGTGCTACATCTCAGCAGTATCCATTATTAATGGCTGCGCTTGGTGTGGAAGCTATTGCAGCTTGGGCTGAAGATGGATCAAAGCCTTCAAATACTCCAGGACTGGATTTCTATAACACAGGTGTAAACCTAGTTACTGATGATGCAGCTAGCGGAGTTGAGTCTATTAGTGTCAAAGAAGGCATGGATAGATGTTGGGGTTAATCCAATAATTACTAATTTTCAGGGCAGAATTATTCTGCCCTGATTTCTGAAATTTAATCATGAATAAAATTTCTGATGACATATCTAAAGATCTGAAGGATCAACCTAAATTCACATCTGATATTGGAGAAGTTGACCAAGATCATCATACTTTTGACATCGGAGAACAATCAAATTTAAAAAAAATTCAACACTTCCTTCATGGAAATCCAACAATAGTTCCTGTTATTATTTTAATTCTCAGTGTTATAGGATTTGGATTTTTAGCTGGAGGTAAATTCTTTTCAGCTTTTAATCTCTCACTGATCGTCCAACAAGTAACGATAGTTGGAATATTAGCAGCCGCTCAAACTCTTATCATACTTACTGCTGGAATTGACCTGAGTGTGGCCGCTATGATGGTACTAGCCTCAGTATTTATGGGTAAGCTCTCAGTTGAAATGGGAATGCCTACACTTCCAGCTATTGTGGTTGGTTTAGTTTCAGGTGTAGCTACTGGTGCCTTTAATGGATTACTTGTAACTCGATTAAAACTTCCTCCCTTTATCGTAACATTAGGTACTTGGAATATTTTTTTCGCCCTTGTTATTTTCTTTACAGGTTCTCAATCAATTAGGAGTTCCGATATTGAAATTCAAGCACCTCTTCTTCACTTTTGGGGAGAAAGAATTAATTTAGGTGGTTTCGTATTTACTTATGGAGCTTTTTTAATGATTGGAATATTTATTTTCTTATGGTTTTTACTCAATAAAACAGCCTGGGGTCGCCACGTTTATGCTATTGGTGATGACAAAGAAGCTGCAGAACTGTCGGGTATAAGAACTGATAGAATGCTTGTCTCTATTTATGCAGTAGCAGGACTAGTTGTTGCCATTGGTGCTTGGGTATCTATTGGAAGAGTGGGTTCAGTTTCACCCACAAGCTTTTATGAAGGTAATTTGGACTCTATAACAGCTGTTGTGATTGGAGGTACCTCATTATTTGGAGGAAGAGGAACTATTATTGGATCTCTTTTTGGAGCTTTGATTGTGGGTGTGTTTAGCTCTGGTCTATCTATAGCAGGATTAGATGTTCTATGGCAACGTTTTGCTCTAGGCTGTCTTATTATTATAGCAGTTGGTATCGACCAGTGGATTAGAAAGGTATCAAATTAATGGAGCCTATTTTAGTAGCTAAAAACCTATCTAAAAAATATGGAAAAGTAGTTGCATTAGCGAGCGCTGATTTAGAATTGTACCCTGGTGAGGTTTTAGGTGTAATTGGTGACAATGGTGCAGGAAAATCAACACTTATTAAGGTTCTTTGTGGTGCGGTCACACCTGACAGTGGGGAAATATTGTTAGATGGCAAAACCGTAACTTTTACCTCACCTATTGAAGCTAGAACTCTTGGCATTGAAACTGTTTATCAAAACCTAGCTCTATCACCTGCCCTCTCAATTACAGATAATATGTTTTTAGGAAGAGAAATTAGACGAAAAGGTTTTATGGGTAAATTTTTAAGATTTCTTGATAAAAAGGCTATGGAAGATGAGGCTAGAAAAAGACTATCAGAATTAGGTCTTCTGACTATACAAAATATTAATCAGTTAGTTGAAACTTTATCAGGAGGTCAGCGTCAAGGAGTTGCGGTTGCTCGAGCTACATCATTTGGAACTAAGGTAGTAATAATGGACGAACCAACAGCTGCATTAGGTGTTAAGGAAAGTCGTAGAGTTTTAGAATTAATTGGTGAAGTAAGGGCTAGAGGAATCCCTATT
>CABWYP010000024.1 GCA_902509695.1 uncultured Alphaproteobacteria bacterium | reverse complement strand
AATCCTAATAGTATCAATAATTGGAGGATTAAAACCTTTAAAATAAAAGAGCCTGAAACATTAGATTGGATTGATAGTTTTCATTCAAATTCTTGTTTTTGGGATATAGGGGCAAATATTGGAATGTATAGTATTTATGCAGCTAAAAAATTTGAAAATTTAAATGTTATATCATTTGAACCTTCTGTTTTTAATCTTGAGGTTTTAGCAAGAAATATCTTTATTAATAATCTTAACAACATTTCTATAATGCCATTACCTATTTATAATAAAAATGAAAATAACACCTTTTCAATGTCCAATATAGATTGGGGTGGCGCTCTTTCTAATTTTGGTGCAAATAAAAATTGGGAAGGCAAAACAATGGATACTGTATTTCAATATAAAACTTTTTCATTAAATCCAGAAACATTGATATCACTCCTTAATTTTACACCACCTGATTATTTAAAAATTGATGTTGATGGTGTTGACAATATTATTTTGAAATCTTTTGGAGAAAAGATAAAGAAAATTAAATCAATTTTAATTGAAGTAAATGATAATTTTATTGAACAAAGAGATGATATAGAGTCTTTTTTATTAAATAACAATTTCAAATTAATAAAAAAAGAACAAAGTGAATTAATTAAAAAATTTCCCAAAACTTTTCATAATAGTTATAATCAAATTTGGATTAATAATGATGTCTAAAAAATCAAATACATTTATTGGATTTTGGTGCCAATTTTTTGATCAATTTGCTATAAGCTCAGTATGTTCCCTGAATTATGATTGGATTGCCCTAGATATGGAACACGGAATTTATAATTATAAAGATATCTCGATATTATCTAACATAATAAGTTCACATAATAAAATACCCTTTGTTAGACTTATTGAGTCTAATTCCATTAATATTCAAAGATCTTTAGACAGTGGGGCAAAGGGATTAATTCTACCCATGATTGAAGATTCTGAAAATTTGATTTCTTTAATATCTAAAATGAAATACCCACCTTTTGGAAATAGGAGTGTCGGTTATGCAAATTCCAATCAATTTGGTCTTAACCTAAATAAAAATTTAAATTCTAAATTTAAACCATATTTGGTCATACAAATTGAGAGTGAAAAGGGAATAGATAATTTAGAAAACTTATTAAAAATCAAAGAAATTGACGCAATTATGGTAGGACCATACGATCTTTCTGCTTCTTTGGGATGCCCTGGTGATTTTAAAAATAAAAAGTTTACTAATAGTTTAAAAAAAATAAATCAAATTATTAAGAAAAGCCCTAAGCTTAATGGTTATCATATCGTTGAACCAAATGAATTAGAGTTAAAAAATAAAATTAAAGATGGATATAATTTTATTGCTTATGGAACAGACAGTTCTTTTATTCGATTAAAGTTTTCTCTTCCAAAATACACTTGAAAAGAAAAATTTTAATAACTGGTGGTGCTGGCTTTATTGGCAGTCATCTAGCTAATTATTTTCACAAAAAAAAATATCAAATATATATAATCGACAATCTTTCTACCGGATTTAAATCAAATATAATAAAAGATGCAATTTTTATAAAAAAAAATTGTGAAGATGTATCAATCATCAAAAGACTAAAAGGTATCGACTTTTATTGTATTTATCATTTAGCTGGTCAATCGAGTGGAGAGTACAGCTCATATCATCCCTTTGAAGATTTTTCATCAAATGTAGTTGGTACTATAAATATGATCAATATTTGCCTTAAAACAAAGAATAAAAAAATTATATTTGCTAGCTCAATGAGCGTTTATGGAAATTTACTCAAGGCTGCTTCTGAAAATGATAACTGTATCCCTAAATCATTTTATGGTCTATCGAAACTTTCTGCAGAAAATTATATAAAGTTTTTTGAGAAAAAAGGTTTAAATTATGGAATTTTAAGACTTTTCAATGTATATGGGCCTGGTCAAAACTTTAATAACAAGCTTCAAGGCATGGTAAGTATTTATTTAGAGCAGGCATTAAAAAATAAGCAAATTATCATCAAAGGGTCTAAAGACAGATTTAGAGACTTTATTTATATTGATGATGTCATAGATATTATTGCTAGATTAAGTGTAAATAAAAACAAAATAAAGGATATATTTAATGTAGGAACAGGAAAAAAAATAAAAGTATCTGAATTAATTACCATAATTAAAAATAAATTAATTTTAGAAAATAAAAATATTAAATATCTTAAAACCAATACACCAGATGATACTCATGGAATTTATTCAAATAATAATAAAGTTAAAAAGTTTATTAAAAAAATTAAATACATAACTTTAGATGAAGGCATTTCAAGAACATTAAAGATAGAGAAATTGAGGTGTTTATCTAATAAAAACTTTAGCTAGTATACATTATGTTATTATTTTTTACTTTTACATATAAAATAAATTTAATTAAAGATTATTTTATTTTAAATTAGATATTTAATTTTTCTCATGATTGTTTAGATTGTGTATTAAGTGATTAAAAAAAGCAAAATTATAATAATTCCTTCTAGATTAGATAGTGGGAGATTTCCTAACAAACCATTATATCCCATAAATAATAAACCTCTTTTAAAACATTGTTATGATAATGCAATAAAATCTAAACTGGCAGATTATGTAATCGTCGCTACTCCAGATAAACAAATATACCAATATATTGAAAAGATTGGCGGTATACCAATCCTAACAAGTTATAAACATAAAAGAGCTTCAGACAGGTGTGCGGAGGCTCTAATTAAATTTGAAAAACTTACTAAAAAAAAATTTTCAATTATTGGAATGTTACAAGGCGATGAACCATTAATAACATCCAAATTAATAGACGACTCATTGAAAATATTAAGTAGCAATAAAAATATACATGTTACTAATGCAATTACTGCAATAACAAGTAAATCTGAACTACATGATAAAAATTGTATTAAAGTTGTATTCAATAAAAATATGAAAGCGTTATATTTTAGTAGATCTCCAATACCTCATTCAACATTTAAGAAAAATTTGTTCTTCAAACAAGTTTGTATCATTTCATTTAAAAGATCTATGTTATTAAAATATTTAAGAATGCAATCAACTAAGTTAGAAATTTTAGAGTCAATAGATATGAATAGACTTTTAGAAAGAGATGTAAAAGTTCATCTCGTCAAAACAAATAGACCAATTCAATCTGTTGATGAAAAAAGAGATGTAAAAAAAGTGTTACATATTTTGAATGCTAATAGATGAGTTTAAAGCTAGTAAAGAAATAAACTTTAACTTATTAAAAAAGTTAAATAATAAATTTATCGATAAAATTGCTTCAATAAAAAATGAAGAACTTTCAACCTTTGTAAATCTATATAGGGAAGACTATGAATTTGATGTCCAAAAAAAACTTTATTATATTGATTTAATAGAAAAGGCATTTAAAAATGGCGACAAAGTAATTTTTTTAACAAGAAAAAAATCTACTTTTTTAATCTTAAGCCATATTTTTTCAAATAATAAAAATTTAATTTTAAAAAAAAACTTTTATGACAAAAAACTTTCAAAAAAATATTTTGAAGATTATATTTATTTATTATTTTTTTGTTTAAAAAAATTTTTTTTTTCATTCTTCCCAAAATTTGAATTTAAAAGAAATATAAATACTGACTATATAATTACTAATTCAAATTATGATATGAATAATCACTTATTATTAAATGAAATGTCCGAAATTACAGATAAAGTTAATATTGATAATAAAAAAAAAATTATTCACTGTCCTAATATTTTAAATATCAATTTTTTTAAATCATTTAAATTTTTAAAGCCAAAAAATATTATTTTAAAAGAACATTTCTATAAATATTCTGATGTTTTTAAAATTTTTCTTGAATTAAGAAAGATTAAGTCATCAGAAAAAAGTTTTTTAAATAATTATGATTTATTAATAAATATTATTTATATCGTTTTAAAATATGATAAACCCCTGTTTTTATTTTATGAAAGTTATTTAAATTTTTTTAGTTTTAAAAGAATTACAGACTCCTCTAATAACATAAAATTTTTTATTGCTTGGTGGGAGAATCAAATAACCACTAGAATGATATTTAAATCTTTAAATGACAATGTATCTATAAATAAAATTGCCTATTTAGGCTACCCACCCAGGAATATTGATTTTAGATTATCATTTAGTAATTCTGATTACCTAAATCAGTATATGCCTGATATGATTTATTTTATAGGTGACTATTACAAAAATAAATTCTTTGATTATGAAAAATGTTGTAAATTAAGAACAGTTACATCTAAACGTTATTCATATTTGAAAAATTACAATATTGAATCTAAAGATTATATTTTAGTTTCTTTACCAATCTTTATTGAAGAAAGTTCTTTAATTATTGATATGTTAATCAAGTTGTATAATGATAATAAAATTATATTGTCTAATTTTGTTATAAGTCTTCATCCAAGTTTAAATACTAAGTCTTTTGAAGCTAAACTACTTATATTAAGAAAAAATGCCTATATTGTAAAAAATAATTGTTTCAAAGATTATTTAAAACACTCTAAACTACTAATAAGTTCGTCATCGGGTACTGTAATCGAATCACTTGTTTGTGGTGTCCCAATTGCTCTAATTAATAATGATTTAATTCAAGGTAGCTATGGGATCCCATCTATAATAAGTCAAAAATTTATTCACACTATAACATCGTCTAAACAATTATTAGATATAATAAATAAAAATGAAATTTATAATGATTTAGAAATAAATACAAAATATCTTAAAGAAAATATTTTTAACATATGAATTTTAATTTTTTACAAAATAAAAAAGTATTAATAACAGGTCATACTGGATTTAAGGGTATATGGTTATCTTTAATTTGTTATAAGTTTGGTGCAAAAGTTATTGGCATATCTAAGGATTTTAAAAATAATAAATTATTTTATAATAAAATTTCTCATCTTAATTATAAAAATTATATTTTTGATATGAGAGACTCTACTAAATTAAATAGGATTTTAAGATCTTATAAACCTGACTACATTTTTCATTTGGCAGCACAGGCATTAGTAGTAGAATCATATATGGATCCATATGAAACATTCCATAATAATTTTTTAATCTCATTAAATTTAATTGAAACATGCAGAAAAATTAATTTTAAAACAAACTTTGTATTTATTACTAGTGATAAGTCATACAAAAATATTGAAAAAAAAAATGGCTATAAGGAAAATGATGAAATTGGTGGGGAAGATCCATATAGTGGATCTAAATCATCTATTGAAATGTTAGTTAATTCATACCAAAAATCTTTTTTTAGTAACAAATACAATAAAGTTCGACTCTCTATCGCAAGAGCTGGAAATGTAATTGGAGGGGGAGACTTATCAGATAATAGAATTATTCCTGATGCTTTTAAAAATTGGTCTAAAAAGAATAAATTACTTATTAGAAATCCATATTCTACCAGGCCTTGGCAGTTTGTTTTAGAACCTCTGTTTGGTTATATCATACTTGCAAAAAATCTTGATCATAAAAAATATATAGGAGAAAGTTTTAATTTTGGTCCTAAATTTAAAAAGCATATTTGTACCCTTGATCTAATCAATAAATTAAATAATTATTCTGAAGAATTTGTTAAGAAAAAATCTTTTTATTTAAAAAAAAATAAAAAATATGAATTTAAAGAGTCAAATTTATTACAACTTGACTCTTCAAAAGCTAATACTAAATTGAAATGGAAGTGTGTACTCAATATTGACAAAACATTAAAGTACTGTGCAGATTGGTATATAAACTTTTATAATAAAAAGATAGATTTATTAGATTTTAGCTTATCCCAAATAGACAATTATATTAATGAAAACCAAAAAAACAAAAATAATTAAAACTAAAATTATCAACAATAAATATGGTAATTTAAGAAAATTATTAGATAAAAAATCATCATCTTATAATAGTTTTGGAGAAATCTATCTCACAAATATCAAATATAAAAAAATTAAAGGTTGGAAGTACCATAAAAAAATGATTTCAAATATTTTTTTAATTTCTGGAAAAGTTAAATTTGTTGTTGTAAAAAAGATGAATAATAAAATAGATTTTTGTGAATTTATTTTAAATTCAAAAGACTATAACCAAATATTTATTCCTAATAAGACATTTTTCGCATTCACTGGATTATCAAAAAAAGAGTCAACATTGATTAATTTTGCATCTATTTTACATAATGATAAAGAGTCTGTTAATTTGAAATTAAATGAATTTAGCTATAAATGGATTTAAATAATATACCATTAGTTATCTTAGCAGGAGGTAAGGGAACAAGAATAACTGAATACTCTAAGACTATACCTAAGCCAATGATAAGAATAGGCACAAAACCAATTATAAAACACATTATTGATTATTATAGAAATTATGGAGTCAAAAAAACAATAATTGCATCTGGTTATAAGGGAAAAGTTCTAAAAAACTTTTTTGAAAAAGATAAAGATATCTTAGTTATAAATACCGGCTTGAACACTTTAACTGGTGGTAGATTGTTAAAATTAAAAAATATACTACCTGATAATTTTTTTCTAACATATGGTGATGGTCTTTCAGATGTAAACATATTAAAATTATATAAATTACATATTTTAAAAAAAAAAATATCAACTGTTACTGCTGTTCATCCAATCGCTAGATTTGGTGAGATAAAAATTAAAGGGAATATTGTTACTTCATTTAATGAGAAACCTAGAGTTAAGAATGATTGGATTAATGGAGGTTTTTTTGTATTTAATAAAAAAATATTTAAATATTTAAAAAATGACTTTTCAATCTTAGAACAAGACACTCTTAGAAACATTACTAAAGAAAATCAATTAGCTGTTTTTAAACATGAGGGTTTTTGGCAATGTATGGATACGCTAAGAGAAAAATTAATTTTAGATAAACTATATAGATCAAAAAATTGCCCATGGAAAAAAAGATAATTTTTATATCAAGTGATAGTAGTTTTATTGGTAGAGAATTAATTAGCTATTATAAAAAAAAAAATTTCCAAATAATATCATTTTGTAAACACAATCCTTCTTTAAAAAAAAAAAATTATTCTAGATTTGATAATTTTAATGATCTTAAAAACTATTTAAAAAAAATTAAAAAGATTCATTATTTAATATTAAATAATGGCATAATTGGCAATAATCACAGTTTTGATAAATTAATAAAAAGTCATTATAAAAATACTATTTCTTTTTTACGTCTCTTCAAAAATATTGAAGTAAATAGAATAATATTCTTTAGAACTGCAGATGAAAGTGGATATTCAATAGATCCAATAAATGAAAAATCAAAAATAAAGCCTTTTAATAAATATAGTTTGATAAAATCCTTGACTTTAAAGTTAATCAAAAATTATTGTAACGAAAAAAAGGTAAATTATACATTTTTTAAACTTTTTTTGGTTGTAGGTAAAAAACAAAAAGAACCAAGACTTTTTGCCATGATAAAAAATCATATAAGATCAAAAAAGATTTTTATTTTAAATAAACCTTATTATAAAAAAAACTTTTTGCATATAGATGATTTTATATTTATTTTTGATAAAATTTTATCTAAAAATATTTATTTAAATCAAACTTTTAATTTAGCCTCTAATCAAAATATAACTTTGTATAAGTTATTTAAATTAATTAATAATTATAAAAAAGATTTTGTTTATAAAATATCTAATGATAAAAATAAGAAAAATCAAATTCCTGATATCTCAAAATTAACTAAAAATATTGGTCAATATAATTTTAAAAATATTCAGTATATTATTAAAGATATTCTATGAGTCAAAGAGAACCTCTTATATCTATTCTTGTAAATTGTTATAACTCTGAAAAATATCTCAAAGAGTGCTTGGATAGCCTTATTAATCAATCTTATCAAAATATTGAAATAATAGTTTGGGATAATGCATCTATAGACAATACTTCAAATATCGTTTCACAATTTAGTGATGAGAGAATTAGATATTTTTTATCTGATGTTCATAGAAATCTAGTTGAATCAAGAATTAGAGCTTGGTCAAAAATTAAAGGAGATTATGTAGCAATAATGGACTCAGATGATAAATCATTTGAACATAGAATAAGTATACAATTTGATTTAATAAAAAAAGACGAAAATATTGCTGTTGTAGGGGGTGGCGTTAAATTTATCGATGCCAATAGTGAAAATTTATCAGAAATGTTATACCCAATAAACCATGAAAAAATACAATTAAATTTAAATTATAAATTTATGTTAAATAATTCCACATTATTCTTTGATAAAAAAAAAGTTGATCTTATAGGTGGTTATTCTAATGATTGGGAATTTATAAATGACTATGAATTAGTATATAGGTTATCGAAGTGTTATAAAATAGTTAATGCTGACATATTTATTTGTCAAAATAGATTACACATCAACAATTTATCTAATAAAAAATTTCAAAAAATGCAAAATGAGTTATTAAAATTCTTACAAAAAATAAATAAAAATAATTCTTCAATTCTTATAAAATTATTAAATTATTTTGAGCAATTTAAATGTCTATTAAGGATTTTTAATAATAAATTTAAAAATGATTGAAATATCAATTATAATAACAACATATAATTCAGAAATTTATCTAGAAGATTCTATAAATTCAATAATTAATCAAACATTTACAAATTGGCATTTAATTATTGTTAATGACTTTTCCCAAGATAATACCAAAGAAATATTAAATAAATTTAAATACAAATTAAAAAATAAATTAACAATCATTGAAAATAAAGAAAATTTAGGCATCAATATTTCTTTAAATAAGGCTTTAAAAATTGTTAAAACTCCTTTTTTTACAAGACAGGATGCAGACGATATTTCTGTTCCTAATAGATTAGAAATTCTCCTTAGTAATTTGAGTAAGTCTAATGAATATGATTTTATAAGTTCAAAAATGAAAAGTATAAATAACGATAAATTAATTTACCCAAAAAAATTATTAAATTTTCCTCAGAAAAAAGATTTTATAAAATCACTGCCATTTTGTAATGCGCCCACTCTATTTAAGTCAAAAATTTTAAATAAGATTAAATTTAACACTTCAGGTATTTACAATAAAAGATTTGAGGATTATGAATTTTTCTATCAATGTTACCTTCATGGATATAAAGGCTATAATATAGAAAATATAACATACCTAGTAAGGCAAGATCATTCTTACCATAGTAAAATTACAATAAAACAAAGAATAACAGAAGCTTTTCTAAAATTTAAAATTTATAAAGATTTCAAATTAAGACCAATTACTGCCTTTCACATATTGGTTCCATTGTTAAAAATTTTTTTTCCACTTTTTTTCTTAAAAATAATTAAAACAGATAACTGATATGATAAAAAAATTTGATTTCTTTTTATTAGTAACAATTTTTTTTGTTATAACCATAATAAATTACTTTTTATATCGCCACATCGTACCATCATTAGGTATAAACGAATTTTCAAATTTAGGTTTCATTTCTAATGACTCATATGTTTTTCATCAATTAGCTCTTAAAATTTTAGATATGAAAGCGAGTATACTCAATTATTTTAAAATCTTTTTTGACGTTAACTTTCATGTTATTTTTCTTGCAGCACTTTATGCTCTAAAACTTGATTCTTTTTTCTATACTATAATTAATTCAGTATTGGCAGTTTGCACTCTCTCAATTATTTTTAAAATCCTTGATAAGAACATTGACCAAAATAAGTTGAACCAACTATTTATAGGTAAGATATTTTTTATCTTTATAGTAATTTTTTTACCTTCTAACTTTTTTTTCTATTCACAAATAGGAAAGGAGTATTTCATTATATTTTCATTTATTTATCTTATTTATTTTTTATTTTTTGACGATTTTTCTAAAATTAAATACAAGAAATTGATAATATTATATATATCGTTGCATATTTTGGTTGTATCGAAAGACTACCTCATATTTAGTTTTGTTTTTTTTATATGGCTAACTTTTTTATATGAATTTTTTTTTAAAAAAAAACTTATTGATATAAATCTCACTATCAAAAAAATTACTTTAGTTACTTTAATAATTTTTGTGGTATTAGTTTTAAAATATTTATTATCAGGATTAGATGGAAACACTGCAAACTTTGTTGATTACTACAACAACGTAGTATCAATAAATCTAGAAAAGAATGAAATATATAGTAACTTTTACCATGAATATAACAATATTTTTGATTATATCATTTCTCCATTTAACAAGATCAGATTTTTTTTAATAAATTATAATTTAATTAATAATGCATCTTCATTAATTTCAACAGATGTGCCAATTAATTTTTTACAAAGCTGCTTACTTTATTTAAAAAGTATAAATTTGGCATTAATATATCCTGCTAATTTTTTATCAAATGAAATAAGTTTTTTAAATAAAATTGCTATTTCTGAAAACTTTTTTTATTTGTTATTTCTTTCTTCAATTTTTTTAAATTATACAAAAAATAGAAGAGATATATTTCTTATATCCTATTTAATATTTATATTGAGTATAATTTTTTACCTTAACCCTAATATAGGTTCATTTTATAAACAAAAATCACTTCTTATGTTTGTATTATTAATATTTGGTATTCTAAATTGGTTAAAAATTTTTGATAAAATTAATAAAGATATATTTATTATTAAAAATAATAAAAATCAAAATAATGAAATTTCAATATTAAGTTCAAATTTATTTAGAATTTTAATCTTTATATCACTCACAATTATTATTACTTTATTTAGGGATCTATTTATTTTTAAATACTCATCAAAATTATTTTATATAGATATATATTTATTGATTTTATTATTTATGAGTATTATTTCAAATTCTATAAATGTTCCCCTAAATGAATACCTATTATCTTCCTACATATCGGACAAAATTAAAAATTTAAATTTTTTGATCATAATACTTTCTATCAGCTGTATAATTAATATTTATTTATTTTACATATTGATCGATATCTCTCACTTCTTAGTCCCCTTAATATCTCTTACAATTATTTTTTATCTGAGTATTTTATTCAATTCATTAATTAATACACATTTCATATACTATCAAAAAACCTCATATATTTATCTATCGCAATCTATATCAGTTTTATTTTCGATATTATTTCTTATTATT
>CABWYP010000023.1 GCA_902509695.1 uncultured Alphaproteobacteria bacterium | reverse complement strand
CTCTTACAGTTATGGAAGCGGCAGAACTTTCAAAACTTTTAGAAGAAAAATGGGGCGTCTCAGCTGCAGCACCTGTTGCGGCAGCAGCAGCGGCTCCAGCAGCAGAAGCTGCAGAGGAAAAAGACAGCTTTGATGTTGTTCTTACCGCTGCAGGAGATCAAAAAATTAATGTAATTAAAGAGGTAAGAGCAATTACAGGTCTGGGCCTTAAGGAGGCTAAAGATATGGTTGAAGGTGCTCCAAAAACTTTAAAAGAAGGTGTAAAAAAAGATGAGGCGGAAGCGATGAAGACACAACTCGAAGCCGCTGGTGCAAAAGTAGAACTTAAATAATTATAGTATAGTTATAGGTTCTACAAAATATGCCACTTAGTTTTACTGAAAAAAAACGTATTCGCTATTCTTTTGGTAAGATCGGTAAAACGATCGAAGTTCCAAATTTAGTTGATATACAAAAAATTTCTTATGACAAATTCCTTCAATTAGGTAAATCAGTAGAAGAACGCTCAAATACTGGTCTGCAAGAAGTCTTTAATTCTGTCTTTCCCATTAAAGACTACGCAGGAAAATCTGAGCTTCACTATATTGATTACTACTTAGATAATCCTAAATATGATGTTGATGAATGTAGAAGAAAAGGCCTTACTTTTTCAGCTTCTCTTATGGTCACATTTAGACTCATCATATGGGACATTAATGAAGAAACAGGCGAAAAGTCTCTAAGAGATATCAAAGAGCAAGTTGTTTATCTAGGAGATCTCCCTTTGATGACAAATAATGGTACTTTTGTTGTAAACGGAACTGAAAGAGTTGTTGTAAGTCAACTCCATAGATCTCCAGGTGTATTTTTTGATCACGATGAAGGTAAAACTCACGCTAGTGGAAAAGTCTTATACAATGCAAGGATTATACCTTACAGAGGATCGTGGTTAGACTTTGAATTCGATCATAAAGATAACCTATTTTTCAGAATAGATAGAAAGAAAAAGATGATTTCTACAACTATTCTTCAAGCCCTTCCTTCAAAGGCGTCTGAGAAATATTTAGAAGAATGCGAACAGAATAAAGTTGAGCCAGATATTTATAAAGTTTCTGGTATGACCTCTGAAGAAATCCTTACTTATTTTTATGAAACTTTTTTATTTAAGAAACAAAAAGATGGGTGGTTGGTAGCGTTAGATTTAGAAAAATTTAAATATAAAAATCTTCCTTTTAATTTAGTTGACCCTTCATCGAAAGAGGTTGTTGCCTATAGAGATGTTAAATTATCACTTAAGTTACTTAAAGAAATTAAAGATAAAAAGATTAATAAATTTTACTTTAGTGAAGAAGATCTTTACGGTTTTTATTTATCTAACGATTTAGTAAATTTAGATAACGGGTTAGTTTACGCCGAAGCCGGCACCCTTTTAAGTAAAGAATTTTTTGAAAGATTGAGTGAGCTATCGATTAATGAATTTTCTGTTATTAACGCAAATCAAGCTACTGGTAACTTAGGTATCATAAACTCCCTTGTTGCTGATAAAAATAATTCCAGAGAGGAAGCTCTTTTTGATATTTTTAAAATTCTAAGACCGGGTGAACCACCAACATTAGAAGCAAGTAATTATTTATTTCAAAATATGTTTTTTAGTGAAGATAGATACGACTTATCAGAAGTTGGTAGAGTTAAATTAAATTCCTATCTCTCATTAGATAAAAACAACAAAGTTAGAATTTTAAGTAAGACAGATATCCTTGCAGTTGCTAAAAAACTCTTTGACATGAAAACTGATAGTGCTGGTAAAGATGATATAGATCACCTTGGAAATAGAAGAGTTAGGTCTGTTGGGGAACTCATAGAAAACCAATACAGAATAGGTTTAGTTCGAATGGAAAGAGCTATTAGGGAGAAAATGGGAACTGTTGATATAGAGTCAATAATGCCTCAGGACTTAGTTAATTCAAAACCAATTCAAACTGTTTTAAAAGAATTTACAGGAACTAGTCAATTAAGCCAGTTTATGGACCAAACAAATCCTCTTAGTGAAATTACCCACAAAAGAAGAATATCTGCTCTTGGACCTGGTGGTTTAACAAGAGAAAGAGCGGGCTTTGAAGTACGTGATGTCCATACAACACACTATGGAAGAATTTGTCCTATTGAAACACCAGAAGGTTCGAACATTGGATTAATTAATAGTCTTTCATCTTTTGCAAGAATTAATCAATATGGATTTATTGAGACTCCATATAGAAAAATTAATAATGGAGTTGTTTCAGAAGAAGTCCTTTATCTAAATGCGGATGAAGAAGAAAATTATACCATTGCCCAAGCCAATAGTCCTATTGATGAAAATAATAAGTTTGCCGAAGAGAATGTTAGTTGTAGAAGAAGAGGTGATTTCATTTTTTGTAATCCTTCCGAAATTGATTTTATGGATGTTAATCCACAACAACTTGTTTCTGTGGCAGCCTCATTAATTCCATTTTTAGAAAACGATGATGCTAATAGAGCTCTCATGGGATCTAATATGATGAGACAGGCAGTTCCATTGGTGAAAAGTGAGGCTCCTTTGGTAGGAACAGGCTTTGAATCGAAAGTAGCTAGAGATAGTGGTGCTGTTGTTGTAGCAAAAAACAATGGTTATGTTTATCAAGTCGACTCTTCTAGAATTGTGGTAAGATCAGATTCAAAAAATATAAGTAAAGATAAAAGTGGAGTTGATATTTATAATTTAAAGAAATTCCAAAGATCTAATCAAAGCACTGCTATAAATCAAAAACCTATTGTTAAAATTGGTGATTATGTAGAAAGAGGAGATGTTATAGCTGATGGACCATCAACTGATTTGGGAGAACTAGCCCTAGGAAGAAATCTATTAGTTGGATTTATGCCATGGAATGGTTACAACTTTGAAGACTCAATTATTATGTCTGAAAGAGTTGTTCATGAAGATAGATTCACATCGATTCATATTGAAGAATTTGAAATTTTATGCAGAGACACAAAACTAGGCCCTGAGGAAATAACCAGAGATATGCCCAATGTGGGAGATGAAAGTATCACAAACCTCGATGAGGCAGGTATTGTTTATATTGGTTCAGAAGTTAAGCCAGGTGATATATTAGTGGGCAAAGTGTCTCCGAAGGGTGACTCACCAATAACTCCAGAGGAAAAACTTCTTAGAGCTATATTTTCTGAAAAAGCGGCTGATGTAAAAGATACTTCTTTAAGACTTCCTACAGGGTACTCAGGAGTTGTAGTAGATGTCCAGGTTTTAGTTAGACGGGGCGTAGAAAAAGATGAAAGAACAATTGCAATTGAAAGAGTTGAGATAGATCGACTCGCCAAAGATAGAGATGATGAAAAAAATATTTTAGAAAATAATTATAAACAAAATCTAATTAATCTGTTTAAAGGTAAAATCTCTAATATCTCAATCGAATCTATATCTAAAGGAAATAAAATTTCAGATACGGATTTAGATAATACCAGTATTGATTTTTTAGAAAAGATTGTTGTAGATGACCCTAGTGCAATGGAAACTTTTACCTCTCAGAAAAAGATATTTAGTGATGCTATCATTCTTCTAGATAAGAAATTTCAAAATAAAATTGAAAAAATTCAAAGTGGAGATGATTTACTTCCTGGTGTTCTAAAGGTAGTAAAGGTATTTGTAGCAGTCAAAAGAAAATTACAAGCTGGTGATAAAATGGCTGGACGACATGGAAATAAAGGCGTTATTTCAAAAATAGTCCCCATTGAAGATATGCCATTTTTAGAAGATGGTACTCCAGTTGACGTTTTATTAAACCCACTTGGTGTTCCAAGTAGAATGAATATTGGTCAAATTTTAGAAACTCACTTAGGATGGGCTGCATATGGTATTGGCAAACAAATTTCTAAAAGTCTTGATATGGCAAAAAAAGAGGGAAATATAAAACAATTACAAGACTCGTTGGCTCTTTTTTATGAACAAAACAAAGACTCTAATAATGAAATAAATAAAATGAATGACGACCAACTCATCGAACTTGCGGGTAATCTTGAAAAAGGTGTAACATTTGCCACTCCAGTTTTTGATGGAACCAACACTGCTGAAATAACTAATCTTTTAGACAAAGCTGGTTTTGATAATAGTGGTCAGGTTCACCTCCATGATGGACGTTCAGGAGAACGTTTTGAAAGAAAAGTTACAGTAGGTTATAAGTATATATTAAAACTACACCACCTTATCGATGATAAAATACATGCTAGATCTATTGGACCTTATAGTTTAGTTACGCAACAACCATTGGGCGGTAAGGCTCAATTTGGTGGTCAGAGATTTGGTGAGATGGAAGTGTGGGCTCTTGAGGCTTATGGAGCATCCAATACTTTGCAAGAAATTTTAACTATTAAATCAGACGACGTAGCTGGACGAACTAAGGTTTATGAAGCTTTGATTAGAGGAGACTACAACTTTGAAAGCGGGATACCAGAATCATTTCATGTACTAGTAAAAGAACTTAAATCTTTAGGTTTAAATGTAGAGTTAATTGAAACAGACCCCGCAGTTAACAGGGAGAATATATCATGAAAGATTTAACCAATTTATTTAAAAATAATAATCAAACTCAAAACTTTGATCAAATTAAAATTTCTGTTTCAAGCCCTGAACAAATAAGATCATGGTCTTTTGGTGAAATTAAAAAGCCTGAAACAATTAACTATAGGACCTTTAAACCTGAAAGAGAAGGACTATTCTGTGCAAGAATATTTGGCCCCACAAAAGATTACGAATGTTTATGTGGAAAATATAAGAGAATGAAATTTAAAGGTATCACTTGTGAAAAGTGTGGCGTTGAAGTAACTTTATCAAAAGTTAGAAGGGAAAGAATGGCTCATATTGAGCTAGCTGCACCAGTAGCTCACATTTGGTTTTTAAAATCACTTCCAAGTAGAATAGGTCTTGCCTTAGATATAACTCTCAAGAATCTTGAAAAAGTACTATACTTTGAAAGTCATATCGTTATCGATCCATTAATGTCTGGATTAGAACAAAATCAACTTCTTACTGATGAAGAATTGGAAGAAGCAATTGATCAGTTTGGTGAAGACTCATTCAAGCATGGTATTGGAGCAGAAGCTGTTCAAGATATATTAGGTAGTATTGATTTAGAAAATGAAATAGAAAAGTTGAAAGAGGATAGCGAAGCAACATCATCAGAAACTAAAAAAAAGAAAATTCTTAAAAGAATGAAAGTGATTGAGGGCTTTAAAAAATCAAATATTAAGCCCGAATGGATGATACTAAAAGTCTTACCGGTTATTCCACCAGAGCTCAGACCATTAGTTCCTTTAGAAGGTGGAAGATTTGCTACATCAGATCTTAATGACTTATATAGAAGAGTAATTAATAGAAATAACAGACTTAAGAGACTATTAGACCTCAGGGCCCCAGATATTATTGTGCGTAACGAAAAGAGAATGCTCCAAGAGTCTGTAGATGCATTATTTGATAACGGTAGAAGAGGTAGGGTGATTACTAGCACTAACAAGAGGCCTTTGAAATCTTTATCTGAGATGCTAAAAGGTAAACAAGGAAGATTTAGACAAAATCTTCTAGGAAAACGTGTCGATTATTCTGGAAGGTCAGTAATTGTTGTTGGACCTGAATTAAAATTACATCAATGTGGCCTCCCAAAAAAAATGGCATTAGAATTATTTAAGCCTTTTATTTACAATAAACTTGAGTCATATGGATTTGCTTCAACTCTTAAATCTGCTAGAAAAATGGTTGAGTCAGAGAGACCAGAAGTTTGGGATATCTTAGATGAAGTAATTAGAGAACACCCAATATTGCTTAATAGAGCACCAACGCTCCATAGATTAGGGATTCAGGCTTTTGAACCAATATTAATAGAAGGTAAGGCTATTCAACTGCACCCTTTAGTTTGTACAGCATTTAACGCTGATTTTGATGGTGATCAAATGGCGGTACACATACCTCTTAGTTTGGAAGCACAATTAGAAGCTAGAGTTTTAATGATGAGTACTAATAATATACTTTCTCCTTCAAGTGGAAAACCTATTATTGTTCCTAGCCAAGATATAGTGCTTGGTATTTATTATTTATCCCTAATTAATGAAAAAGAAGAAGTAAAAAAATACTTTTCGCATGTTGGAGAAGTTGAATTTGCCCTTGAAAATAAATCAGTTGATCTTCATACACCAATTCTTTTTAGAACCAAAACTTACAATAAAGAAACTGACAGTTTTGATCATAAGAAATTCAAGACATCTCCTGGAAGAGTTCTTTTATTTAAGACGGTCCCACTTAGTAAAGATCTTCCATTTGACTGCATTAATAAAATTTTGACAAAAAAAGAAATCAGCAATTTACTTGACAATGTTTATAGATTTACGGGACAAAAGGCTACTTGCATCTTTGTTGATCAAATAATGAATGTTGGTTTCAAATTTGCTGCTAAAGCAGGCATCTCATTTGGAAAAGACGATCTTGTTATTCCTGAAGAAAAAGATCCTTTAATTTCTGAAACTCAAAAGTTAGTAAATAGTCTTGAATCGCAATATCAAGAAGGACTTATTACCGAAAGAGAAAAATATAATAAAGTTGTTGGACTCTGGTCTACTTGTACAGATAAAGTCGCTAAAGCAATGATGAAAACAGTTTCTTCCTCTAAAGATAGTCAAATAAACTCTGTTTATATTATGGCTCACTCTGGAGCTAGAGGTTCTGAGGCTCAGTTAAAGCAGTTGGCTGGTATGAGGGGTTTAATGGCTAGACCATCAGGCGAAATTATTGAAAATCCTATCACATCAAATTTTAAAGATGGATTAACTGTTCTCGAATATTTTAACTCAACTCATGGTGCAAGAAAAGGATTAGCTGATACTGCTTTAAAAACAGCAAGCTCAGGTTATTTAACTAGAAGATTAGTTGATGTAGCCCAAGATCTTACAATCACTAGTAAAGATTGTGGATGTTGTGGGGGTCTTACTGTAGATACTATTTATGAATCTGGTGAAGTATCTATACCCCTTTCAGAGAGAGTTTTTGGAAGGTATTTAGCTGATGATGTAAAAAATAAAAAAGGTGAGGTGATTTTAAAAAATGAAACATATATTTCTCATGAAGAAATAGACCTTATAATTAAAGAAAATATTACATCAGTTAGAATTAAATCACCAATAACTTGTGGAGCCACTCAAGGAATTTGTGCAAAATCATACGGTAGAGACTTAGCAAAGGGTGAACCAGTAAACACAGGTGAAGCTGTTGGTATTATTGCTGCTCAATCAATTGGTGAGCCAGGAACTCAGTTGACTATGAGAACTTTCCACGTAGGTGGTGTGGCTAGCTCTTCTGCTGAAAAATCAAACTTTGAATCTCCAAGTGATGGTAAGATCAAAATCAAAAATCTTAAATCAGTAATTAATGAAGCTGGTAATGAGATAATAATTAACAGAACATCAGAATTAGAAGTCTATGATAATGATAATAAACTAGTTTCTACTTTTAGGGCTCCATATGGTTCAACTCTATTAGTAAAAAATAGCTCTGAAGTTAAATTAAATACTTTGTTGTTAGAGTGGGATCCATATACCGTTCCTATTGTTGCTGAGGAAACTGGTAAACTAGATTTTTTAGACCTTGTAGAAGGTGTTTCTTTTATAGAAAAATTTGATGAAACAACTGGTATTTCCTCTAAAGTCATTATTGATTGGAAAAGCTTTCAAGGAAAACAAGATCTAAAGCCTCAATTAGTTATTACTGACAAAAATGGCAATCCAATTAAATCTAAAGGATCAAATGGCGCTTATGATTTAAGTGTTGGTATTGTTTTAAATATTGATAAAGGCAAAGAGGTTAATGCCGGCGATGTTATTGCAAGAATACCGAGAGCATCCTCAAAAACTAAAGATATTACAGGTGGTCTACCTAGAGTTGCAGATATTTTTGAATCAAGAAAACCAAAAAATCCTGCTGTATTGGCAGAAATGTCTGGAACAATTGAATTTGGCAAGGATATTAAAAGTAAAAGAAGGATAATAATAAATCCTGAAGAAGGAGATCCAGTAGAATATTTAATTCCTAAAGGAACATATATATATTTTAATGAAGGAGATAGAGTTAACAAAGGCGATATGATTGTTGACGGCACACCCGCTCCAACTGATATTTTAAATATACTAGGAATTGAAGCACTCGCTGAATATATGGTTAGAGAAGTTCAAAAAGTATATAGACTTCAAGGTGTCTTAATTGATGATAAGCATATTGAATGTATCACTAAACAGATGCTTCAAAAAGCTGAAGTAATTGAATCAGGAGATAGTTCTTATCTAGTTGGTGAAGTGCTTGATAAATCCTCTATTTTAGAAAAAAATTTAGAGTTAAAAGCTGAAGGTAAACAAGAAGCTAAATTTAAAATGATGATATTAGGTATTACAAAAGCAAGTTTGCAGACTAATTCATTTATATCTGCCGCTTCATTCCAAGAAACTACAAGAGTTTTAACTGAAGCCGCTATTAATGGTAAGGTAGATAAATTAACTGGTTTAAAAGAAAATGTAATAGTCGGAAAGCTTATTCCTGCAGGAACAGGTAATGTAATTAGAGCCCTTAGAAAAGAGGCAAAAATACGTGATAATTCTCTCTTAAAACAGATAGAAACTGCTAAATAAATGTTGACTATCTTAGTTACTATAAATATATTCTGCGAACTATGCCGACCATAAATCAACTTGTTAGAAAATCTAGAGAGAAAGTCTCTAAAAGGAACAAAGTCCCTGCTTTAAAGGCTTGTCCTCAAAAGAGAGGTGTCTGCCTTAGAGTTTATACAACAACTCCTAAGAAGCCCAATTCTGCTCTAAGAAAAGTAGCAAGAGTAAAGCTTACCAATGGTCAGGAAGTAACAGCCTATATTCCAGGAGAAGGACATAACCTTCAAGAACACTCAGTCGTTCTTATTAGAGGTGGGAGAGTAAAAGACTTACCTGGAGTTAGATATCATATAATCAGAGGAACTCTAGACACTCAAGGTTTGGAAAAAAGACGTCAACGTAGATCCAAATATGGAGCCAAAAGGCCTAAGAGCTAAAATACAAAATCATGTCGAGAAGAAGAGCAGCAGAGAAGAGACAAATATTACCCGATCCAATATATAATAGTATTGTTTTAAATAAATTTATTAACGAAGTTATGGTTGGTGGAAAAAAAACTGTAGCACAGAAAATTGTCTATGGTGCTTTAGAGATCATAAAAACACAACATCAAAGTGATGATCCTTTAGACTACTTTCAAAAATCAATAAATAATGTTAAACCATCTGTTGAAGTTAAATCTAGAAGAGTTGGTGGAGCTACATATCAGGTTCCTATGGAAGTTAGAAGCACTAGAGCGCAAGCACTTGCTTTTAAATGGATCTTAACTAATTCAAAAAAAAGAAATGAAAAAACACAAAGAGAACGATTAGCTAATGAGTTAATAGATGCCTTCGAAAATAAAGGGAATTCAGTAAAGAAAAAAGATGAAGTCCATAAAATGGCTGAAGCTAACAGAGCATTCGCTCATTATAGGTGGTAAAACATGGATTTAAGTAATTACAGAAATATTGGTATCATGGCACATATTGATGCTGGTAAGACTACAACTACTGAACGTATTTTGTATTATACTGGAAAGTCACATAAAATTGGAGAAGTTCACGATGGAGCAGCAACGATGGACTGGATGGAACAAGAACAAGAAAGAGGTATAACTATCACTTCAGCAGCTACTACTTGTTTTTGGAACGATCATAGAATTAATATCATCGATACTCCAGGTCACGTTGATTTTACGATTGAGGTTGAAAGATCATTAAGAGTTTTAGATGGTGCTGTAGCTTGTTTTGATGGTGTTGCAGGTGTGGAACCACAATCAGAAACTGTTTGGAGACAGGCTGATAGGTACAAGGTACCAAGAATTTGCTTTTGTAATAAGATGGATAGATTAGGTGCTGACTTTGAAATGAACGTTCAGTCTATAAAAGATAGATTAGGTGCAAATCCTTTAGTCCTTCAAATGGCGATTGGTAAGGAAGCAGATTTTAAAGGAGTTGTTGATCTCGTAAACTTTAAGTCAATAATTTGGAAAGATGATAGTCTTGGAGCAGAATTTGATACAGTTGATATAAGTGATGATTTAATTGAAGAAGCAAAGAAAAAAAGAGAAGAATTAATTGAAAATGCCGTTGAGGCAGATGATCAAGCTATGGAAGACTATTTAGAAGGTAAAGAAATTTCTGTTGAAACTCTTAAAGCCTGCATCAGAAAAGGAACAATAGAGTTTAAATTTGTCCCAGTATTATGTGGTACAGCGTTTAAAAATAAAGGTGTCCAACCATTACTTGATGCTGTCGTAGACTACCTCCCTTCACCAAAAGATATAGGTTTTGTAGAAGGCATAAAAGAAGGATCAGATGAAAAACTACAAATACCAAATACTACTGAAGAACCTTTTGCTGCTTTAGCTTTTAAAGTTGCTGCAGATCCTTTTGTAGGTCAAATTACATTTTGCCGTATTTATTGTGGTAATTTATCATCAGGCTCAACCATATTGAACTCCTCTAGAAATCAAAAAGAGAGAATTGGTAGGATGTTATTAATGCATTCAAACACTCGTGAAGAAATTAAAGACGCTAAAGCTGGAGATATTGTGGCTTTGGTTGGAATGAAGAACGTTACAACTGGTGATACTCTTTGTGAGGCTTCGAAGCCTGTGATATTAGAAAAAATGGAATTTCCAGACCCTGTTATTGAAGTTGCTGTGGAACCTAAGACTAAAGCTGATTATGAAAAAATGGGTCAAGCTTTAGGCAGGCTTGCGCAAGAAGATCCAAGTTTTAGAGTTGCCTCTGATGAAGAGTCTGGTCAAACAATTATTAAAGGTATGGGCGAATTACACTTAGAAATTCTAGTGGATAGAATGAAAAGAGAATTTAAAGTGGAAGCTGACGTTGGAGCTCCTCAAGTTGCGTATAGAGAAACTATCACAAAAGATGTTGAGGTAGATTATACACATAAAAAACAATCTGGTGGTGCAGGCCAGTTTGCAAGAGTCAAGATGAAGTTTAAACCTCTTGATAGAAATTCAGGTATAAAATTCAATAACACCGTTGTCGGCGGAAATATTCCTAGGGAATACATACCAGGTGTAGAAAAGGGAATCAATAGCGCTGCTCAAAACGGTGTTATCGCTGGTTATAATGTTATAGATTTTGAAGCAGAAGTTTATGATGGTGCCTATCATGATGTAGACTCTTCTGTTCTTGCATTTGAAATTGCTTCAAGAGCAGCTTTCAGAGAAGCTGTTGG
>CABWYP010000022.1 GCA_902509695.1 uncultured Alphaproteobacteria bacterium | reverse complement strand
TTTTGTCTTTGGTGGAAAATACATAAGCAAAAAATCACTAGATCCAAAAACTAAAAGATACTTCATGCCAAACAATACTTTTGAAAGAAGTTTTCAAAAATATTTTCCGGGTTGGTTTTACAAGCAAGGCATTTCGTGGGGGAATTTTGATAATGAGGGACATCAAGATATTATAGTAGGGGGAATTCAAAATGCCTGTATGCCAGATGGTTCATCCAAGGAAATAGAATTGCGAAGTGGTGGTTCAAGCACTTGCGAAAGTGATGGACTACTTCTAAGCGAATATCCACAAATAGTCCCACTTACAATAAAGGGATCTAAGTTTAATGAAATTGAAAATCAGCAAAATAAATTAATTTACAAAGATAGGTCTTATGGTAATGGGGCATGGAGAATTGTTATTGATGATTTTAATAAAGATGGGATTGATGATTTTTTTATACCTGTTGCTGTTTCACAATTTGTAAAAAATAAATGGGACTATCGTAGTCCAAATCAAGTATTTGTATCAAACAAAGATGGTCACTGGGAGCAATCAACACATACAGGATATTTGGTTGATAAAAAAAATGATTTATTTATGGGTTTCTCTCATGGTGTTACAGCCAATGACATTGATAAAGATGGTGACACGGATTTAATTACAACTATGTTTGAGGGTTCTGTTTGCCATTTCAATGATGGTGAAGGAAATTTCGATGCAAAAATATGTCATCCTGACATGGCTTTTGCAATTACATCGGGAGATTTTAATAACGATGGAAATATAGACATTGTGGTTGCTGGTCATCATTGCCCAAAGGGTAAGCTAGACTATTTAAGAGAATGTAGTGCTGAGAGAGGTGGCAATAAGGGAGTTAAACTAGTGTTAGGTGATGGCAAAGGCAATTTTAAAAAAACTTCTCAAATTTTACCTTGGGCATCAACAAATAATGGAAAGTTTGTTTATAGCCATATAGTTGAAATGACAACTTGGGATTTTGATAATGATGGTGATCTGGATATAGCTGGCTCACATGTAGGTCCATGGTATTCAGGTGGTGTGATGTTGATTTATGAGAATATTGATGGGCAATTTAAAATTGCAGACACTGTTGATTTTATTCCACCTAATCCAGATTGGGTAGACAAGAAGTCATGGAATAGTGAAATAAAACATGAAGCAAAGGGAAACAATTATAACTCATACTGTCAAAGCAGTATTTTAATAGACGTTAATTTAGATGAGAAGATGGATATTTATTGTGATGCGGTCGTTCATGATGCACATAATGGTTACTTCTTTATTAACAAAGGTAATCTAAAATTTGAAAAGATGGGTCCTGATGAAATGAAAAAAACAGGTTGGGTAAACTATTATCCTTTCTTCAAAGATTTTAATCAAGACCAAACATACACACCCATACGTTAGTTTGATGATTTTATCTAAACCAAATCAGATTAAAATTTATGGCCACCGAGGGGCACGGGGAAATCTGCCAGAGAATACTTTAGATAGTTTTCAATATTTATTTGAAAATAAAATTAATGCCTACGAAACTGATATTTTAATTTCTAAAGACATGATACCAGTTATAACCCATGATTTTAGACTAGATCCCGATCTTACCAAAGATAGCGGCGGTGATTGGATAAAAGAAGATAATATTAAAATTTTCGATTTGACGTATGAAGAGCTATTAAAGTTTGACATTAGTTCAATAAACAAAAAAACAAAATATGGAAGAAGGTTTGCTGATCAAAAAAATTTAACTAATCAAAAAATTCCCAAGCTGTCAGAGCTTCTTGAATTAACCTCAAAAAATATTGTTGATGATTTAATAATTAATTTAGAAATTAAATCTACTCCCATTGAAGAAAACCTAACACCACCACCTGATGTAATGGTGAAATTAATTATTGATGAAGTAAATAAATCTATATTAAAAGATAGGGTTATATACTCATCTTTTGATTGGAGAATTTTAAGGGAAATAAAAAACTTAGACCCCAAAATTTCAAGAGCTTATTTAACATCTGAACAAAGAGGTAAGGTTTATGATAAATCTCCTTGGATGGATTTCATGCCTTTATATGATAGTGATACGAGAGAGTTACCGAGACTTATTAAAACTCTGGGTGGAGAGGCTTGGCACCCCAAGCATAAAGATATTAATAAAGATGTTGTTAAGATTTCTCATGAAGAGGGTCTTCCTGTTAATGTTTGGACTGTGAATGAAGAGTTCGATATGTTGCGAATGATCGATTATGAAGTAGACGGTATCATGACAGACTATCCTTTAAGATTGATAGAGCTTTGTGAAAGAAGAAATATTAAGTGGTTTTGATCTAAATTTTATTGGTTCATGCTTTTGAAGAACTCTTCGTTAGTTTTACAGTCTTTCATTTTCTCTAATAAGAATTCCATAGCATCAACTGTGCCCATAGATGATAAAATTTTCCTTAAAATAAAGACTTTTTGCAGATCTCCAGCATCTAATAATAAGTCTTCTTTTCTCGTACCAGATTTTTGAACGTCGATAGCAGGATAAGTTCTCTTATCAGATAGTTTTCTATCAAGGACAATTTCAGAATTACCAGTACCTTTGAACTCTTCAAAGATGACTTCATCCATTCTACTGCCCGTTTCAATTAATGCTGTTGCAATAATTGTAAGTGAACCACCTTCTTCAATATTTCTTGCAGCACCAAAAAATCTTTTTGGTCTTTGTAAGGCATTGGCGTCTACTCCACCTGTCAAGACTTTACCACTTGAAGGAACTACAGTGTTGTAAGCTCGACCAAGCCTTGTGATAGAGTCTAATAGTATTACAACATCATATTTATTCTCAGCAAGTCTTTTTGCCTTCTCAATAACCATCTCAGCTACTTGAACGTGTCTAGCCGCTGGTTCATCAAATGTAGAACTAATAACCTCTCCGTTAACAGATCTTTGCATGTCTGTTACTTCTTCTGGTCTTTCATCAATTAGTAAAACCATAAGATATGCTTCGGGGAAATTTTCAGCAATAGATTTTGCAACTTTTTGTAATATAACTGTTTTACCTGATCTAGGTGGCGCAACGATGAGTGATCTTTGGCCGGCACCTACTGGTGCTATGATATCAATAATTCTTGATGATAAATCTGTATCTGGTTTATCAGTTTCTAAATTAAATTTCTTCTCAGGGTATAATGGAGTAAGGTTATCAAAATTTGTTTTAAATTTATTGTTTTTAGAAATTTCAATAAAATTAACTTTATTAATTTCTACTAAAGCAAAATATCTCTCACCTTCTTTTGGCGGTCTTATAGGCCCTTCTAAGGTATCACCTTTTCTTAAACCAAATTTTTTAATGTAATTCGGTGTAACATAAATATCGTCTGGACCTGGAAGATAATTAGAGTCGGCTGATCTTAAAAATCCAAATCCATCCTGCATTGTCTCCAAAACACCTTCACCAATAATCTCCTCATTTTTTTCTGCAAATTTCTTAAGGACAGAAAAATAAATATCTTGTTTCTTTAAGCCTGATGCGTTCTCAATCCCTAGAGACTCTGCGTACTCTAAAAGTTCTTGGGGTTTTTTTTCTTTTAATTCGTTTAAATGCATAGTGAGAATAATTAGATTGTTAGATAAATTGAAATACCTGTATAACAAAAAAAAAAATAAAAATAAATATTTTTATATAAGTAGTAATGTTGTAGTAAGTCGAATAATGGGGATTAACAACTTATAATTACGAAAAATCCCTATTTTATTAAACTTTTTGTGTTTAATAACAAATGAGGATAACTTAATATTGAAAAATAAATACAATATAAGCTGTTTAAAACACATCGAAATAATGAATAACCTCTTTTCCCCACAACTTACCAAACAAGTTATTATAGGCACTAAAAGCAAATCTCGTCGTAATCTTTTTAAAAATTTAAAATTAAAATTCAATTATCGATCAGCCAATATAATTGAAAGAAAAGTATCAAATCTTAAAAATGACAAAAATGATGCCCTCAAAATAGCAATAGCAAAAGCAAAATATCTATCCTCAAAATATAAAGATAAAATAATAGTAACTTTCGATACGACAATCCTTTTTAAAAGAAAAACAATTTATAAATGTGATGGTCCGGGATGTTGTTCAAAACTTTTAAATTCTCTTAACAACAAAAATCATTCATTATATACGGGGATGGTGTTTATGATAAATGATAAGATTATTCACAAGAAACTCACAAAGACAGAAATTTACTTTAAAAAAACAGATAAAAAAAAGATCAATCAATATGTAAATAAGAATTTTGAGACTATAAAGTCAGCGGTAGGTTGCTACAATATTGAAGGATCAGGTCAAGATCTCTTTAAGGATATTAAAAGTAGTTTTTTTAATGTAATAGGCCTTGATGTTATATCCTTTTTAAAGGCATTGAGAAAAATATAATGACAAAAATAATTGGTATCGTGGCACAGAAACTGAGCCACTCACTTTCACCTGATATACATACATACTGGGCTAAGAAAACCAAGACTAAAATTATATACAAGAAATATGAGCTTCAAGAAAAAGATATTCAATCTTTTATCTCTAAATTCAAAAAAAATAAAAACTTCCAAGGATTTAATGTGACTATTCCGTACAAAGAGAATTTTCTAAATCTGTGTGACAAGGTTTCTTCAAGAGCAAAGAAAATTGGGTCTGTGAATTTGATATATAAAAAAAATAATATTGTTAATGGAGATAACACAGACGTTGTAGGATTTGCAAAATGTTATAACTTGCTCAAAATTAAAATTCCTAGAACGGTTTTAGTTATTGGAGCCGGCGGGGCTGCTCGCTCAATACTTTACTATCTTAATAAAAGAGGTATTGAAAATATTGATATTTTCGCACCATCTTTTAAAAGAATGACAGGTCTTAGGGCTGATTTCTATTTTAAGAACTTTGTAAATAATACCTCTAAACTTAAAGTTCAATATGATCTCATTATAAATGCTTCAAGCGCAGGCATGATTGGTAAAACAAAACTAAATAGAAATATTTTAAGAAAAACGCAAAAAGCAAAAGGTATAATTGATATTATTTATAATCCAATCCAAACTCCTTTGTTAAAAGAGGCAACAAAACATAATATTAATAATATAGGAGGGCTAAAAATGCTGATTGAACAAGCCAAGCCTTCTTTTGAAAGATGGACCAATAAAAAGGTTAAAAGCAGTATAGAGCTTTATCATAAGGTAGAAAAAAAAATTAGATGAAAATAGCAGTGACAGGTAATATAGGATCAGGCAAGACTGAGGTTATAAAATTTTTATCTCTACTAAAATTTAAATGCATATCATCAGATCAAATAATATCAGATCTTTACAATCACCCAGAAACACGTTCAGCTATTCTTCATAAATTAAACTTATCAGATGAAAATTATAAAAAAAAAATAATAGATAATTTATTAAATGAGGAATTCAATAGAAAATTAAAAAAGGCTGTATATCCTTTTCTTTATGCAAAAAAGAAAAAAATAGCATCTAAGCATGAAATCTTACAACCAATATTTTATGAAGTTCCATTGTTATTTGAAGAAAAACTATCAAAAGATTTTGACTTAACAATCTTTATAAAATCAGATATCACAAAAAGAAAAAAAAGAGTTTTGGCAAGGGGCGTTAGCGTAAACTACTTTAATCTCATGAACAAAAAGCAAATAAATCAAAATAAAAAAGAATTACTATCAGATTATATTATTAGTAATAACAGTTCTGTCTTGAACCTTAGAATAAATATAATTAAATTGTTAAATACTATATGAGAGAGATAATTTTAGATATCGAAACGACGGGGCTTGAACACAAAGATGGCCACCGCGTAATTGAAATCGGATGTATTGAGCTTATCAAAAAAGAAGTCGTAGATAATTATCATCAGTATATAAATCCCTCCAGGACTTTGACAGACGATAATATTGAGATTCATGGTATTACAAATGAATATCTTGAGGATAAGCCTTTATTTGAAGAGGTGGTTGATGACTTCCTAGACTTTATTAAAGACAGCAATATTATTGCTCATAATGCTAATTTCGATATTGGTTTTTTAAACTTTGAATTAGAAAAATTATCAAAGCCCACAATCTCAACAGATAGAGTGATTGACACTGTCACTATTGCTAGAAAAAGATTTCCTGGCCAACAAGTCAATCTCGATGCCTTAGTAAAAAAATTAAAAATAAATTCTTTAATTAACAGAGATCATCACGGAGCACTTAAAGATGCCAAAATTTTGACTGATGTTTACCTTGAATTACAAGGAATAAATCAAATCGGACTTCAATTAGAAGAAAAAAAAGTAGAAGATTTTACGATTAAAGGTGAGCCGAATTCATTATCCATCGTATTAACAAAAGAAGAGACACAAGGACATAAAGAGTTTATAAAAAAGAAAATACCTAATTCAAATTGGGTATTAATAGATAAAAGTTATGGGTAGCGAATTTATAGATATATTATTATTTGGAGCAATAGCTGTTTTCCTTGTTTATAGGCTCAGAAGTATATTGGGATCAAGTGAAGGAAAAATCGTAAATATAAGAACAAAAAAAACTCAAACACAATTTAAACCTAAAATAGTCCCAAAAGATGATAATCAAGAATTTCTTGACGGGGCGAGCAAGGCTTATGAGATGATCGTCCAGGCATACCAAAACAATAACATTGAAAATGTAAAAGACCTTCTTACAGCAGAGGCCCTCAAGGCAATGGAACAGGCCAAAGCCCCTAAAGAAATAAAATTTTCTGAGGTAAAATCTTCTTCAATATTAGAGGATCAATCTGATGATAAAAGATTAGTAAAATCTGTAAAGTTTGAATCTGAGCATTACAACGTTGCAAGCAATGAAATTATTACTGTAGTAGAAGAGTGGGGATTTGAAAAAGAAAAAAAATCATCTGATCCTAACTGGAAGTTATTTTCTATAAAGCTTGTCTCATAAAATAAAGGTAAATTTAAAAGGCGCTTCTAAACCTTTAGAAGATCTTCCTAACCAAAAAATCTCTATATCTTTAGATAAAAGAAACAAAACAAAATCAATTGTTTCGCCAGATAATGTATCTTCTGATAAGAAAATTGCCACTTCCGTACCACCAAAAGTAGTAACTTATGACCAACAACTTTTTAAACAATTTAAAAATTCAACCTACGCTAAAATCGATTTACATGGTCACACTGTTGATGAGGCTTATAAATCTCTGACTCAATATGTTAAGAAAAATTTTAATCAGAAAAAACTTCTACATATCGTTGTTACAGGTTTAGGAAATAAATCCTCTGATGGAGAGTTTTTTACTGGTAAGATTAGAAAAAAATTTCCTTTATGGTTAGAAACTGAGGCCTTCCAAAAATACGTTAAATCTTATTATCCCTGCAAAATACAACATGGAGGACTAGGTGCTTTTTATATTAAACTAAAAATCAAAGTATAAATTTTCTTTCGTCTGTTGGTTTTATTTCGGTTTTAACAGCATCTTTCACCCAAGCCTTATTTACGACTTCAATTTTATTATCACTCAAATTTGCTTCAAAGCTAATTCTTTCAAGTATCTTCTCAAACATAGTCTGTAAACGCCTAGCTCCAATATTTTCAACTTCAGTGTTAATTTGTTCTGTAAGATTTGCAATTTCCTCTATTGCTTCATCGTCGAATTGCAAATCTATATTTTCAGTAGCAAACAAAGATTTATACTGTTTTGTTAAACTATTATCAGTATCCTTTAAAATTCTAACTAAATCCTCTTTGGTTAGAGCGTTAAGTCTTACTCTTACCGGAAGCCTTCCTTGAAGCTCTGGTAATAGGTCACTCGGCTTTGATTGATGAAAAGCACCTGAGGCAATAAATAAAATATGATTTGTTTCAACAGTGCCATATTTGGTTGAAACAACAGTTCCTTCAATCAAAGGCAGTAAGTCTCTTTGTACCCCTTCTCTGGAAACATCCCCACCTCTTCTCTCACTATTTGGAGCAATCTTATCTATTTCATCAATAAAAACTATCCCACTTTCTTGAACACTTTTGATAGCATTTTGAATAACATTTTGTTTTTCAGCTATTTTTTCTATCTCTTCTTGTATTAAAGGTTCAAAAGCGTCACCGACTTTTATTTTTGTCTTCTTTTTGTTATTTAGTCCTTTTCCAAATATATCATTCATATTTATCATGCCCATTTGAGCACCTGGCATTCCAGGAATATCTAAAGACTGAAATGGATTCGATTTTAGATCAAGAGCTATCTCCACCTCTTTATCATTAAGTTGATTGTCTCTAAGCATTGCTCGAAACTTCTCTTTAGTTTCCTCAGACGGATTATCTCCTAATAAAGATTTCAAAACTACCTCTTCAGCATTTATTTTAGCTTCATCTATAAAACGATCACGAATTTTTTTCTTTTCTAAATTAATTGCAACTTCAATCAAATCTCTAATAATTTGTTCCACATCACGCCCAACATATCCTATCTCAGTAAATTTTGTTGCTTCCACTTTTATAAAGGGAGACTGTGTTAGCTTTGCAAGTTTTCTTGCAATTTCTGTCTTGCCACAGCCAGTTGGCCCAATCATTAAAATATTTTTAGGAATAATATCATCTCTTAGGCTTTCATCTTTAATGTTAAGTCGCCTCCATCTATTTCTAAGTGCTATTGCAACTGCTTTCTTTGCCTCGTCTTGACCGATTACATAGCGATCCAATTCCTCTTTAATTACTTTTGGAGTTAATAAATGATCATCCATTAAATTTTAATTTCTGCAATATTCAAAGTATCATTTGTATAAATACAAAGCTCAGCAGCAACTTTAAGAGCTTCTTCTGCAATTTCTCTGGCAGGTAAATCTGATTTTCTTTTTAATGCTCTTGCTGCACTTAATGCAAAGTTACCCCCAGAGCCAATTGCTACAATTCCCTCTTGTGGTTCTAAAACATCACCAGTTCCACTAATTAAAAATGTTTCATTTTTATCAGCCGTAATAATCATTGACTCTAATCTTCTTAAGTACTTATCTGTTCTCCAATCTTTTGCGAGCTCGACACATGCTCTTTTAAGATTGTAAGAAAATTCTTCACATTTTTTTTCTAATCGATCAAATAACGTAAGTGCGTCGGCTGTGGATCCGGCGAAACCAACTATAATTTGATCATTATGAAAGGTTCTAATTTTATTAGCATTTGATTTTATAACCGCTGTACCCAAAGTTACTTGACCATCTGAAGCAATAACAACACTTTTTTGGTCTCGAACACAAACTACAGTAGTAGAACGTATTATTGTTTTATTTTTATCCATTATTCCTATAAATATAGGTACTAATTATCTGATTACAAATGAGAGAATTTACAATTAATAGAGAAACTAAAGAGACTAATATTTCAATCTCTTTGGATTTGGATGGAAGTGGAAAACATAATATCAATTCTGGTATTGCTTTTTTTGATCATATGCTTCAACAAATTAGCACACATGCCTTGATAGATTTGGATATCCAATGCAAGGGCGATTTGAAAGTTGACATGCATCATACTGTTGAGGATATCGGTATCGCTCTTGGTGAGTGTATCAATAAAGCCCTAGGTGACAAAAAGGGAATAACCAGATTTGCTAATTCTTATGTTACTTTTGATGAAACTCTGTCAAGAGTAGCTATGGATTTATGTAATAGACCTTATTTTGTCTGGAATGTTAAAACAACTCTTGAAAAGGTGGGCGATATGGACCAAGAACTTTTCCCAGAATTCTTTAAGTCTCTTATCACTGAATCTAGAATGAATTGCCATATTGAAACTTTATATGGAAATAATAATCATCATATAATCGAAAGTTGTTTTAAATCTTTTGCACTAGCTTTAAAACAAGCTATAACAATCGATCCAAGAAAAACAGATATTCCGAGCTCTAAAGGAAAACTTTGAAAAAAAAAGTCATTGGACTTATTGACGGCCAGTCCGGGAACATAGGATCAATTACTAAAGCAATAAAAGATATAATAAGTGGTAGGGACTACCAGCTAAGAATAATTAATGGAAAATTTAATCCGCTTAACTTCAATAAAATAGTTCTACCTGGGCAAGGTGCATATGCTACCCTGATTTCAAACTTAAAGAAATTTAAAATTTATGACTCATTGGAACAATACCTTAAAAACGACTCATCTTATCTTGGTATTTGTGTTGGCATGCAAATATTATCTGACCGAGGATACGAAGATAAAATTACAAAAGGTTTGGGTATCATTAAAGGTGATGTAAAAAAATTTAACAATAAAAAATTAATTATTCCTCACATGGGATGGAATTCGGTACAAATCAAAAAGGAGGACTTAATTGTAAGAAAAAATTTTGATAGAAATGATTTTTATTTTGTTCATAGTTACACTTTTCAAAATACTAATAAATCAGATATCCTAGCAACAACTTATTACGGTAAAAATTTCCCATCTATAGTAAAAAATGGAAACATTTATGGAGTCCAGTTTCATCCTGAAAAAAGTCATAAACATGGGCTTAATTTGATTAAAAATTATATATTAAAATCATGAATGTTTTCCCTGCAATCGATATTATTGACGGCAAGTGTGTGCGTCTAACTAAAGGTATTGAAACAGATAAAACAATTTACCAAAAAACGCCAGTAGAAATGGCAAAAATATATCAAGATGCAGGATTTAAAACTATCCATGTGGTTGACTTAGATGCCACACTAGGCAAGGGAAATAATAATTTAACTTTAAGAGAGATAAGAAAAAATATTAGTATAAATATAGAAGTGGCAGGAGGAATTAGGAGCAAGGACGCAATAAAGGAAAAATTTGATGAAGGTTTTGATATAATCGTTATAGGAACATTTGCTGTAAAGAATATTGACGAGGTCTTAACTTACGACGAGAATTTATTAAAAAAAATTTCTATTGCGTTAGACATCAAAGACAATCAAATTGCTCTACATGGATGGAAAGAAACAAATAATATTCCTTTAGAGGATATTGTTTCCAAGTATAATAAACGAAGTATCAATTCTTATTTTGTTACTGATGTGGAAAAAGATGGAATGCTATCTGGGCTTAACATGGAAACATTTAATAGTCTAAAGAAATTAACCAATAAAAAGATTACAATTGGCGGAGGAGTTAAAGATATTAACGACTTACAAAAAAGTAAATCATACGGATTTGACAATGTTGTTGTTGGTAAAGCAATTTATGAAGAAAAAATCTTATTAGAGGATTTAATAAAATTTAATGCTTAAAACTAGAATTATTCCCTGCCTTGATATTATTAAAAATAAGGTTGTCAAAGGGGTTAATTTCAAAAATATTAAAGTTATGGGTAATGCTGTAGAGATGGCAAAAAAATATTCATCAACCGGTGCAGATGAACTTTGTATGCTTGATATTAATGCCTCTTATCAAAATAGAAAAACTTTTATTAAAACAGTTGAAGCAATTGCAAAGGTTGTAAATATACCCTTAACTGTTGGTGGGGGTATTTCAGAAATTAATGATATCACAGATTTACTTAATGCAGGTGCAGATAAAGTTTCTATCAACTCAGCTGCAGTGAAAAATCCTAAACTGATAAGACAGGCATCACTTAAACATGGTTCCCAATGTATCGTTGTTGCTATTGATGCTAAAAGGTATGAAAAGCAAATGAAAGTTGTTATTAAAGGTGGAAGAGAGATAACTAACAAAGAGCTTGTTTCGTGGGCAAAAAGAGTACACCAGCTAGGCGCGGGGGAAATATTACTAACTTCAATGGATACTGATGGCGTTCAAAAAGGATTTGATAGTGCAATGCTTAAAAAAGTAACAAGTAATGTCAATTTACCTATTATTGCTAGTGGAGGAGTTGGCTCCCTTGAACATTTTTATCTAGGATATTTAACAAAATCTACTGGTTTACTAGCTGCAAGTGTATTCCACTCTGGTAGATACACAATTAACACAGTAAAAAAATTCTTGGATAAAAAAGGGGTTCCAGTCCGATTATGATTTATGATAACGAGAATATATTTGCCAAAATTCTTAGATCTGAAATTCCGTGCAACAAAGTCTTTGAAAATAATTTTGTATTATCTTTTAATGATATTAGCCCAAAAGCAAAAATACACGTTCTTGTTATCCCTAAAACACCACATATTGATATAGCAGATTTTTTAGAAAATGCTGATAAAGAAACTCAAACTGGTTTCTGGTCTTCCGTAAATGAAATAATAGACCTACTTGGTTTAAGGAAAAAAGGATTTCAAATTAAAACACATAAAGGAAAAGATGGAGGCCAAGAAGTATTTCATTTCCACATTCACTTGATGTCTAATAGTTGATTATCTTGCTTGGATATAATTAATAATATCCATTACCCCTTTTATTGATTTTGCATGGTCAATTACCTTATCAATTTCATACTGGTTATTAGATATTCCAAATAAATAAACAATTTGCTTTTGAACTTCAAAATCATATTTAAACTTCTTTATATTTTTATCAGTTAATATTTTTGTAAATAGTTGTGTACTAATAAACTTATCTTTTGCAATATCATCAAGCCCATAACCAGTATCAATAGATATTTCATTTAAAACTTCTACTACTCCGTCTTGTTGCCAAGCCAGCCTTACTGCTTCCAATCTCATATCACCATATGGAACAACGCCTGTCAAAAGAACAGTGCCCAGCTCAACTTCTACATCTATTTTTGTGAACAATGTGGCATCATATGAAAAATATTTTTCTTTAATTCCTAGTTTGATCGTTGCATCATCCCAACTCTCTCTGAGGCTTTTGTCATCATTTGCTTGACCGACAGCTGCTGTAGTTCCAGATGTAACAACAGATGTTGTTGAGCAGCCCATTAAAAATAAAGTTAAAATTACATATATTATTTTAATCAATTCTTTAGTTCCATAGCTAATTTATAAAAAGCATTTCTTGATATTTTATACTTAGTTTTCAGTTCATGATAAGCTTTTTTCACACCTAGATCTTTAACTTTTTCTAAAACCTCTTCTTTATTGATTTGATTAGTATTATTTTCCTTATTATTTGCGCTAACTGCTAAAACTAGCTCACCTTTCAGGTTTTCTAAACTTATATCTTGTTTGTTATCATTGGTAATGAATATTCTCTCTTCGTGTAATTTCGTTAACTCTCTGAGTATAATTATGGTGTATTCATCTGAAATATTAGTTATTGCTTCAATATCTTTTTTTATTTGTTGCTTAGTAGTGTAAATAATTAAGTTATTGTGCAATTGATTTTTTAACTTACTAGTTTTTTGGTCAATTTTTTTTGGGAGAAATCCTAAAAATACAAAATTTTTATTGTTTAAAAAACCACTCAATTGTATTCCC
>CABWYP010000021.1 GCA_902509695.1 uncultured Alphaproteobacteria bacterium | reverse complement strand
TGTACACATTCTCCGCATGCCACACAGGTGCTCTCACCCATTCGATCATCTAAATCAAATATAACTTTAGCTGTTGACCCTCTAAAAGCCATACCAATTACATCATTCACTTGAACTTCTCTACAAGCTCTGACACATAAGCCGCAGTTTATACACGCATCTAAGTTTACACTCATCGCTTTATGACTTCTGTCTAAAGATATTTTTTCTTTTGCTGGAAACCTACTTTCAGCGACTCCTAATTTATCAGACCAATTCCAAAATTTTGAGTCAGGATCTGGTGAGTCTGTTTTACTGGGTTGATCGGCAACTAGTAATTCAAAAATCATTGATCGAGATTTTTCAGCCCTCTTAGAATTAATAGTTATTTCCATTCCTTGAGTTGGTTTTCTAATACAAGAAGCAGCTAATGTTCTTTCTCCCTTAATTTCAACCATACATGCTCTGCAATTACCATCTGCCCTGTATCCAGGTTCATCTGAGTAACATAAATGAGGAATGTCTATTCCATTTTTTTTTGCTACTTGCCAAATAGTTTCATCTTGATTTGCCTCATATTCTTTTCCATCAATTTTAAATAGAGTTGTTTCGGACATAAACTAGTTTGTTACCTCGGAAGGGAAATGTTTAATCACAGAAAGAAGTGGGTTGGGTGCTGCTTGACCTAAACCACAAATAGAAGCATCCATCATCACAGACGATAACTCTTTAAGAAGGTCTAAGTCCCATGAATCTTTGTTCATGAGTTTAAGAGCTTTATCTGTTCCATTTCTGCACGGTGTACATTGTCCACAACTTTCATCATGAAAAAAGAACATCAAGTTTTTTGCAATTTCTCTCATATTGTCTTTATTTGATAAAACAACTACTGCAGCAGATCCAATAAAACATCCATATTCTTGGAGAGTATCAAAGTCTAATGGTATGGAGTCTAATTTTGCTGGAAGTATTCCACCAGATGCTCCACCAGGTAGATATGCTTTAAAGGTGTGCCCTTGTTGTATACCGCCACAATATTCATCGATCAATTGTCTAATTGTAATTCCAGCAGGAGCTAATTTCACTCCTGGATTATTAACTCTTCCTGAAACAGAGAATGTACGTAGACCCTTTCTACCATTTAATCCATGACTACTGAACCACACAGCACCTTTTTCTAAAATTTCTCTGACCCAAAAAACTGTTTCAATATTATGTATTAAAGTTGGTCTTCCAAACAGTCCAACCTGTGATGGAAATGGAGGTTTGTGTCTCGGTAGACCACGCTTACCTTCTAAACTTTCAAGCATAGATGACTCCTCACCACAAATGTAAGCACCAGCTCCTCTTCTAAAATGTATTCTCGTTTTTATATTGGGAATATTTTCTTCAAGAATTTTAATTTCTTGTTTCATAAATTTAATGACATCTGGATATTCATCGCGCATATAAATGTAAACATCAGAGGCCTCTACAACCCAAGCAGCAATAAGCATACCCTCTAAAAATCTGTGAGGATCTTTTGAAAGGTAATGATGATCTTTAAAGGTCCCTGGCTCTCCTTCATCACCATTTATTGCCATAAGACGAGGTTTTTTTTCTGCCCTAACAAATCTCCATTTTTTTCCAGTAGGAAATCCTGCTCCACCCAGACCTCTTAAGCCTGATTGTTCCATCTCCTCTATTAACTTCATTGGGTCTTTTTTTTCCTCAATGCAATCTTTTAAAATCTTATATCCACCTTCACTTAAATATTTATCAAAACTAATATAGTTTGGTATTACAGGTTTAATGTCATTTTTTTCCAAAGCATTTTGAACAGTATCCAAACTTGCTTTCCCAAAATGTTTTTTTCCAACCTCAACAACAGGAGCTTGATGACATCTACCCATACATGGAGCTCTAACTACTCTGATATCACTTGGTAAATTTTCTTTCAGACTTTTTTCGAGTGATTTGCATCCATTGATCTCACAAGTAATGCTATCACAAACTCTGATAGTTGTTTTTGGTGGATCTACATCATCCTCCTTATAAATGTCAAAATGAGCATAAAAAGATGCAACTTCATAAACTTCTGTTAAAGGTAAATTTGTAAGTTCAGATAATGCTGTAAGGTGTTTTGGCTTGAGACACTTAAAATTATCTTGGATTAGATGCAGAGACTCTATTAACATATCTCTTTGCCTGAAATAGTCATTTGGAATTAAATTCTTTAATTCTTGAACAGCATTCTCATCACTTTGCCTTCCTTTATTAAATTCTAAGGCTTTTCTCCTACCAGATCCTGGGTGAATTCTTTTTGAAGAGTCTGACATAATCAGTAATGTAGTAATTTTTTATTAAGAATCAATGATCAATAAGTAATTAATTGATAAGTATTACTTATTAAAACCTTTTAAAAATTTTAAAAAATTATTTTTTACTGGCGATGGACCTTTGTCTCCAATATGAACAATGCCAATATTATGTGATATTTCAGGGGAAACTAGTTTTATAAAGTTAGTACCTTTGTCATAGTTAAAAGATTGAGTAAATATATACGGCATAATAGTAGAAAAATTTGAACTGTTTACATGAGAATAAATGTGTGTCAGAGAGTTAGACTCTATCAGAACTTTAGGGTTAATATTATTTTCTTTGAAAACAGCATCTAAGATTCTCCTAAATTGGTTTTCTTTTGATATTAAACAGAGATCAAGATCTCCACAATCATGCCAATTAATACTTTTTAAATTTTTAAGCTCATTTTTTTTTGAAATTAAATAATAAGTTTCTTTGTATAATGGTATTTTCTCAACACCGAGTATAGGTTCATTTTCTAGGTAGCTTATTCCTAAATCTAATTTGAAATCATGGAGGTTTTTGTCAATTTCATTAGATGACATTGAGAAAACTTCTAATTTGACATTTTTAAATTTTCTAACAAAGCTGTTTAATAAAAAAGAAACATCAAGTAATGCAGTAGGAATAACGCCAATTCTTAGATTTCCAGTAAGATTATTTTTTAGTTCACTACTTAATTGTTTTATATTAGTAAATTCTTTTACAATACTTTTAAATTTTTCTTTAAGAGCCTCTCCTTCAGTAGTCAAACCCATATAATTCCTACCTCTTTTTACAAGCTTAACGCCGATTTCATTTTCAAGAGATTTTAACTTCATAGATAATGCTGGTTGAGAAATATTTAATTTTTCAGCAGCACGATTAAAATGTTTTTCACTATCTAAAGCTAAAATTATTTCTAAGTTCTTTATTTCCATGAAATATTAAAATAAATATATACATAAATGGAATATTATCTAGATACTAAAGGTTTCGAGTGTCCTATCCCCGTACTTAAGGCAGCTAAATTCATAAAAAAACTAAAAAAATATGATATTTTATTAGTAGTCAGCGATGATCCATTATCTAAATTTGACTTTGAGAATTTTTGTGAAGAAAATAAATATAAATTGATATCAATAAAGAAAATAAAAAATTTAGTAAAAATTAAGTTTCAAATTTAAAAAATTCATAAATATTCCCTTTTTTAATTTGTTTAACATTTTCATTTACAAATAAAAGGCCATCTGACTCTGAAGCAGATATAAGCTTAGCTGATCCCTTAGAGTTATGGGTATAAGCTTTATCATTTTTAATATTAACTCTATAAAATTTAGTAATATTTTCTTTTTTAGTGTCATTAAAAGCAGATTTAATTTTTTGAGAGAAGGATTTAGAATTACTAGTTTTTGGATCAATGAACAGTGATACTAAAAAAATCAAATTGACAAGAACTGCTAAAGGATTACCGGGCAATGAAAAAACATAAGAAGATTTATATTTTGAAAATATTACAGGCCTTCCAGGTTGGATGCGGACATATTTAAAAATTATTTTAGTTTTTTTTTCTAAAAAAGAAGATATCAAATCACCAGAACTAAAAGAAGAACCTCCTGAACTAATAATTAAATCAAATTTTTTGATATTTTTTTTATAAAAATTATCTATTTGTTTTTCATTATCTTTTAAAATGCCTAAATCATGAGATAAAACATTAAAGTTTTTTAAATAATTTATGATTTGTAATTTATTTGAGTCATAAACCTCTTCTTTTTTTTTAATTTTTCCAACTTTAACTAACTCATTACCATTAGAAACAATACCTAATTTTAATGGACTCAAGACTTTTATGGTCGAAATACCTACAGAAGATAATAAGGATAATTTAAGAAAATCAATTTTATCATTTTTTTTTAATAGAATTTTTCCTTTTTTTAAATCTTCACCTTTTCTTTTGATATCTTTATTAGATATTTTAGACTCTTTTATAAATAGATAATTATTGTCGGTTATAGAATTCTCGATTGATATAAAATTTGAAAAATTTTTTGGTAAAGTGGCACCAGTATTTATTCTATAAGCATATTTAGTATTATATCTTTTAATTAACTTACCAGGTGTAATTGTAATTTTTGAGATTGGTAACTTCAAATTTTTTGACTGATTAAAAATATAACCATCTAAGCCAGCACAATCTAAGGAAGGGAGATTAATTGGAGAGATGACATTTTCTGCGGCAATCATATTTAGGGACTTTGAAATATTGATTTTCGATTTTTTAAAAAATTTTTTTTTCTCAATATTAATTAAATCAATAGCTTTTTTTAAAGATATTAGATTATGAGTTTTCATTGAAAATATCACTTGCTATTAATTCTATTTGATTGTGATCTAAGGTTTTAATTGGATGTTGTTTGTCATCGTCTGTTACTAATAATTTTACATTTTTGATTGATTCGTATAAAAAATCTTTATTATTATTTTTAAGGTTTACTTCTATTTTTTCAAGACTGTCTATTTTCTTAAAGCCTTCAAAGATGATAAGATCACATCCTTGATTAAAATTAATTAATTTATCTAAATTTATTTCATTATCTTTTTTTTCTTCAATATAAGCCAATCTATTATCTGATATTATTGTGGTCTTATATGCACCCGATTTTCTAATTTTAAAACTATCTGTATGTGGGTGATCTATATCAAAACTATGGTGAGCATGTTTAACAACACCCACTTTAATTTTTTGAGTATCAAAGAATTTTACTAAATTAGAAACAAGTGTGGTCTTGCCACTATTTTTCCATCCAATAACTGCTATTGTCTTCACATCGTCACCATAATACAATCTTTAAAATTATGACAGAATTTTTAATTAGGCCCAGTTTACATAATAAATCTCTTTTTAAAAATAAGAGCTCTATTAATGAAAAGGGAGAGAAAATTGATATTCCTATAATTGAAGAGAAACCTTTAACTTTATATTTAAACAACCAAGAAATTGTTACTATGATGACAATTGGCGATTATCCAGAATTTCTAGCGATAGGATATTTATTCAATCAAGGTATGCTAGAAGTATATAGCGATATAAGAAAAATAGAATATCACAAAGATTTAAAAACAATTGTTGTTAGAACAAATAGTAAAACTAATTTTGAAAAAAAACTTAAAAAGAAAGTTAATACTTCAGGATGTGCACAAGGTACGGTTTTTGGAGATTTATTTGAGGAAATTGAATCTGTAAAGTTGAATAAAAAAAATAAAATTTCATACACTCAGCTTATTAATCTATCCAAAAAAATTAATACTGAACCTAGTTTATACCTCAAGGTAGGAGCTATTCATGGTTGTGTGTTATGTCAAGCTGATAGACCCCTTTACTATTTTGAAGATGTTGGAAGACATAATGCTGTCGATAAAATAGCTGGATTGATCTTAAAAGAGAAAATAAATACAGAAGATATGTCTTTTTACACTACTGGAAGACTTACAAGTGAGATGGTGATTAAATGTATTAAAATGAAAATACCAATACTTCTCTCTAGGTCTGGTTTCACTTCGTGGGCAGTAGAGATAGCAAGAAAAAAAAATCTTACTATGGTTGGAAGACTTAGAGGAAAAAGATTAAGTATTTTATCTGGAAAACATAGAATTATCAGTGAATAAAAATTTAATCTTAGTAATTTTGACTGGTGGAAAATCATCAAGAATGAATTTTCAAAATAAAAGTTTTTTAAAGATAGGTGATAAGTATTTTATAGAAAATATAATCCAGTCTTTAACAAAAAGTGTTTCAAAGATCATTATAAATGCAAATAGTGATATTGATAAATATAAATCTTTTAATTTTGAAGTTATAGAAGATAAGATTCCCGGCTATAAAGGTCCTTTAGCTGGATTGCATAGTGCAATGTATGACTATCAAAAAACAACTGATGATTTATGGTTTGCAATATTTCCAACAGATGCTCCTGTTGTTAATAAAGAATTATTGAACTCTTTTATTAAATGTCTCAATTCGCAACATCATAAAAAAGATCGAAAATTAGCATACATATCAAAAATAGATAACTCAATTGAACCTATGTTTTCTTTTTGGTCTATCAAATCCTTTTCGCATCTCGACAAAATTTTAAGAGTCAATCAGGGTTATAAAATAATGAAATTTGCACAAGAAATAGGATTTAATTTTCTTAATTTTAAAAAAAAATGCGAGCAAGAATTTTTTAATGTAAACGATCAAAAAGACTATGAAAGATTGCTAAATCTTCTTAAAATGAATTAGTTTAGTTCCTTTTTTATTTAATATTTTCTCATTAATTAAAAAGTCTTTTTCTCGAAAAAAAGGAATAATATCTTTGAAATTGATATATGAAAAAGCTGGAATACCTCCTGAAAATTCTAGAGGCTCTACAGTAATGTACATTGACTCTATAAGATCCGAGTATAAAAAGAAATCGTGAACTTTAGTTCCACCTAAGATCAAAACGTTTTGATTACAGAGCTTTTCAAAATCATTCCACTGATGAAGGTCTGGGTTAAAAAAATATTGATTCTTTATTTTTTTATCAATTAATTTTATTTCTTTACAACTTCGAGAAAATACAATTCTTTTTCTTGTTTCATTAGGGTTTAGTTCATGAGTTATTCTCCCCATAACCTGCCATTCATGATCTTTTATTAGATTTTTTAGGTGAATTTGGTCATCTTTTGATGTCCATTCATATGGGTTGTCTCCAGAGTGTCTTGCTATAAATCCGTTTTGAGAACAAGCAAATGCTAAAGTGTAAATAGTCATTATTTTGTTATATAAGATATATTAATAGTTAATCTACTCAATAAATGAACTTTTATCTACCAATTGCTGAAATATCTATCAATATCTATCTCTTAATTTCAATAGGTATTGGAATAGGATTTATTTCGGGTTTATTTGGAATTGGAGGAGGTTTTATATCCTCTCCTTTACTTATACTTGTGGGTATCCCTCCCTCAGTAGCCGTAGGAACAACAACTGTACAAGTTTTTGCATCAACCTTCACAGGAGTAATAGGACATTATCAGAAAAAAAATATCGACTATCAAATGGGTTTAACAATGGTCCTAGGAGGACTATTTGGAACTCTAGCAGGGGTGAAACTTTTAAATAATTTAAAAAATATTGGTTTAATTGATAATTATTTAAATTCTATTTATATAATTTTACTTTTATCTACTGCTATTTTTATTCTTTATGAGTCAGCTAAAATTAATTTTTTATATAAGAATAAAAAATTAAAACTTCACCAACATTCTTGGATACATGGTCTACCTTTTAAATTCAAATATAGAAAATCGAAACTATATATCAGTATATTAGCACCATTATTTATTGGTTTTTTTATTGGAATGCTTACGGGTCTTACTGGAATAGGAGGTGGTTTTATTTTAATTCCATGCATGATTTACTTATTAGGAATGAAAACAATTAGCGTCATTGGCACATCATTGTTTAATATCACATTAGTCTCGTTTGTTTCACTTATATTACAAATATACATTAATCAAAATATAGATTTTGTCCTAGCAATCTTTTTGATAATAAGTAGCTCAATTGGTGCTGCGATAGCATCAAGAGTAATTGATAGGTTTGATCAAGAAAATTTAAAAGTTCTTTTTGGATTATTGCTGGTAACGATAGCATTATTTCTTCTGTACGACTTATTTAAAATTCCATCAAGTATGTTTGAGATTAACTATGTTTAAGATATTTTTCTTAGTATTTTTCTATAGTAACTTAGCATTATCCGCAAATTTTACGCTAGATAAATTTAAAATTGAAATAAATTCGAATTTTTTAGGTGAAGAGATATTATTATTTGGACAAAAAGAAAATCTCAGTGAATTAGTCATAATATTCGAGGGTGAGTTAAAAAATGCAAGACTATATAGTAAAATTAAAAAAGGTTTTTTTTGGACGAATCAAACTAAAGATCTTGAGAGAATTCCCAGTTTCTTTGCGATATTCTCCTCACCGAAAAAATCCCTTAATGAATTATTTTTAATACCAGAAATAACCAATAAACATTTTTTAGTAAGCAATTATAGTGAAGAACTTTACAAAGTAAGATCCGCATTAAAAAACAAAGGTCTTTACTTCGAAGAAGAATTAGAGAATGTAGAAAAAGATCTTTATCTAAAAAAATTTAAAATACCTGATAATATACCAGTAGGAAAAATTGCTATTACATTTTATGAAATTTCAAATAACAAGGTAGTATCTACATCACAAAAAAATCTTTTAATTGAAAAAAAGGGATTATCTAACAAGCTTGAGTTACTGCTCTCCGAACAATCAATTTTTTATGCTTTTATATTGATTATCTTTTCAATAATTTTTAGCTTAATATCAAACTTAATTTTTAGAAAAAGATGAAAAAAAAAACAAATAGAAACTATTTTATAGTAATTGATCAAAGTAAAGAGATGTGGACAGCTGTAAAATTTGCAATTAAAAGAGCAAAATCTACAAAATCAAATGTTACAACTATTAGTTTTATAGAAAATGTTAGCGATGGAGTCATGCTAACTGTTTCAACGGAAAAAATTTTAAATAAAGATCAGATTAAAAATGAAAAACTTAAACATTTGGAAGTCCATGATTTTATTTATCAAAATTCCAAAATTAAAGCTAATTCAGAAATTTTCAAAATTAATGATATAGATGAATTTATTAATTTCCTCAATAAATACTCATCTAACTCTACTGTGGTTTTAGCAACAAGTTCTGATATTGGCAAACCTGGACCGCTCATTGATAAATTGATCTACGAGAAATCTAATTCATTACTATGTCCACTTGTTATAATTAATGGAAATTTAAAAGATAAAGAAATAGAAAAAATAATATAGCTGAATAAAAATTCCTTTAAAATCTGTATAGTTTGTCAAAGACCATTTAATTGGAGAAAAAAATGGGAAAAGGTATGGAATGATGTTAAATATTGCTCAGAGAAATGTCGAAGATCAAAATCAAAAATTCTAATCAAAAAATAGCAGATATTTTACTTAAAATTGGCTGTGTAAATATTAATTTTAAGAAACAGTTTACCTTAACGTCAGGTAAGAAGAGTCCAGTATATGTGGATTGTAGAAAATTAGTTTCATTTCCCAAAGAAAGAGAAATTGTAATTAATGAAATGACAAAAATGATCAGAAAGAAATATAAGGGTAATATTTTAGTGGCTGGAGGAGAGACTGCTGGAATACCTTACTCATCATTCATATGTCAAAAATTAAAATTACCAATGATTTATATACGAAAAAAACCTAAAGGATTTGGAAAAGGCAAATTAATTGAGGGGGAATATAAAAGCAAATCTAAATCAATATTAATTGAAGATATGGCTACAGATGGAGGTAGTAAAATTCATTTTATAAAAGCTATGAGAAAAAGCAAACTTACAGTTAAAGATATTTTTGTGGTATTCTTTTACAAAATTTATCCATCTGCAAAAAGAAATATTAATAAAATGAGAGTTAATTTAAATTATTTAACTAGTTGGTCTGATATTTTAGAAGTTTCACCTAACTATATTTCTAATTCTGAACATTTAAAACTTAAAGAGTATCTATTTCAAATATCTCATGGAAAATAAGATTATCTCGGTTACATCTGGAGGCTTTGATCCTATTCACCCTGGGCACATAATGATGATGAAAGATTGTTTACAATTTTCAGATTATTTAATAGTTGGAGTAAATTCAAATAAATGGCTATCCAAGAAAAAAGGTAACTATTTTATGGATATAAAACATAGACTTTATGTAATAGAGAGTATGAAAGTTGTAAATGAAGTAATGGAATTTGAAGATGATGAGAAAGGAAGTGCGAGTAAATTGCTTATTAAAGTTAAAGAAAAATACCCTAATAATAAAATTATTTTCGCCAATGGTGGAGACAGATCAGATACTTCCAAAATTCTAGAATTTGATACGTGCAAAAAATTAAATATAGATTTAAAATTTGGTATCGGTGGTAATCATAAAGAATCTTCAAGTTCTGATTTGTTAAAAAGATGGGAGCAGTATTTAAATACAAAGATCAAGGACTAAGTTTAAAACTATTCCAGCTATTATCCTTTATTTCAAAGACCTCTCTTTGGTGGATTCTATGTGGCATATCCTGCCAAAATTCTATTCTCTTATGTCTAACTAAAAATCCTCCCCAATAAACAGGTCTAGGGACGCTTTTTTCATCAGGATATTTATTCTTAAAAAATTCAATTTTTTTTTCTAATTCTTCCCTATTTTCTAAGACTCTTGATTGATCAGAAGCCCAAGCCCCTATTCTGCTTAAATAATGTCTAGAATTGTAGTAATTGTTTGAAGTTTCATCAGATAATTTTTCGACAACTCCTTCAATTCGTACCTGTCGTAGCAGTGATTTCCAATGAAAATTGAGACATACATTGGAGTTTAATATAATGTCCTTTCCTTTATTGCTCTCATAATTTGTATAAAAGACAAAACCATCTTCACCAAAATCTTTTAATAAAACCATTCTAGAATGTGGTTTATGATCGGGACTCACTGTAGACAAACACATTGCATTTGGATCATTTATTTCCTTGGAAGAGGCTAAATTAAACCACTCCTTAAATTGAATAATAGGATTTAAATTTTCTTCTGACATGGTAAGAGTATTATATTAAATTTAATTTAAAATGGATCTAAAAAATAAAAAAGGCCTGATAATGGGCGTAGCAAATGATAAATCAATTGCATGGGGCATTGCTCAACAATGCTCTAAATTTGGTGCAGATTTAGCCTTTACCTATCAAAATGACATGTTACTTAAAAGAATTAGTCCATTAGCTCAATCTGTAAATTCAAATTTTTTAATTCAATGTGATGTGAGTAACGAAGGATCAGTAAAAAATACTTTCAAAGAAATAGAGGAAAAATGGGGAAAGCTTGATTTTTTTGTTCATGCTGTAGCTTTTGCAGATAAAAATGAATTACGAGGCAAGTATGTTAACACTTCTAAGGAAAACTTTTTAAATTCACTTAATATATCTTGTTACTCTTTTACTGAGTCATGTAAATATTGTTATGATTTGATGAAAGATGGTGGAAGTATACTTACACTAACTTATTATGGAGCGGAACAAGTGATGCCACATTATAATGTAATGGGTGTTGCTAAATCTGCATTAGAGGCATCTGTTAAGTATTTGGCTGTAGATATGGGTGATAGAAATATAAGAGTAAATGCAATTTCAGCTGGTCCTATAAAGACATTAGCTGCATCTGGAATAGGAGATTTTAGATTTATTCTTAAATGGAATGAATTAAACTCACCATTAAAAAGAAATGTTACACTTGACGATGTAGGAAATACTGGCGCTTATCTTTTGAGCGACCTGTCATCTGGAGTAACTGGAGAAATACATCATGTAGACTGTGGATACCACACAGTAGGTATGGTAGCGGTCGATGAAGCTGAAGGGGTTTCATCTTTACTCAATGAATTTAGTAAAAAGTAAAAAAAATGTCTCATAATTCTTATGGAAACTTATTAAAATTTACCACCTGGGGGGAGAGCCACGGTGAAGCTATTGGTTGTGTAGTAGATGGCTATCCAGCAAATATTCCAATTGATATAAAGTTTATTCAATCAAAATTAAACTTAAGAAGGCCTGGGCAGTCTAAATTCACAACTCAAAGAAATGAAAAAGATGAAATTAAAATTTTATCAGGTTTATTTAATGGAAAAAGTACTGGATCCCCTATCTCATTCATAATTTTTAATAAAGATCAAAGAAGCAAAGATTATTCAAATATTCAAAATAAATATAGACCTGGTCATGCTGATTTTACATATCATATGAAATATAAAAACTTTGACTACAGAGGTGGTGGTCGTTCTAGCGCCAGAGAAACTGCAATGAGAGTAGCTGCAGGTGCGCTATCGGAAATATTAATATCTAAAATTACCAAACCAAAGATGAAAATCACCAGTGGAGTGATTCAAATAGGTAATGAAAAAATTATAAATGAAAAATGGAATGAAAATTTTATCAATAAGAATCCTTTTTTCTCACCAGATAAAAACGTTATCAAGAAATGGGAAAATTTAATTTTGACTCACAGAAAAAATGGCTCTTCTTTAGGGGCTATTATAGAAGTAAGGGTTAAAAATTGTCCAGTTGGAATTGGAGAGCCTATTTATCAAAAGTTAGACTCAGAATTATCAAAAGCTATTATGAGTATAAATGCAGTTAAAGGTATTGAATTTGGAACTGGTTTTAAACTTGTGGAATTAGATGGAACAAATTCTTCTGATCAAATGAGTATGAATAAAAATAAATTAAAGTTTCACAGCAACCATTCTGGAGGAATACTTGGTGGTATTTCCTCTGGGCAAGATATTATTTTTAGATATATAGTAAAACCAACTAGCTCAGTACTCTCAGAAAAAAAGACAGTAACAAAAAAAATGAAAAATTCTGTAATTAAAACAAAAGGTCGTCATGATCCATGTGTAGGTATAAGAGCTGTTCCGGTAGGAATAGCAATGACTAATTTTGTAATAGCAGATTTACTTTTGATTAGTAAATCAAAGTTAATTTAGCAATTTAGAAATCTTTTTTAGAATTAAATCAGGAGATATACCAGACTGATAGTATTGATCATTTATATCTGACTGATCTATAAAACAATCTTTCATAAAGAAATTTAAAATTTTTATATTTTTATCTAAATAATTTAATAAATAATCATTAACTTGACTTGCAAAACCACCAATAGCATTTTCTTCAACTGTAATAAAAATATTATGATTTTTTGAAAGTGATTTAATTAACTGTTTATCAATAGGTTTTGAAAAACGCATGTCTACAATTGTGCTATCAATTTTAAATTGATTTTTAATAAGCTTAGATGTTTCTAAAACTTGATTTAATCGGGTTCCTAAGTTTAAAAAAGTAATTTTTTTTCCTTTTTTGATAATTTTACCTTTACCAATTTTAATAGATTGAAAAGGTTTTTTATTTGAATAATCACCAGCTAAATCCCTTGGATATCTTATAGCAGAAGGATGATTATTAATACTTAATGATAAATTAATCATATTTTTTAACTCCTCTCCTGAGGATGGAGCCATAACTATAAAATTAGGTAAGCAACTTAAGTAAGTTAAATCAAATGACCCAGCATGAGTCGCACCATCAGCTCCCACATAACCCGATCGATCAATTAAAAAACGAACAGGAAGAGATTGTATAGCAATATCATGTATAACCTGGTCATAAGCCCTTTGAAGAAAAGTAGAATAAATAGCAACGAAGGGTTTTATTGACTCTGTTGTCATACCTCCAGCAAATGTTACTGCATGTTGTTCTGCTATGCCAACATCATAAAAGCGATCTGGATATAATTCTTGGAATTTATCAAGACCAGTCCCAGAGGGCATAGCCGCAGTAATAGCTACAATTTTTTTATCTTTTTTAGCAATTTTTAATAAAGTATCACTTACAACATTTGTAAATGTTTTTTCTTTCGACTTATTTTGGATACCTGTTTTTATATCGAAACTAGATACGCCATGGAATTTATCTTTTGAATTTTCAGCAGGTGCATAACCTTTTCCTTTTTCGGTTATTACATGTAGAAAAACAGGTCCATGTAGTTCTTTTTCTTTATATTTTTTAAATAATTGAACAAGTAATTCGATATTGTGTCCATCGATAGGACCTAAGTAGTTAAGACCAAGTTCCTCAAAAAGAGTATTGCCTGTTAAATAACCTTTTAAATAACCCTCTGTTTTTTTTGCAAAGTCTGAAACTTCATTAGGTAATTTTTTAGTAAAATTTTTTATGACATCTCGTAAATTTTCATAAGTTTTTGAACTCAATAGATTAACTAAATATTTACTCATAGCTCCTACAGGTTGAGCTATTGACATTTCATTATCGTTAAGAATTATTAGAGAATTTTTATTTAAATGCCCTATATTATTTAGACCTTCAAATGCCATTCCTGCGCTTATTGCCCCATCTCCAATAATACTTACTACATCAAAATTTTTTTTTAATAAGTCTCTAGCGGCCGTAATACCTAAATTTGCAGAAACTGATGTAGAGCTGTGAGCCGCACCAAATGGATCATAGATACTCTCAGATCGTTTTGTAAAACCAGATAAACCATTTTTTTTTCTTAAAGTAAGAATTTTATTCTTTCTACCTGTTAAAATTTTATGAGGGTATGTTTGATGACCTACATCCCAAATAATTTTATCCTTGGGAGTGTCAAACACATAATGAAGAGCAACTGTTAGCTCTACAACACCCAAGCTTGCCCCTAAATGACCACCAGTTTTTGAAACAGCGTCAATTGTAAAAGATCTTAATTCATTATTAAGAATTTTTAGATCTTTTACAGATAATTTCTTTAAATCTTTT
>CABWYP010000020.1 GCA_902509695.1 uncultured Alphaproteobacteria bacterium | reverse complement strand
AGCAATTCAGCTATTTCTTCCAATCTTTTAAGTGAGTCTTCAAAATTTTTATTAATTTTTTTAATCATCAGAATACTTTTGTAATACTTTTAGATGGTTATTTAAACCACTATATAGTGCTTTCATGTCATACCCACCTTCTAGAACTGAAATAATAGGAATATTTAGAGCAAATTTTTTTATAACAGTTTCTGTAATCCATTCAAAATCATCATCTTCTAAGTTGATTGATGCCAGGGGATCTAGTTTATGTGAGTCAAAACCAGCTGAGAAATAGAGCAAATCAAAACTTTCATTTATTTTTTCTATAATATTCTCTTTAAATAATTTTCTGAACAAATTAGAATTACATCCAGCCGGAAGTGGGCAATTAAATATATTTCCCTGTCCTATTTCTGAAATATCACCCGTACCTGGATAAAATGGAAATTGATGACTTGATGCATAATATATATTTGGATTATCTTGGAATATATGTTGGGTTCCATTTCCATGATGTACATCAAAGTCTACAATTAATATTTTAGAAAATTTCTTTTTATTAAATGCATATTGGGCAGATATGGCAACATTATTAAAAACGCCAAAACCCATAGCTCTATTTTTTTCAGCATGGTGTCCAGGAGGTCTGTGAGCACAAAAATAAACATTTTTTTCTTTAGTTGATGATAAAATATGATCAACCGCATCTACAGAGCCACCAACGGCAGATAAATAACTCTTCAAACTACCGGGACTTGCGATAGTATCAGGATCCAAATAAATTAAGTCAGAAATAGGTATTTTATCAAAAATATCATTTACGTAATCAATGTCATGGACATTAGCTATAAGTTCTTTACATGCTAAAGATGGAGTGTAAAAATTGTGATTAGAGTATTCTTTTAAGAGAAGTTTATTTACAACTTTAATTCTTTCTACTGACTCAGGATGAGAGCCAGTATCATGATTAAGGTATTCATCTGAAAAATAAAAATTAATCATTTAAAATTTTATTTATAAGTTTTTTAATCCAAAAATAGTTTTTTTTATTATATTTTTTATGATCATTTAAAATATAATTTAATTTATCAATACCTAGTGATTTTTTTGTAATATCTGAATACCAACTTTGAATCATAGATTTATTTACCTCAGGATGAAACTGACAACCATAAATATTCTTATTTTTTATTTTAAAGGCATCTACCTCAAATAATCTTCCCTTTGCCAAAATATCCATTGAAGAATTTAAAGATATACCTTCATTGTGAAATTGTAGGAAATTCATTTCTTTTTTTTTATGTTTACCATTAAATTTTGTTTTTCTATAGCCCACTTCAATAATATCTTTAGTGGAAAAGGAAATATTTGATCCATAAATTTTTGCAATCATTTGAGCACCTAGGCATATACCGAAAATTTTTTTATTTAAATTTATCAATTTAGATAAAAACTTATATTCATATATAATGTGCTTTGATTTACTATTTGCACTCATATTGCCACCAATAAAAATAAATAATGAGAAGCTTTTAATTTCAATTAACTTTAAATTTTTTAGATTTTTATAATTTATAGTTGAAAGTAAGTGATCTTTTTGAAGAATGTTAGTAATTATGCCTGGATCAGCAAAATCATGATGTGTAATTACCAATATTTTCTTCATTTTTAGAAAAACAAATTACTGTACCAAAAATTAAAGCATAAGAAAGCATAGAAGACCCACCATAACTTATAAATGGCAATGTCATACCTGTAGGAGGAATTAAATCTATAGATGAACCTATGTTAATGAATGCTTGAAGGCACATTATAAAACATAAGCTAAAAATAGTATTTTGTATAAACAAATTAGAGAAATTATTAGAAGTTTTTTTTGCAATTACAAAAAAAATTGGATATAGAGATCCAATAAACAAGCCAAAAATAATCCCAAATTCTTCAATAAGTATAGCAAAAATAAAATCATTATGAGATTCTGGAATTGAGTATTTTAGCTGTCCCTCTCCAAGCCCTACACCAAATAATCCACCTTCTTTAATAGCAGATAAACTTTTTGATACTTGAATATTTTTATTTTCACTAAATATGAAGTTATCTATTCTTAAATTAACATGTTCAAAAAAAAAGTATGCTAAAATTAAAAATATTAAGCCAAAAAAACCCAAGATAAAAAAAAATTTAATTTTTCGTAGATAAAGAATTAAAATTAAAGAAAATCCTGCAAGATAAATAAATAATGTTCCAACATCAGGTTGAATCAAAAGTAAAGTAACAACTATCATGAAAATAAATAAATTTATAAGAAGATAAAATTTTTTTTTTGTTTTTAAATAAAGATAAAAAAACCAAGAAAACATACAAATAATTGGACCCTTTAATATCTCTGATGGTTGTATAGAAAAAAAATTTAAGTTAATCCATCTAGTAGCCCCATTAATCTCATAACCCAAAAAAGGGACCAGACAGAGCAATAAAATAAAAAATATTGATAATGAATTTAATAATCTTCTTAGATCATTAATAGTTAGAAATGTAATAAAAAAAAGAACGAAGATAGAAATAACTATATAAGAAAAATGTTTGATAAGAAGAATAAGAGAATATTCAGTTCCAATTAACGAATAAATAGCTAACAAACCTACAAAAATTAAAATAAAAGGGATTACAAATAACTTTTTAGATATTTTATACCAGTTTGCTCCAATCAGACTCTTATCATCTCTAAAAAGTAAGTCTTTCAAAATTTAAGTCTTTTAATCATTGTATTAAAGGCTCTTCCCCTATGATGAAAATCTTTAAATTGATCAAAAGACTCACCACCAGGAGAAAACAAAATGTGTTTAAATTTATAATCAAAATTAATAATTTTGATGAATTGAAGTACGTCAATTAGATTTTTAAAAATAAAATATTTTGAATTATAAAAAGTTAAATTTTTAATAATAGTAGTTGAATGATGGCCAAAAATTAAGATTAATGAATCATTTATCATTAATTTTTTTGGGTGAATTTTAGGTTTACCTCCCAATATAAGGATTTTATTATTATTTAAAAATTTATTTTTCATAATTGCATTTTCTAAATTAGTGCATTTGCTATCATTATATATTTTTAAATTATTTTCATTTTTGATTAATTGATTTCTAAAAGGTAAATCTTTTAGGATAGATTTATTAAAAGATATTTTAAAATCAATTTTTTTTAGTACACTTGAAATCATTGGAACATTTAATAGTCTAATTTTATTAATAAATGATCCATTAATTTTTCCAATTTTAATTTTAATAATTCTATTATTTTCAAATTTTATTAAATGATTATATGAACGAAAATCTTCATTACGAATATAAAAAAAACCACTTTTTTTTAAAATAGATTGAATTGAGAATTTTGATTTGATGTAATTATTATAGCTTTCATGGTAATTTAAATGATCCGGGGATATGTTAGTTATCAAAGCATGATCTAACTTTAAATATTTAATTTTATCTAACTGATAAGAACTTAATTCAATGATTATAATCTCTAAATTTTTGAGATAATTATAAATATTTTTTTTTTCTAAGATAGTATTACCAAAGTTTCCTATAATCGTACTTTTATACTTTTTGTAGAGATTTTGAAAAAGATATTGGCAAGTAGTTGATTTTCCTTCAGTTCCAGTAACCCCTATTATAGTTTGGTCATTTAACTCAAGTGATAAAAAATCCAAATCAATAAGTATTTTATTTTTAAAGGGAAAAAGTAAATGTTTTTTATTAATTTTGATTGAAGGAGAAACTACGAAGTAATCAAAGTTTTTTAAATTTTTGATTAATGTATTTTTTCTTATTATATTTTTAATATTTGATAAAACTAAATTATCATCATAGATTTTATAATATGAATTTTTATTGTGTAAGTATCTTGAAATGGATTTCCCACTTATTCCAAACCCATATATCAAAAATTTTTTACTTAAATCTATCAATTATCTTATTTTCAAAAGCGATAATGCTAGTAAGCAAAATAAAAAACTTATAATCCAAAATCTAATCACAATTTTTTGCTCTGAATAACCTTTTTTTTCATAATGATGATGTAAAGGCGCCATTAGAAATAATCTTTTTCCTTTAGAGAATTTAAAATAAAATACTTGTAACATTACTGATATTGCTTCAATAACAAATAATCCTCCAGCAATTGCCAAAACAAATTCTTGTTTTATAAGTATTGCCGCGACTGCTAATGAGGCACCAAGAGACTGAGAACCGGTATCACCCATAAATATAGAAGCTGGACTAGAGTTAAACCATAAAAAGCCAAGAAGTGCTCCAATTGATGTAGTGCAAAAGATAACTATTTCACCAGAACCCTTTATGTAATTGATAAGTAAATAATTTGAAAAATTTATATTACCTAAAATATAAGCAAATATAGCAAATGTTAAAAAAACAAAAATTAGTGGCATGCTTACCAATCCATCTAACCCATCTGTTAAATTAGTTGCATTAGTAGATCCTATAATAATAAATAAAATAATAAAAAAGTAGAATATTCCTAGATCAAAAGATACATCTTTAAAAAATGGAATATAGAAATTATTTAAGTCATAGCCATTAAATTTCATTATGAAATATAAGATAATAGTAAAAAGAATTTGAAGAATAAATTTGTTTTTTGTACTTATACCTTTTTCTAATTTGACTTTTTGATAGTCATCATAAAATCCAATAAAACCGAATAATATTAAAGCCAGAAGAAGAATATAATTAAATTTAGAAAAATTTGATGTCCAAAATATTGTATTTAGTAATATTATTAAAATAATCATAACGCCACCAAATGTAGGTGTTCCCTGTTTTAAAAAATGTGATTGTGGTCCATCATTTCTTATAGGTTGACCTTTTGGAAATAATTTTTGTTGAATATTAATCCAATAAGGCATTATGAATATGATCATAGTAAATGAAAAGACCAAAGAAAGACCTGCTCGAAAAGAAATATAATTAAACAAGTTGAAAAAAACATGTATATCTTTTAAAGAAAATAGAAAATCACTAATCATATTTTTTCAATAATTTTGTTAAGTTGGTTTGACCTTGATCCCATAACGAATATATTTTTAAAGGTAATAAAATCTTTATTCATAATTTTAATATAATCTTTATATGATTTATAATATTGATAGTTTTTATATTTATCTTTAATTCTATAAAATTCATTTCCAATAAAAATAGATTTATCAAATTTTAGCAAAGAAATCTTTTCCATAATTTCAATATGATATTCGCCAGAATTATCACCTAATTCTTTCATAGAGCCTATAATGCAAAGCTTTTTTTTTAAATTTTTTTGGTGAAAGAAAGATAATTGTTTACTTAAAGAATAAGGGCTAGCATTATAGCTATGATCAAATACTTTAATTTTATTTCCATTAAATATTTTATTTAGGATGTTGCCTCGCGAGTCAATTATTGATTTTTTAAAAAAGAATGTTTTAGAATTAAGTTTATTTATAAATTTTGACAAAAATATATATGAGATTAGAGCTGTTTCCGCAAAAATACCATTTGACTCCGAAATTATTGTTTTTTTTGAATTCTTATGAATAAATTTAATTTGATAATTATTCTTTAGTTTTTTTACAGAATATTTTATTTTATCAATATTAATAATATCAATAATTGGTTGAATTTTGTTTTTTAATTTTATATTTGAATGAGAAAAATTGGTTAAACCATAAATAAGATTTTTTGAATTAAATATTTGAATTTTATTGTTAATCAAGTGTTCTAAATTTTTGAAATTACCAATATGTGAATTTTCAATACATGTGATAAGACAAAAATGGGGATTTAACAAATTTATAAGCTTGTTCATCTCACCTGGGGCATTAATGCCTAACTCAAATATTGCAAAGTCAGAATTTTCATTAATATTCATAATTGAAAATTGTAATCCTAATAAATTATTAAAGTTTTTATATGACTTACTAGCAGTAAAATTATTATCAGTAAGAATGTTATATATATTTTCTTTAATTGTAGTTTTACCAACCGAACCAGTAATTGAAATTATCTTGCCTTCGTAATTCTTTAAAAGATATTGACAAAATTTAGTTATAAATTTGTTAACGTCTTTTACTTGAATAATGTTTTTATGACTAACTGAGTAGTTATTTAATATTATTAATTGGGCACCTTTTTTAATTGCATCCTTAAAATATAGGCTTCCATCATCATTTTTAGTTTTTATTCCTATAAAAATATCATTCTTTTTTAAATTTCTTGTATCAAATACTATTTGACTTTTATATTTCTGTTTTACTAAAAGAATTTTTTCAAAAGTTTTTTGCATATTTTTTTATTATTAATTGATCGCTAAATTTGATATTATCATTTTTAATAGTCTGTGTATTTTCATGACCTTTACCAGCGACTATGAGAATACCTTTATTTTTTTTTATTAAATTCACGCCATATTTTATTGCTTTTTCACGATTAGCAATATTAATAGGGTTTTTAGAGTTTTGGGATAAGGTATCTCTAATAAGTTTAGGATTTTCATTTCTTGGATTATCATCTGTTATAATTTGTAAATTACTATATTTAGATACAGTTTTTGCAATTATAGCTCTTTTAAATTTATCTCGCTCGCCACCACATCCATAAAGTACGATTATATTATTAGAAAATTTTGGAATATCTTTTAACAAATTTTTAAATGCATCTGCAGAATGAGCATAATCAACCATTATTATACTCCCCTTTTTTTTATAAACTATTTCTGACCTTCCTTTAGCAAATATTTTTTGTGTTAATTTTTTAGGCCATTTTTTTGAGATAGCCATATAAAGAAAAATTATTGAAATTGTATTTTGAATAACAAAGTTATGGAAAGTTTTAATTTTATATACATTTTGCTTAATTGATAATTTAACATTTTTTTGAAGATCTTTACTGATACTTATCTTATTTTTATCTATGAAATCTTGTTGAGTTTGTATTTTTAAATTAATTTTTTTTAATTTTGTCATCAAGGAGTTATCTTGTATTAATATTTTAGATTTTTTTTTAGAATGGTTAATAATCATATCTAATTTAGCATTGTGGTAATTTTTGAGATTTTTATGATAATCTAGATGGTCAGATTTTAAATTTGTTAAAAAGCAAAAATCATACTTTAAGTATCCTAAGCGATTTTCACAATATCCAATACTTGAAGCTTCTATGAAAACTAAATTTACTTTATTAATTTCTATTTGGCAAAGTAAGTCTAGTATCTCAAAAAAGCTTGGAGTGGTATTTCTCAAACTTTTAATTTTTTTTGAATTAATATAAAATCCTAAAGTTCCGATATAACTAGATTTAATATTATTCAATGTTAATAATTGATGTGTGCCATAAGCTACAGATGTCTTTCCGTTTGTGCCAGTTAAAAAAATTAATTTTAATTTTTGATAGTTAAAAAATAATTTTGATATTTTGTATAATTGGTCATCATTGCTAAAATAATGATAATTTATATCACTTAGTTGATTTATCGACTTATTACTATCTTTACATAATATATGCTTACAACCTTTTTTTATTGCTTTATTTTGATACATAATAAAGTTTTTCTTATTAAGAGTATTAATAAAAAAAATTGATTTACTTGAAATCTCTTGCCAATTAGCTTTAATTTTGAAACCTTTTTTTTTTAAGTCTATTAAACTTTTCAAATGTCAGTCCCCTTTTTACTTAAAATTGTCAAATCCAAATCCATATAAATATTATCTAAAATATTAAAAAAAACAGGCTTAACTGTATTTCCAGCGGTCATAAAAGGACCATATTTATCTTTTGGATTCTGCATAAAGGTTAAACTTAAGTACTTTGGATCGTTATATGGAAAATAACTTATATACGCCACATTCTGAAAAGAGTTTTCACCTATAGTTTTATCTGCAGTGCCTGTCTTTCCAGCTACAAGAAAATCATTATAAAGATCATTATTTAATTTGTTGGCATAAAATAAAAGTTTATTCAAAATAATAGAGTTAGAATTAAAAATATTTTCTTTTTGAAAGTTTTTTTTATTGATAGTTGCTTTAAAATCGTCTCTCCCTGTTATCATTATTCCATAAGCATTGATTAATTGAATTGGACTTACAGAAAGACCATAACCATATGGAATGGTGTCACAATATGAGCCTCTAAAATTATTAACGATAGGGTCTATTGAATATAATTCAAAACCAATATTAGTAGACTGCAGCAAGCCAAATAATCCTAAATCTCTTTTAAGCTCCTTTTGACAATCTAATGTTCTTCCGATTAAGACCGCACCTCTATTTGATGATTTTTTTAAAATATCTTTTACTTGATAGGGAATTTGACTAGATCTTGGAAAGTCATTAACCAATTTTTTTCCTATATAAACTGACTCATCGACATTAAAGTATTCGTCTAAAGTAATTTTTTTATTTTTAATTGCTGAGTAAACAATAAAGGGTTTAAAAACGGAACCAAATTCAAATGCAGAGTCTTTAAGAGGCATGTATGATTTATCAAAAAGCTTACTTTGATTATCAATAAACACATTACTAATGATTTGTTCTTTGCTTAAATCTACTAACACATTAAATGAAAAATCTGGATTTAATTCAAGGGTATCTTTTTTTAAAGATTTATAAATTTTTTGTTGTAACTGTAAATTTAATGAAAGATGGATATTTTCACTGTTTGGGTTTATTTTTCCCTCAATTAAAGATATTCCCTTGTGATCAATATCTACTCGTCCTACAAAATTAGATATAATAGAGTCGTAAGGATATTTCCTAGTAAGAATTCTTTCAAATTTTATACTTGGGTCACTTTTATATAAAATTTCTTTTATATCTTTAGATGTTGCGTCTCTTTTTAAATAATTAAATTTCTCATCGATAGTAAATATAGAGTAATTATAATCAGAATAAGCTATTGCATTTCCAACACTATCATAAATAGTTGGAAGTAATTTTAATTTTTTATCATGACTAAAGATTCCTTTAGTTTCTTTTTTTTCATTATAAATAAATGATAATTTTAAGAATATACATATAAATAAAATTAAATTTATAGAAATAAAAAAATTATAAAATTTTTTTGTCTTAGCTAGGAGCTTATAATCGGTCTCATTATTCAGATTTATCATAATTAATTTTTATCAAGGTAAAGTCATTTATAATATCTCTATTAAATTTAATAATATCTTGTTTTTCAACATATTGGTTTGGTAAATCTTCAATTTGCAATAGGTTTATTTTTTTTGTAAGGATTATTTCTCTTTTTAAATAAAGTTGCATAGAATTGTAATACTCATTTTTAATATTTTTAACATCATGGTCTAAAGACTTAGTAAGATTTTTAAAATTTAGGAAAAATATAATTGGTAATAAAAACAAAAATAAAAATTTATATATATTTGTAATCAATTAACAAACTCCCCAACTCTTAACTTTGCAGAACGTGATCTATTATTACTATTTATTTCATCTTTTGACGGTGTAATTGGCCTCTTTGTAAGAATTTCAAAGCCCCAATTAGAATTATTAAAGAAATAATCATTTTTTTTATAACTATTAGATTTAAAGTAATTTTTGACAATTCTATCCTCTAGACTATGAAAAGAAATAATAGCAAGAAGTCCTTTATTTTTTAGATATAAATGAACATTATCCAAAAAGGAATTTAAATTATCTATTTCTTTGTTTGCCTCAATTCTTAGTGCTTGAAATGCTTGAGTTGCAAAATGAATTTTTTTTGATCGAAAATTTACACCACTTTTACGTAGTACATCAATTAAATCAAAATTTGTTTCAATTTTTTTTTGAGATCTAACTTTGATAATAAATTCCGATAATTTTTTAGAATTATTAATCTCACCATATTCTTTAAAAACTCTATCCAATTCATTTACATCATATTTATTTATTATTTCAAATGCTGACAGATCTCCATCCAAATAATTCATATTTAATTTTGAATTAATTTTAAATGAAAGTCCTATATAGTCATTTTCAAGTTGATTTGAAGAGAAACCTAAATCAAGTAAAATCAGATTAAATTTTTTACAAATATTTTTTTGTTTAAAAATTTCTAAATTTTTAAAATTAATCTTAGAAAATGAAAAATTATTATTTTTTTTTGATAATTCTTTTGCTATGTTAGCAGAATTTTTATCTTGATCTAATGCTGTAACTAAATGACCTTCATCTAAGAAACTTTGCGTATGACCCCCACCTCCAAATGTACAATCTAATATTTCTATGTCTTTTTTACTTTCTATGAATGATAAGATTTCTTTAACCATAATTGGCTTGTGTAAATTGAGACTCATTTAAATTTCTTTCTTGAGTTAAGTTTGTGACTTTCACCTAAACTTTTTTTCCATATTTCAAAATGATTTCCCTTACCAATAAAAATAATATCTTTCTTAATTTTTGAAAAAGTTTGATGGGTTTCTCTAAGCGTAAATCTTCCATCTTTATCAATGGTTACTTCCTCTAGTTCAGATAAAATTGCTGTTTTAAAATGATCATTTTTTTTTGAAAAAAAATCCTTTTCATCAAAACTTTTAACTAGTGAATTGATTTTTGATGATAGGTGAACTTCTAAACACGAGTACTTTAAACTTCTAAATAGATAAACATTTTCTTTAGATAATGAAATAGTGTTTCTAAATGTGGATGGAATAGAAATTCTATTTTTTGAGTCTAATATGCCTTCAAATGATGATAAAAACATAATCATGGTATTTTATGGGATTATATGGGAATCCTTTGGAAATAACAAATTAAATATGGGTAGCTATAAGCTGAGTTCTGTATTTAAAAAAATAAATAGCAGTCATTTATCTAGGCTAATCATTACTAATTAGCTCTAGCGATCAACCCGGGTCAACTGTAGAAATAGTTTTAACCTCTATTTGATCTTACTTGTGATAGGGTTTGCATATTGCGGTATATTTTAACTACCCGGTAAGCTCTTACCTCACCTTTTCACCCTTACCTTTCGGCGGTATTTTTCTGCTGCACTTTCCCTAAGGTTACCCTCGACGGATGTTATCCGTTATCACTTTCTACGCAAGCTCAGACTTTCCTCTTTGAAAACAAAGCGACTGCTCACTACCCTTGTTTATTGTATATTTATTTATCAAATAATAAATTATAAAAATCTTTTATAAATTTTTTATTAATTTTATTGTTTATTTTCTTGTATTTTAAAGAACGTTTAACAGAGATGATACAATCTGACTGATATCTTCTAATATAAAATTTACTAAATCCATAAATTTTTAATAACTCTTCAATAGAAATTTTTTTTTTATAAGAAATGAAATTCTTGAATCTATTTATGCCAATCTTATTTATATCGAATTTTTCACCTGGATCTTTTTTTCTATTGGGTGAGATATCTGAATGATAGATTACATTCTGTTCGTCAATTTGAAAATTTTTTTTTAGAAAATAAGTAAGCTTCTTTAATGAAGCATATTGGGTACTTGTAAAATCATCATATCCAAATTGATGACCTCTATTTTCTAATTCTATGCCAATAGAATAATCATTTAAGTTAGTAATATTTTTCCACTGTGATTTTCCTGCATGCCAAGCTTTTAAATTAGGACAAAGTAAATTAAAAATTATACCTGATCTAGATATTAAATAATGACAACTTACATCTGAGTTAATCTTACTTAATTTAGCATAAGCACTTCTAAGGTTTTTCATACCAGTATAGTGAATTATGATAAATTTGACTGTTTTATTTTTTTTTCTGAAGCTATAATTCATCTGTGTATAAGTTGATTCTATCCATAACTGCAATAATCTTTATTTCATGTAGCCCTAATGATACGACTGTTTTTAATCTAGAGCAAAATCTTTATGAAAGTAATAAATTCGAGGATTATGAATTATTTGAAAGAGCTAATAAATATATTTCATTAAATCAATTAGATCTAGCCCTAGTTGAAATTGACAAAATAAATGTTTTATATCCAAGTAGCACATATTCTAACAAAGGTATGTTACTAGCTGCTTACATTAATTTTTTAGAAGAAGATTATGAAAAAACTAGGGCAATTGCCGAAAATTTTAAAAAATATTACCCAGGCAATAAAGATATAGTCTATGCTAATTATTTAGATGCAATGACTTACTATGTATTAATTAAAAAACCAAATTACAGTCAAAAAAATGCCAAAGATGCTTTAAATAAATTTAATTTTATACTCAATGCTTATCCAGGCAATGTATATGAAATTGATATTATTACTAAAATAAACATACTTGATAACACCTTAGCAGCTAGTAAATTGTCTACTGCTAAATTTTATATGAACAAAGAAAATGTCAATGGAGCGCTCATATATCTTAAAGATATATATGAAAATCATAGCTCTAGCTTATCCATTGAGGAAACTCTTTATCATTTATCAAAAATATATAATTCATTATCCGAAATAGAAATTTCCAAGAGTTATGCAGCAATTTTGGCTTACAATTTTCCAGATAGCATATGGTATGAAAAATCTTATAACTTAATCAATGATATTCAAACAAATCAAGATAAAGAAAATTGGTATAATAAGTATAATCCAATAAAACTTTTTATAAATAATCAAATAGAAGATGATTTAAAAGTTAAAAAAATAAATTAATTTCTATGCTTATATCATTAGAAATAAGAAATTTTTTATTAATTAAAAAAATATCTATAAACTTTATAAATGGATTTAATACATTTACTGGAGAAACGGGCGCTGGTAAATCAATAATCATAAATGGGATTAAATTAGCTTTAGGTGGAAAAAATAAAACAAATTTAAATCTTAATAAAAATGAGATAGCGAATATTAAGGCTGTTTTTGAAATAGATAAGAAAATTAATAACAATCTTAAAGATCTTAGTTTGGTCATAGATGATGATTATCTCATAGTAGAAAGACAAATTAATTCTGATCAAAAATCAAAAATCTTACTTAATGGGCAAATTGTTTCTCAATCAATAATAAAAAAACTCCTTAATGACTCAATTGAATTTCAGGAGAATTATGAACAACAGGAACTTTTTGATAATAAATACTTTTTAAATTTTATAGATAAAATTGGTAAAATTGATATTTCAAACTTAAAAAATATTTTTGTTAATCTCAAAGAAATTAAAAGTGAATATATTACTTTTATAAATGACGAGAAGAATATTTTAGAAAAATTAGAAATACTTAAAATTAAAAAAGATAAATTCAAATTACTAAATCCAAAAGAAGGTGAATATAATTCTTTAATTGATCAAAAAAATATTAATAAAAATTCAAAAAAAATTAATGATATTTCAAATGATATCAAAAAAGAAATTTTAGAATTTAATAATAAAAATAACTTAATAGATATTGATAAAAGTTTAATGAAATTATCTGATATTGATGATGAATTTCAAGAGGTTTCAAAAAAGATATCGTCAAATTATTATGAAATTATTGAGCTTCTTAATGAAGTAGAAAATAAATTTCAAAAATATGAATTTGATGAAGTAGATTATGATTATATTGACGATCGAATATATCAATATCAACAGTTATCTAAATTTTTTGATGTAGAGTCTAATAGACTTCACGAATTGAGTAATAAAATAAATGAAGAAATCGCTTTACTCGAAGATTTTGATAATCAAAAAAGAAAGCTATCAAAAAAATATGAAGATCAATTAGCGTTATATAGGGACGCAGCAAAGAAAATTTCTATCCAAAGAAGAAAACAAGCCGAGCTTCTTATAAGAAAGATTAATAATGAACTTCCATCTATGAATATTGAACAAGGAGAAATAAATTTTATATTTTCTGAAGCTGATGAAGATAATTATAATGCTAATGGCTATGATGTATTAGAGGTGCTTTTTAGAACAAGTAAAAAGAATGATTTTAGTTCTATCAAAAAAGTTGCCTCTGGTGGAGAATTATCAAGGCTACTTCTAATAATAAAATCTATGTCTGGTGAATTTGATAATAATTTAACTATAATTTTTGATGAGGTTGATAGTGGGCTAAGTGGAAAAATAGCATCCAATGTCTCAGATAAAATATTGAAGCTCTCAAAAAATAATCAAATAATAGCTATTACACACTCAGCTCAAGTTGCATCAAGAGCAAATAAGCATTGGAAAATAGAAAAGAAATTAGAAAATGATGAAATGATTAGCTCTATCAACGAACTAGATAATAATGAAAGAATATATGAAATAGCAACTTTAATTAGTGGCTCTAATGTAACTGATGAATCAAAAATGGTTGCAAAAGATTTAATTGCTAGAAAATAAATGTCTGAAATAAATGAATTTAAAAAATTGAAGGAAAAAATAAAGCATTATAATAATACATATTATAATTCTCAGCCAATTATATCTGACCTAGAATACGATGATTTAAAAAGAAAATACGAAAAAACTTTAGTTAAAAATCCCTCTCTAAGAAAATATGATGATATAGGGATTGGAGCTACTCCCTCATCTAAATTTAAAAAAGTGAAACACAAAATCCCCATGCTTTCTCTTTCAAATAGTTTTAATCGAGAAGACCTAGAGGATTTTTTTAATAAAGCTGATAATTTCCTAAAAAGAAAAAGTTTAATACATAACTACGTAGTCGATTGTAAGATTGATGGGGTTTCATTATCAGTCAATTATAAGAAAAATAAATTATTTAGAGCACTAACAAGAGGCGATGGTGTGACAGGTGAAGATATTACAAATAATGTATTAGGTATTAGTGGCATACCTCACACATTAAAAAATTGTAAATCAGAAGATATTGAAATTAGAGGTGAAGTATTTATATCAAAAAAGAATTTTAAAATGCTTAATGAAAAATTAGATGATAAAGGTAAATTTTCTAATCCAAGAAATGCTGCCTCAGGTTCATTAAGGCAACTTGACAGCAATGTATCAAGAAAAAGACCTTTGGAATTTATTCCTCATGGTTATGGTTTTGTTTCTAAAGAGAGCGAATTTTTAACTTATGAAAATTTTTTAATTTTTTGCAAAAAAAATAATTTTAATACCTCAAATTATTCAAAGAGATTTCAAAAATTATCTGATGTAGATGCATATGTAGAAAAAATAGAAAAAAATCGAAATGGTATCAATTATGATATTGACGGTATGGTAATAAAAATAAATGAAATTAACACACAAAATATGCTTGGTAACACGTCCAAATATCCTAGATGGGCAATTGCTGCAAAATTTAGATCTGAAAAAGCACTTACTCAAATTAAAAATATTGACATACAAGTTGGAAGAACAGGAGCTATCACACCTGTTGCCAGACTAATTCCTGTTATAATAGGAGGGGTGAGTGTATCAAATGCAACTCTGCATAATTTCGATGAGATAAAAAAAAAAGATATAAGAGTTAATGACTTTGTATGGGTAAAGAGAGCTGGTGATGTAATACCTTATATCGAAGAAGTAGATTTTTCCAAAAGAAAAAATAAAAGCAAAAAGTTTACCATTCCAAATTTATGTCCATGTGGTGATTTTCCAATTATAAAAAATAAAAATGAAACCGTTTTAAGATGCAGCGGTGGTAATAAATGTTTTTTACAAAAAAAAGAATCTTTTATTCA
>CABWYP010000019.1 GCA_902509695.1 uncultured Alphaproteobacteria bacterium | reverse complement strand
AATTCTCTGCAGCGGTTAACATTTTTTTTTCAAGTTTTTGTATGTGTTTTTCAAACTTACTTGGACTTAAATCATCTTTATTTGACAGACTGACAGTATAACTATCTTTTTCATATATACTCTCAATTATTTCACCAATATTTCTCTTTACTGAGTGTGGTGTAATATTATTCAAATTGTTATAATCAATTTGTTTTTGTTTTCGATAATTGGTTTCCTCCAAAGCAGCTACAATACTTTTTGTTTTAATATCAGCGTAAAGTATTACTTTTCCATCAATATTTCTAGCCGCTCTACCAATAGTTTGAACTAAGCTTGTCTTAGACCTTAAATAACCTTCTTTGTCAGCATCTAAAATAGCTACTAATCCACATTCCGGAATATCTAAACCTTCTCTAAGTAAATTGATACCTATTATAATATCAATTTCACCTAATCTAAGAGATCTAATAAGTTTAATTCTATCAATAGTTTCAACATCAGAATGCATATATTCAGCTTTGAAATTATTTTCTTTTAAATAGTTAGTTAAATCCTCTGCATTTTTTTTTGTTAAAGTGGTAATTAAAACACGATTTTTTTTTGTTATAGTTTTTTGAATTTCTCCCATTAAATCCTCAACTTGATTAACAGTTGATCTAATTTCACACTCTGGATCAATTAATCCAGTTGGTCGAATAATCTGTTCAACATATTTATGTTCAACCTCCTCTAACTCCCAAGGCCCAGGTGTGGCTGATAAAAAAATTGTTGATGGCCTCATCATATTCCACTCATCAAATGTCAAAGGCCTATTATCCAAACATGATGGAAGCCTAAATCCATAATCTGATAAAGTTGTTTTTCTTGATCTATCACCCAAATACATACCTCTAATTTGAGGAACTGTTACATGAGACTCATCTATAATAAGTAAAGCATTATCAGGAATAAACTCATATAAGGTTGGAGGCGCATCCCCAGGACTTCTTCCACTTAAATAGCGAGAGTAATTTTCAATACCTGAACATGTTCCAGTTGCCTGTATCATTTCTAAATCAAAATTAGTTCTCTCTTTTAATCTTTGATGTTCAAGAAGTTTTTTATCTTGATTAAATTCTTCAAGTCTTATTTTAAGATCACCTTTAATTTGTTTAATAGCATTTTCAAGTCGTGGCTTGGGTGTGATATAGTGACTGTTTGCAAAAATTTTTACTTCATCAAAATCCTGGATAAATTCTCCAGTTAATGGATCAAACTCTTTAATTTCCTCAACTTCATCTCCAAAAAAACTTATTCTCCAAGCTATATCTTCCAAGTGAGCAGGAAAAATATCTACTCTATCACCTGTTACTCGAAACATACCTCTTCGAAAGTCTATATTGTTTCTTTTATATTGTAGCTCCACTAGCTCTCGTAAAAAATTCATCAAATTTAAAGGCTGCCCTTTTCTAATTTCTAATGTCATTTGAGAATATGAATCAACAGCTCCAATGCCATATATACAAGAAACGCTAGCAACAATAATAACATCATCTCTTTCTACTAAAGATCGAGTAGCGGAGTGCCTGAATCTATCTATTTGTTCATTTATTGAGGATTCTTTTTCTATAAACGTATCAGACCTAGGAACATATGCTTCCGGCTGATAATAATCATAATAGCTTACAAAATATTCTACGGCATTTTCTGGAAATAAAACTTTTAATTCTTCATATAATTGGGCAGCCAAAGTTTTATTGGGAGCCATGATAAGAGTAGGGCGATTATATTTTTCAATTACATTTGCAATAGTAAAAGTTTTACCTGAGCCGGTAACTCCTAGTAAAACTTGGCTTCTTTTTTCCTCTTCTAACCCCTTAAATAATTTTTTGATAGCTTGAGGCTGGTCACCTTTGGGTTGATTTTCACTAACTATTTTAAAAGGCATGCTTGTAGTTTTTTTTAAATAAGTTTATAGATATCTAAATTAAAAAAATAATGATTTCAAATAGAGTTAACAATATTAAACCATCTTTAACAATAGCTACAAATATTAAAGCTCAAGAATTAAAGCGTTCTGGAAGAGATATCATAGTACTTGCAGCTGGAGAGCCCGATTTTGATACACCTGATCATATTAAAAACGCTGCTATTAAAGCTATTAATGACGGATTTACAAAATATGTCCCTGGTAAGGGCACACCAGATTTACAATTAGCTATTCAAGAAAAATTTAAAAGAGATAATAATCTTAATTACGACGTGAGTAATATAACTGTGGGCGTTGGAGGTAAGCATATAATTTATAATGCTTTTTCTGCAACAATTAATAGCGGCGATGAGGTCATAATACCTGCGCCATACTGGGTAAGTTATCCTGATATTGTAATATTAAATGATGGCAAGCCTATAATTGTAGAATGTGGAGAGAGCTCAGGTTTTAAATTAAAACCAGAAGATCTTGAAAAAAACATCTCTGATAAAACTAAATGGTTAATGTTAAATAGCCCAAGCAATCCGACTGGTTCAATGTACTCCAAAAAAGAACTTACTGAGTTGGGTGATGTTCTTAAAAAATATAAACATGTTCACATTATATCAGATGATATTTATGAAAAAATTGTATACGACGATAATGAATTTCATACTTTAGCTGAAGTTTGTCCTGAGCTTAAAGATAGAACATTGACCATGAATGGTTTATCAAAATCATACTGTATGACTGGTTGGAGAGTGGGGTATGCCGCAGGCCCAACAAGTATCATTAATGCAATGAATAAAGTCCAATCCCAAAATGTTTCATCTACAGCCTCCATATCAATGGCTGCTTCAGTTGAAGCTCTCAATGGAGATCAAAGTTTTATAAAATCAAATAATGAATCTTTTCTTCGTAGAAGAGATTTAGTTGTAAAAAATTTAAATGATACACCTGGTTTATCATGCAGAGTTCCAGAAGGAGCATTTTATGTTTTTGCTTCTTGTAAGGGAGTTTTAGGAAAAACTACTGAGTCAGGAAACACATTAAATAATGATGGTGATTTTATGGACTATCTTTTAGAAGAAGTAGGTGTTGCTGGTGTTCAAGGTTCAGCTTTTGGTTTAGATGGATACTTTAGGATTTCTTATGCTACTTCAGACTCAGTTTTGGAAGATGCTTGTAAAAGAATAAAAGTTGCTTGTTCTAAGTTAAGTTAAATCTTTATCTGCAATAATTTTCGCTATTCGAAGTGTATTAGTTGTGCCAACTTTTCCAAATGGTACACCAGCAGTGATAATAATTTTATCGCCGCTTTTAAGAATTTTTCTAGTTTTGGCTACACGACAAGCCCTATCAACCATTTCAGTAGAGGAAGAAATTTGGTCAACAAGATCCATAAAAGTACCCCATGTTAAGATATTTTGTCTTGCTACTTTTATATGAGTTGTTAAGCCTATTAGGGTTACGTCGGGCCTCATTCTGGCTACACGAAGTATTGACCTTCCAGATTGTGAGAAAGTAGCTATACAATTACAACTTGCAATACTAGCTACCTCAAGCGCAGCAGTTGCAATAGCCTCTGTAGATGTTTTAACATGGTTAAGGTTATAATTTTGGATGTTAGATAAGTATTTGGGATCGCCTTCAACTCGTTTGATAATTTTATCCATCATCTCAACAGATTCTTTTGGATAATTTCCAGCAGCAGACTCAGCAGAAAGCATAACAGCATCAACTCCTTGAAATACTGCAGTGGCAACGTCAGAAGCCTCGGCCCTTGTAGGAGTGGGAGAGTCAATCATACTTTCTAACATTTGTGTAGCTACAATACACGGTCGACCAAATTTTCTACACGCTGCTACCATTGTTCTTTGATGAATAGGTACATCTTCAGGATTTGTTTCAACTCCCAAGTCTCCTCTAGCTACCATTATGCCGTCAGAATTTTCAGTTATTGATTCAATCTCTTCCATTGCGGAGGGTTTTTCTACTTTTACCATTACTTTGAATCTTGGTGGAATAAGTTTTTTAGCAGTCAAAAGATCTTTGGTGGTCTGAATAAAAGATAAGGCTATCCAGTCAACATCTAGTCTAATAGCTAGCTGTAGGTCTTTTTTATCTTTTGGAGTGATAATTTTTAAGTCCAGTTTAGTGTCTGGAATATTGAGACCTTTGTTGTTTGAAATTTCTCCACCATCTGTAACAACACATTTTATTAAGTCTGGTTTTTTTGATTTAACTCTTAGTCTAACTTTACCATCATTAACTAATAATCTCTGACCAACAGAAATAGATTTAAAAATCTCTTTATGAGGCAAATATACCCTCTTATTATCACCTTCTTTTTTATTTTGATCAAAAATAAATTCTTGGTTAGTTCTAAGTTGTTCTTTAATTTGTTTGAATTTTCCAACACGAAACTTAGGGCCTTGTAAATCCCCTAGTATACAAATATAGCGATTAAATTTTTTTTCTAATTTCCTTACTATTTTTACTTTTTTAGCATGATCTTCATGTTCCCCATGACTAAAGTTTAAGCGAAAGACATCCACACCAGCTAAAAATAGTTTTTCTATATTTTCTTCTGTTTCACATGCAGGTCCTAATGTAGCTACTATTTTTGCTTTTCGATTTCTTAATTTTAATTGTTTCATTTAGAAATAAATAAATAACATGATATTAGTAAATTACTATGAGTAATATATCAAAAGAACAAGAGATTTTGATCAAAGCAAAAGTGCTTGATCATTTAATAGAACATTTAAAAGAAAGAAACGATGTCCAAAATATTGATTTAATGAATCTGAGTGGTTTTTGTAGAAACTGTCTCTCAAAATGGTATGTAAAATATGCAAAAGATGAAGGATTTGATCTAGACTACGAGGAATCAAGAAAAATAATTTATGGAATGTCTTATTCAGATTGGAAGCAAAAATACCAAACTGAAGCTACAGACGAACAAATGAATAAATTTAAGGATAAAAAATAGTTCATGACAGAAAATTTACCTAATTGGAATCTTCATGACTTCTACTCGTCTTTTAAAGATGAACAAATATATAAAGATTTATTTGTATTTAAGAAATTCACAGAAGATTTTAGAAAAAAATATAAAGATAAGTTACTTTCTTACTCCTCTACTTTTGAGAGCATTATTGAAGAATATGAAAATGGCAACGAAATAGGTGATAAACTGGGTAATTTTGCATTCTTAACTTATGCAACTAACATGGATGTTTCAGAAATTGTTCAGTTCTATCAAGATATAAATGAAAAACTAACAGAGATATCATCTAACTTGATTTTTTTTACTAATGAAATAAACGAGAACTCTGATGAAAATTTTCAAAACCTTGTTAATGGTTCAGGTAAATATAAAAATTGGTTAGTTAATATCAGACGTTTTAAAGATCATCAATTAGATGAAAAAAGTGAACAAATTATCCTTGATAAAAACTTAACAGCTAATTCATCTTGGGTAAGGTTTTTTGAAGAACAAATTAACGATTTAAAATTTAATATTGATGGAAAAGATTTAAATAGTGCTGCTGCGCTAAACTTGCTTTCAGACCATGATGAAAAAGTAAGAAAAATTGCTGCAGAGAGCGTCGAATCTGTATTTAAATCAAATGTAAAAACTTTTACTTTTATTACAAATACGCTTGCAAAAGATAAAATCACAAACGATAAATGGAGAAATTATAGCTCTCCTGTCGACTCTAGAAATCTGTCAAATAACGTTGAAAACAAAGTGGTAGAGGCACTTTCTAAAAGTGTTACTTTAAATTATAAAAATATCTCTCATCGTTATTATGAAATTAAGTCAAATATTTTTAAAAAAGATAAATTAGACTATTGGGATAGAAACGCCCCTTACCCCAACTCTCCAAAAAAGCTTATCAAATGGGAAGAGGCCAAAGATATAGTTCTTAGATCTTACGCTAACTTTGATGAAAGTTTTAAGGATATTGTTTTATTATTTTTCCAAAATAACTGGATTGATGCAGAATTAAAGTCAGGTAAGTCACCCGGTGCATTTGCTGCCTCTACTATACCTTCTATCCATCCTTATATACTGACAAATTTTCACGGTAAAACACGAGATGTTATGACTCTTGCTCATGAATTAGGACATGGATGTCATCAGTACCTTTCTGCAAAACAAGGATTATTATTATCAAGTACCCCCTTGACACTTGCAGAGACAGCAAGTGTATTTGGAGAAATGATGACTTTCAGAACTCTTCTAAATGAAAGCAATGAAGATACTAAAAAATTTTTACTAGCATCAAAAATAGAGGATATGATTAATACAGTTATCAGACAGATTTCTTTTTTTGAATTTGAAAAACTAATTCACTCATCGAGAAAAAATGGTGAATTATCATCTGATCAAATATGTGAATTTTGGATGAGTACACAATCTGAAAGTCTAGGACCTCATATTAAGCTTACAGATGGCTATAAATATTTTTGGACTTACATACCTCATTTCATTCATACTCCTTTTTATGTTTATGCTTATGCATTTGGTGACTGTTTGGTAAATGTTTTAATACAATTATATGATGAAGGATTACCTGACTTTAAAGACCACTATATCAATCTTTTAAAAAGTGGTGGAGCTAAACATTATAGTGAAGTTCTAAAACCTTTTGACATTGATTTAAAAAATCAACAAAGCTGGCAAAAGGGATTATCTATGATTTCAGGATTGATTGATGAATTTGAAGAAAGCCTTTAACATAGAATGAAAGAAGATAATAATTTAGTATCAAGAGTGAAGCGTTATTCACAGGTAACAACATCGCTTACCTCATTAGCTACAAAATTTGCTGGAAAAAAGTATCTTAATTTCGATTTAAGTGATCAAAAATATGCAGCGCAAATAACTGAAATACTTGGAAATCTAAAAGGGCCTTTGATGAAAGTAGCCCAATTAAGTGCAACAATTCCTGATTTACTTCCCGAAGAGTACGCAAGAAAGTTGGCTGAATTACAATCTAATGCGCCACCGATGTCTTGGGTATTTGTTAAGAGAAGAATGAAAGCAGAATTAGGAGATAATTGGGAATCTAATTTTTCGAATTTTGATAAAGAAGCAAGTTTTGCAGCTTCACTGGGACAAGTTCATAAAGCTATATTAAAAAATGATGAAATTGTTGCTTGTAAACTTCAGTACCCTGATATGTCCTCTGCAGTCGAAGCAGATTTAAATCAACTCAAAATAATATTTAAAATCTACTCTAGTTATAACAAATCAATTCAAATAAGAGAAATTTATAAGGAAATCGAAGCAAGGTTAAAAGAAGAATTAGATTATAAATTAGAACATCAGCACTTAAAAATATTTGAATATATTCATAAAAAAAATACTTTTATTAAAATTCCAAAGGTTCATAAAAAGATATCAACACAAAGGCTTCTAGTAATGGAGTTTTTGGAAGGAAAAAAACTTATTAAATTTAAAAATTCTTCTCAAAAAATAAGAAATGATTTAGCTAAAAAGCTATTTATGGCCTGGTATTATCCATTTTATAAATATGGAATTATTCATGGTGATCCGCATTTAGGGAATTATTCTGTTAACAAAGAAAATAATATTAATTTATTTGATTATGGGTGTGTAAGAATTTTTCCTGCAAAATTTGTTAAAGGTGTAATAGATTTATATTTTGCCTTAAAAGAAAATGATAATAATAAAATAAAATTAGCTTATGAAGCATGGGGTTTTAAAGATATAGATGATAAATTAATGAATGTTTTAAATAAATGGGCTTTATTCTTATATGACCCTATTTTAAAAAATGAGGTTAGAAGAATACAAGACTCAGATAGTGGAATTTATGGTGCTAAAATTGCCAGTGAGGTCCATAAAGAATTAAGAAAATATGGAGGCGTTAAACCGCCAAGAGAATTTGTTTTTATGGATAGGGCAGCTGTTGGGTTAGGTTCTATATTTATTCATTTGAGAGCAGAAATTAATTGGTATCAATTATTTCATGAATTAATTAAAGATTTTTCTGTTGAGAATTTGGAAAAGAACCAACAAAATGCAATTGCTTATTCTCGTAAAATTTAATTATTCTAATTTGTAAGAGCTTTCACTTTATTCCTAATTTCTGCCAATAACGTCAGTGTTTTTTTTTTAATTTGAAAATAATCAATTCTAATTAATTTAACCTTCAAGATGCTAACAAATGACAGAATAGTTCTAAAAATTCTTAAAAATAACAAAAGAAGACCATTATCTGCTTATGACATCTTAGATAAATTTCTTAGAATTAAGAGAATTCAACCAGCTACAGTATATCGATCTCTTAAAAATCTATTAGAACAAAACTTAGTTCATAGGATTAACCAATCAAATAAATATATTGTAAGTTCAGAAAATAGTCATGAAAACGATGTTACTACAATTGTTGTATGTGAAAAATGTAACGATTATGAAGAAATTAATGTAAATAAATTTAAGATGAGTCTGGCATATAATATTTTGGATTTGAAAAATTTTGATCTTAATGATTTTAGTGTTGAGATCTCATCTCAATGTAAAAACTGTAAAACATAAAGTTATGATATAACATAATCTTAATTATTCTATTTTATTAAAAAAAATAATAAATTGAATAACTATTAAATAATTAAAGTAAATGATTAAAAAAAAAATAATCTTATCCACAGTAGCAATTTCATATTTTGAAATAAGAAAGATAAGTTATGAAGCATAAAAAAAGATTCAGTTGTTTTGATATAACATAACAATCTTTATATTTTTTCTAATAAAAAGTATTAATTTTTTTTGGTTTTTTTTTCGAACAATTTTTTTTTAGTGAATTATATAAACTTATGCACATTTGGAACTATACGAAAATTAAATTTTCTAAAATGAAAATAGTTTCAAAAAACTTCCACAATTATTATAAAATAATAAATTTATTTTCTTCTATTCTTTTTTAATTTGTAATTCTTTAAATTTTGTAAATAGGAATAGTAATAAATTAGGAGGAACATTAATGTTCAATAATTTGAAACGTAAGTTTCTTGTTATCGCTACGATAATAGGATCTTTATCAATGTTCTCTGTACCTCAAACCGTACTTGCGGGAGCTCACGAACAATATTTTCCAGTAGCAAGTAGTAGGGTTGGACCTTACTCAGCTATGGGAACTGGTTATTATGGAGCTCAAATTGACTACATGAATTATGTCAATATGAATGGCGGGGTAAATGGTGTTATGCTTACATGGCAAGAATGTGAGACTGAATATAACGCTGTTAAAACTGTTGAGTGTTATCAGAGACTTTTAGAAAAAGACGGTCAAAGAATCGTTGTTTTTGACACTTTAGGAACACCAGGTGCTTATGCTGTTATTAATAGAATGGCAGAAGATAATGTTGTTTTAGCTCAGTATGGCTATGGAAGAACAGACGGAGCCGATGGCAGAGTATGGCCATGGGTATTTAATGCTGCAAGTCACTACTGGTCTCAAATTGCTGTAAAATTAAAATTTATGGCTGAAATTGAAGGCGGAATACCAGCTATGGAAGGTAAGAAAATCGTACACCTTCACATTGACTCTGCATATGGTAGAGAACCTCTACCAGCTATGAGAGCTATAACTAAAGACTGGGGTGTTGAACTTATCGAAATCTCAATTCCACCTCCAGGATTAGAGCAACAATCTCAATGGCTTCAAATCAGAAAAGAAAAACCTGATTGGGTGACATTTTGGGGTGCTGGATCAGGTATGAATTCAACAGCTATGACTAACGCTGCAAGAGTTGGATTCCCAAGAGACAGAATGATGTATGTTACTTTTGGTGCCGCTGAAGAGGATATGTTTCCTGCAGGTGACTCAGCAGTTGGAACATACGCTGTAGCTAACGCACTACCCGGGGACGATTTCCCTCTTGTTGCTGCTATTAAAGAGCAAGTATACGGAGCAGGAAAAGGAAACCTATCTGACGAAAGTAGAATAGGTTCTGTTTACTGGAACAGAGGTCTTGGTGCTGCAGTTATGTGGATTGAAGCTTTAAGAATTGCTCAAGAAATGCATGGTAAGGTCGGTAAGGCTGTAACTGGTGCAGAGTTTAGAGATGGATATGAAGCTTTAAATATGTCTACTGAGCGTCTAGCTGAGATAGGAATTGAAAACATGGTTGCACCATTTTCAATATCTTGTGAGAACCACGAAGGTGCAGGTAAGTTCGCTGTCATGCAGTGGGATGGGGATAAATTCAACCAAATTACTGGTTGGGAAGCTCCTTTAGATCCTGGATATATTCGTGGATTGGTTGAGGCTTCTGCTGCTAAATTTGCAGCTGAAAACAACATCACTCCAAAAGAATGTTAATCATTTAATCTATCCTCCGAGGGGGCTTTAAGCCCCCTCAATTTAAATAAAGATGAGAAAATAAAAATGACAGACTCAAATAACACTGAAAATATATTAGAAATTAAAAACATAGAAGTCGTCTACGACGACGTGATACTAGCAGTAAGTGACGTTTCTTTAAATGTACCTAAAGGAAATATTGTGGCTTTACTTGGTGGAAATGGAGCTGGTAAAAGCACAACACTTAAATCTGTATCTACGATGCTGGCATCTGAAAGAGGTAAAGTTACTAAAGGAACTATTACCTATGATGGAAAACGTGTGGAAAATTTGAATCCAAGCGACATGGTTAACTTAGGATTAGTTCAAGTTCTTGAAGGAAGAAGGTGCTTCGGTCATTTAACCGTTGAAGAAAATATAATAAGTGGCGCTTATACGAGAAAACTATCAAAATCTGAAATTAGAAATGAGCTTGATAGAATGTACGCTTATTTCCCAAGACTTAAAGAAAGAAGAAAAAGTCAAGCTGGTTTTACTTCAGGTGGTGAACAACAAATGATAGCAGTTGCAAGAGCCATGATGGCCAAACCTAAAATGTTATTGCTAGACGAACCATCTATGGGATTAGCTCCACAACTAGTTGAAGAAATATTTAATATTGTCAAAGAACTAAATGACAAAGAAGGTGTGAGTATTTTACTAGCAGAGCAAAATACAAATATAGCTCTCAGAAATGCAGACTACGGCTACATTATTGAGACAGGTCAAGTTATGTTGGACGGTTCTGCTAAATCTCTTCTTAATGACGATAAGGTAAAAGAATTTTATTTAGGAATTTCTTCTGAGGGAAGAAAAAATTTCAGAGATGTTTTAAAAGAAACAAAAAAAAGTAAGGATCAGCAAATATGAATACCACTCAAGATCGAAATTTTAAAATTGGTAATCCCATATTAGAAGTCAACAATATATCTCTAAGTTTTGGAGGTGTTAATGCTATTACAGATACTTCATTTAATGTTTTAGAACATGAAATTAGAGCAATTATCGGGCCGAACGGTGCCGGTAAAAGCTCCATGTTGAATTGTATAAATGGAATTTATAAACCTCAACAAGGTTCAATCGCATTTAAAGGTAATACATTAAGTAAAATAACTCCAAATATTATTGCTCAAATGGGTATCTCTAGAACCTTTCAAAACCTAGCTTTGTTTAAAAGAATGTCAGCTATCGATAATATATTAGTTGGAAGGAAGCTACATTCTCATGCAAATTTTTTAGACGTTGCCATTCAATTGCCCAAGGCAAGGAAAGAAGAACAAGTAAATCTAAAAAAATGTGAAGAAATAGTAAAATTTCTCGAAATCGAAAAAATAAAAGACACCCCTGTTGGTAAACTTCCATATGGTTTGCAAAAAAGAGTTGAACTAGGAAGAGCTTTAGCAACAGAAGCATCATTGCTTCTTTTAGATGAACCTATGGCTGGAATGAATGTTGAGGAAAAAAGAGAAATGTGTCGATTCATTTTGGAAGTAAATGAGGAGTATGGAACTACTATGGTTTTAATTGAACATGATATGGGAGTTGTAATGGACATTTCAGATAGAGTGGTCGTCTTAGATTACGGTAAAATAATAGGTGATGGACCTCCAGAGGAAGTAAGAACAAATCAAAACGTTATTGATGCATATTTAGGAGTTTCTCATGGGGAGTGAAATATTATTTTTCTTTGAAGTTGTAGTTGGTGGTTTATTAGCGGGTACTATGTATTCATTAGTTGCTTTGGGATTTGTCCTAATATACAAGGCCTCTGCCACTTTTAATTTTGCACAAGGAGCCATGGTTTTTTTTGCAGTACTATCTTTTGTTGGCTTTATGGAACTTGGGCTTCCATTTTTTATCGCTTTTCTTGTAACAATAGGTTTGATGGTTTTGGTTGGGTTGAGCACGGAGAGATTAGTTCTCAGACCCTTAATGAACCAAAGTGAAGATACCTTACTTATGGCTACTATTGGTTTAGGTTATGTTTTAGAGGGATTAGCACAAGCGGCTTGGGGAGTAGAGGTAAGAAGATTGGACTTAGGTATTCCAGATTTTCCAATCATGCTTATCGCAGACACAATAGGTATATTTATCAGTGCATTAGATTTAACTGCAGGAGCAGTAGCTGCATTTATGGTCATTTCACTAGCTGTTTTATTTACACAAACTAAAATCGGATTGGGTTTAAGAGCGGTAGCTGATGATCCAGGAGCTGCAAGTTCTATAGGAATACCTCTTAAACATATCATGTTGTTAGTTTGGTCTGCAGCAGGAGTTGTTGCATTAGTTGCAGGTTGCTTATGGGGAGCAAGAGCAGGAGTGCAATTTGCTCTTGTAGATCTCGCCTTAAAGGCTCTTCCTGTTCTAATTATTGGTGGTTTTTCATCAATACCTGGTGCGATTGTAGGTGGTCTTATAATAGGCTCAACTGAAAAAGTTCTAGAGGTATATATCGGACCATTCTTTGGAGGTGCCATCGAAGGATGGGCGCCGTATGTATTAGCTGTTTTCTTTCTCTTAAAAAGGCCAGAGGGTTTATTTGGTGAGAAGATAATTAGGAGAGTTTAAATGTCTACAAGTATTAAAACATATTCAAAAGTTGACTACATAAATTTCGCAGTTCTTATGGTTTTAGGTTTTTTAGTCATACCAATGACTGTTAGTACGGATTATTGGTTTACTTCAATACTTATACCATGGTTATGCCTTGCACTCGCTACTATTGGGCAGCAAGTCATTATGGGCTATACAGGTCAATTAGCGCTTGGCGCAGCTGGATTTATGGCAGCTGGAGCATTTGCATGTTTCAATTTAATCTTAAGGGTAGATGGTCTTCCTTTTTTTGGGGCTTTGATTATCTCTGGATTAATAGCAGCCGCTATCGGAATTGTTTTTGGACTTCCAAGCTTACGAATAAGAGGCATTTATTTAATGGTAGCTACCTTGGCCTCACAGTTTTTTATTATATGGGTAATTGATAAATTTGGCTGGTTTAAGAACTACGACTCATCAGGTATTATTACAGCCCAAGATATTGTTATTTTTGGAAAATCGTATACCTCACCAGTTGAAATGTATTTGGTTATCTTAATAGTAGTTACAATTTTAACAATTCTTGCAATTAACATGGCCAGAGGCAGCACTGGAAGAAATTGGATGGCAGTTCGAGACATGGATGTTGCTGCTGAATCTATGGGTGTATCTCTACTTAAAACCAAATTACAAGCTTTTGCCATTAGTTCCTTTTATTGTGGAGTTGCAGGAGCTTTATTTGCTTTTACTTATTTGAAATCTTTAGAGCCTGTAGCATTTGATATCAAACTATCTTTCAAAATACTATTTATGTGTATTCTTGGAGGATTAGGAACTATAAACGGTGCTTTCATAGGAGCAGGCTTTATCCTTTTATTTCCTGTTTTACTAAATTATGTGGGAAATAATGTTTTCCATGGAGCTATTGATGCAACAATAATCTCAGCAATGGAGCAAGTTATATTTGGTGTTCTCATGATTGTGTTTATGATTTACGAACCATTAGGTATGGCCAGATTGTGGGAAAATTTAAAACAAAGGCTTTTCAAAAAAAAGAATAAATAAGTCCTAATGAATACTGAGTCAGTTACCAATCAAGTTAAATTTGATGAAGTATTTCATAAATGCAATTGGAAATATACCAGGCAAAGATCTGTCTTGTTAAAAAATATTTTTAGCGGACCTAAGAAACACTTTTGTGTTAACGACATAAATGATGATTTAAAAAATAAAAGTATTTTTTTTTCTTACACTACTTTATTTAATAATTTGAATGATCTGGTAGATAATAAGTTTTTAAATCGTATTGAGTGTGGTAATCAATATTTTTATGATACCAATTTGTCTAAACATATACATGTTTACGATGGCGATAAAAATATGATCTTTGATTTGAATGATTATGAAATGCTGAACAAGGAAATACCTATACCCGCCTGTTTAAAACTCTTAGATGAATACTCACTAATCATTAATATTAAAAAGGTTAATGGTGAATAGAAAATTAAAAATCATTATTGCTTTGTGCATTGGTATAGGCTTAGGCATACTCATGGAAAATAATTTCATAATAGGTTAAATAAATGTTGAAAAATAGAGCTTTTTCAGTATTTTTTAATCCTAATTCTTAGAAACTCGTAAAACTAATGACATTATACTATTTAGTTGATAAACAAACATCCCCTAATAAAAGGAAAAAATTAAAATGATTATTGGAACAATTAAAGAAAAAAAGAAATTTGAAAATAGGGTTGCAATTAGTCCAGACGAAGTAAAGTCATATGTAAAATTAGGCCATCAAGTTATAATTGAAAAAAATGCAGGTCTTTTATCTGGATTTAACGATAAATCCTACAAAGAAGCAGGAGCAACAATATCTTCAGCCAAAGACATATTAAAAAATATTGATATTTTACTTAAAATTAATTGCCCTTCACCAGATGAAGCTAAACAATTAAAGAATAACATAATGATTATATCTCAATTAAATATTCAAAATGAAACTGACTCTATTAAAATTTTCAATTCAAAAAAAATATCTGCATTTTCTTTGGAAAAAGTTCCTAGAATTACCAGAGCACAAGATATGGATATTCTTTCATCTCAGGCAAATTTAGCTGGCTATCATGCTGTTATTGATGCAGCACAAGAGTTTAATCGAGTCCTTCCACTATTTATGACTGCAGCAGGAAAAGTGACTCCTGCAAATGTCCTTGTTATTGGTGCGGGCGTAGCTGGTCTTCAAGCAATTGCTACTGCTAAAAGACTGGGGTCTATTGTTTATGCAACTGACGTTCGTATCGCTTCAAAGGAGCAAGTAGAGAGCTTGGGTGGAAAGTTTGTAATGGTCGAAGATGAAGAGTCTAAGAATGCAGAGACAAAAGGTGGATATGCTAAAGAGATGAGTGCTGAATATCAAAAAAAGCAAGAGGCGTTACTTGCTGAAACTTTAAAAGAAATGGATATCGTTATTTGCACTGCTCAGATACCAGGTCGCAAAGCTCCATTAATTCTTAAGAAAGAAATGCTTGATAATATGAAACAAGGTTCTGTAATTATTGATTTAGCTGTTGAATCAGGCGGTAATTGTGAGTTTAGCCAAATTGGTAAGGTTGTATCTAAAAATGGTCTAAAAATTGTGGGACATGCCAATGTACCAGGAAGGGTTGCTAATAATGCATCAAGTCTGTTTTCTAAAAATGTTTCTAACTTTTTAAAATTAATGAATTTCGAAAATAAAAAGAAATCGGTCATAAACAAAAATGATGAAATTATTAAAGCAACTTTGATTTGCTCATTAGGAAAAAATTTAATTAAATAAAGGAGAGATAATGTCTGAAATTTCAAATCAATTAGAAAATTTATCATTCAAAGCACAACAGCTTGCGGATCAAGCTAATAATTTAGCTTCAACTGTGGTTGATACATCTGGGGGTCATAGTGATTTTCTCATATTCGGTATTACAGTTTTAGTGCTTGCATGTTTTGTAGGATACTACGTTGTATGGTCTGTTACCCCAGCATTACATAGTCCTTTGATGGGTGTAACTAACGCTATATCTTCAGTAATCATCGTTGGTGCTCTTCTAGCTGCTGGACCTATAGACAGCAATATTTCTAAATATTTTGGTTTAGCTGCAGTTGCTTTGGCTTCAGTAAATATCTTTGGTGGTTTTGTTGTGACAAACAGGATGCTATCAATGTTCAAAAAGAAAAGTTAAAGGAAGGGTTATTTTATGTCAAATCTATCTACTGTTGCTTATTTAGTTTCTTCCGTTTTGTTTATTTTATCTTTAAGGGGTCTATCTCACCCTACTACTGCAAGAAGAGGAAACTTTTATGGAATAATTGGTATGACTATCGCTATCGTCACAACTGTGGCAAATCCTGGAGTTCTTAGCTATAAAGAAATTGGAATAGCTTTTGTAATAGGTGGCCTCATAGGTAGTGTTATAGCTACAAGGATACAAATGACTGCACTTCCTCAGTTAGTTGCAGCATTTCATAGTTTAGTCGGTCTAGCAGCTGTTTTTGTTGCTGCCTCTGCTTTTTATAATCCAACAGCATTTAATTTAGGCTCAGAGGGAAACATTCCTCTTGGTAGTTTAATTGAAATGGCTATTGGTACAGCAATTGGTGCAGTTACCTTTACAGGCTCTATTATTGCCTTTGGAAAATTACAAGGTTTTGTCTCTGGAAATCCACTTGTGTTTAAAGGACAGCATTTATTAAACTTAATTCTAGGTCTAGCAATAATCGGTTTAATTGCAAAATTCTGTATTGATCAAAACCCTGAATATTTTTGGATGATTGTAGCTGCCTCTTTTTTAATTGGAGTTTTGTTAATCGTTCCTATTGGAGGAGCAGATATGCCAGTAATAGTATCGATGCTAAATTCATATTCTGGTTGGGCTGCAGCCGGTATAGGTTTTACTCTTTCAAATAATCTATTGATTATTACAGGAGCCTTGGTTGGCTCGTCTGGAGCTATTTTGAGTTACATAATGTGTAAAGGTATGAACAGATCATTCTTTAATGTTCTTCTTGGAGGTTTCGGAGGAGAGCAAGCCGCAAGTAGTGATGGTGTTAAAGATGATCGTCAAGCCAAGCAAGGTAATGCTGCCGATGCAGCCTTCATGATGAAAAATAGTAAGACTATAATTATTGTTCCTGGATATGGTATGGCGGTTGCACAAGCACAACATGCTCTTAGAGAAATGGGCGACTTGTTAAAAGCTGCTGGTGCTGAGGTTAGGTATGCCATTCACCCTGTGGCAGGAAGAATGCCAGGTCACATGAATGTATTACTTGCAGAAGCTAATGTTCCATATGATGAAGTTTTGGAGCTTGATGAGATTAATAGAGATTTTTCAGATACTGATGTTGCATTTGTCATTGGCGCAAATGATGTAACTAATCCTGCTGCAAAAACTGATAAGACCAGTGCTATTTACGGTATGCCTATTTTAGATGTAGAAAATGCTGGTCAGGTATTCTTTGTAAAAAGAGGTATGGCTAGCGGATATGCAGGAGTTCAAAACGAACTATTTTTCAGAGACAATACCCTGATGTTGTTTGGTGATGCTAAAAAAGTTTGTGAAGATATAATTAAGGGATTAGAAAACTAATTAATCGAATTTCTTTTTACGCATAAGCTTTTTGAATCTTTTAATAGATTCGGCTTTCTCACGAAGCTTTCTTTCAGATGGTTTTTCATAGTTTTTTCTAAGTTTTAACTCTTTGAAAATACCCTCTCTTAAAAGCTTTTTCTTTAGTACGCGAATAGCTGCTTCAACGTTGTTATCTCTAACTTGTACTTCTATTGTCAATCTAGTAACCTCATAGGAGCGTAAG
>CABWYP010000018.1 GCA_902509695.1 uncultured Alphaproteobacteria bacterium | reverse complement strand
ATGATTTACTTGTTGGTGGAACTTCTGACTGGTCTCCAATATTTGAAATGATACAAGCTGTAAACATATCTTCTTTTAAACATTCAAATGAGGAATATAGAAACGAAAATAAATTATATATTTTCTCAGACTTTATTCATAATACTCCTGAGTTTAGTCAGTACGGTGATAAATCTAATTTTGAAACATTTAAGAAAAATTACAGAAATTATTATGAAAAAGTTTATTCAATGCTAAGAGGTACCTTCGTTCAATTATATGTAGTTAACAGACAGCAGAGTGAATCAATTGAGTCGATGAATAACTTTTGGAAAGATTTCTTTATGGCTACTGGGGATAATAATATTCCATACATAGAATTTATGGGTAAATAATGCCTGAAACTCAAAAAGATAAGAAAACAATAAGAGTCCCAACTATTACCGGATTACGTAATCTTTTTGTTCTTCACTTATTAATAGGAATTACCGCAATATTATTTTTTGCATATTATGAGAGTTACCCTTTTTATTATTCTGTTATTGCATTATTTATTGTTATGGCAATGTATTTTGCTTTTTCATATAAATTTTCCCGAAGTGTCCAGGCTGATACCGTAGGAGATAGTAACTACTACTTAGGTTTTATTTTTACACTAATGGCCTTAGTTATGACTTTAGTATTTAAATTTAGAGTTATTGAGGGTGAAGATTTTAAAGTAGTTGGGTTAATTCAAGAGTTTGGTGTTGCAATGGTCACAACTTTAGTAGGCCTAATTGCTAGGATTTATATCTCTCAGTTTAGCGTAACTCCAGATGAAGCAGATGAAGAAGTAAGACATAAAATTGCAGAGTCGGTTACTAAATTAGCAGCTCAGCTTAAAGTTGCTGAAGAAAACTTACAAACAGCTGTCAATAATCAGCAAAATCGAATTACTCAGTTTGTTTCTAGTTCAACAGACATTGTAAAAGAATTCTTTACTGAGCAAAGTGAATCTTTCAAAAAAACTTCTGATGAATATCGAGAAGCAATTGCTGATAATAGTTCAGAGTTAAAGAAACAAACTAATCAGCTTAATAGTACTTTTCAAAAAATTACTACTAACACAGATAGCTTTTATGAGTCATTAAAAAATATTTCTGACTCTGCTCAATCTTTAGAGACTTCAATTACTAACATTAATAAGATTGCTACAGATAAAGACTTTCAAAACAAAATTGATGATTTCAATAAAAATTTAGACAAACTAAATGATAAATTAAATTTAATGAATTCCACAATTGAAAATTCTAAAAATTCTGTTGAAGGAGATTTAGCATTTATCCAACAACAACGAACAGAGCTTAAAAATGCATCCAAAGAAGCAACAGAGTCTTTAACGCTAATACAATCTAATTTGACATCTCTATCTAAATTTATAATCGATAAACTCTCTTAATGTTCGATGCTCGAAAGCGAAAAAGAGGTGAGCTTTTTAACGTTTCTATTACAGAAGTAATACTTCTACTATTATTCCTCTTACTATTGCTTTTTACTTTTCTATATAAGGATTTAGAGAAAAAATATAATGAGTTAAAAAACAATAACCAAGATATTGCTGAGCTAATGGAAGAGCTAAAAGATTATAGAGATACTACGGGATATACAGGACCCGCTCAAATTAAAGAAGAATTAGCTGAACTAGGCCCAAGCTTCAAAGACTTAAAAGAAGCCTTATATATGCAAAAGGAAAAAATTTCAGAACTTGAAGATAGGATTAAAGAACTTGAGGCTGAACTAGAGGTGTTGGACTCAGTAAAAGATTTAGACAAAATTGAGGATTTAGAACAAAAAATTGAAGATATTGCTAAATTTAAGGAAATTCTCAAAGATGCAAATCCAGAACAAGTTGATGAATTAATTGAGGGTATGGAAAAGCTGCTGACTAACAATAATAATAATTTTGACAAATTGATTGAGGAAATTGAGAATTTAGCAGGAAATACTTTACCTAAGTGTTGGCCTAAAACCTATCCAGACTTAAATGGTAAAGATGCTGAGAGACTCTTTACTATTAGACTCCAGCCTAAAGGAATATGGGTTGAGCCTGATTTCAATGAAAGATTTAATAAAGAATATGATTATCTAAGTTTAGATGAAAAATATTTTAGAGTACCTTTGTCTGACGCAATCTTTTTACAGGCATTTAAACCATTATTTGATTTGAGTGAAAAAGAAGAATCTTTTGCAAATTCTGTTACTGAGCAAAGAAGATGCAGACATGAGGTCAGAATATTTGATGAACTACCAAATGATAAGATTAAATACAAAAGTCAGAAAAGGGTAATAGAGAATTACTTCCATAAATATGAATATACAGATGATACTTACTGCCAATATAGAGAAGACGAAAAAAAAGATAAAGTTTGTATTAACAAATGAAAAAAGAATTCCATTTAAGTCTTAAGAAACTAAATTTCATTGTTTTAAAAAAGATAGCTGAAAGAAGAGGTTTTAGAGTAGGGGGCTCAAGAGATACAGTTGAGATAGGTGAGATGGAGACCTTACTTAATGACATTAAATCAAGAAAGCCTCTTAAAAAACTTATCTTAATTTATAGTTTAATTATTCTTATTACTATATTAGTGATGGGTATTTTGCTTAATTATCATCTTAAGTTTATTACTTTTTAAATTAACTCTCTCTTCTTTAACTTTTTTAAAATGTTAACTGTTACTTCTTCAGGAGGAGTTATCTTTCGATAGGCTTTATTTATTTCTCTTTTAACCTCTTGTTTTATTCGTTCATCTAATATGTGCAAAGCTAAGTCGTAATTACCACCTTGTTTAGCATCATTGAATAAATCATTATTATTCAATAAATTATATTCTATATCTAAAAGACTAATCTTATTTTTCATATTACCTCCTTATTTAGGGTAGTTCCGTTTAAGAATTAATTATAAATGTTATGATAGAAGTATGTTTAATAAGTACTTTCAGGTTTCTACATATAAGCAGGTTAGTTTTCTATATGTAGGATGTACCATCCCCCATACCTATAAGTATTATTATACCAGTCCACAGCACTTTGAAAACGGAACCACCAAAACAATATTAAATAATTATAAAATCTGATGAAAAAGATAATAAATTCAATCTATTTGGTTAATCACTATGTCAAAAAATAAGTACTCAAAACCCCTTACTAAGAAAGCTAAGAAACAACTTTTAATAAAAACTGTATTAAATGAATTAATTTTAATTAATGAATATTCTCAAGAAATGGGAATTAAATTTTCTATGAATTCCAATCTTTGCCTTAACAACAATTTATTTGAACAAATGACTTATCATAAATGGGTATTAGCCAAAAAGGTTCCATTTAATGAAAGAATTAGAAATAGATACTTAGATTATGTAGCTAATTTTGAATTCCCCAAATTCTTAACTCATAAGGAACATAAACATGGAGTTTTCACATATGAAGAAAATCATGCTCGTTTTAACCAATATTTATTATCAATGATACCTCGTAAGGACTTTCAGGATGAAGAATACGATAAATTCCGAAAATGGTGTGGTCGCATAACTAAAGCTACAATGCTCATTTATTACGGTTTTTATAAATTTGAATGGGAGAAAGGAAGACTGGTGGATAAAAAAGGAGCTATTTTGAAGATGGAAGAGTCCAAAATCAGAAATGAATTTAATTCTAAATTGAAAATAGATACTAAAAAATTAAAATTAATGGGACATAAGTATAAAAGAGAAAAAACAGAAAGACCGATTGGAGACCCTATCTTGTGAATATGATTAATGAATTTTTTTGGTGGTGTGTTTGGGTATTAGAGGTAATAGGTGACGTAACTGGTATGGGTTATAATTTAGCTAACATAGTGATTTTTGTAATTTTACAACCTGGCTTAATTTTATTATTTTTTATTTTATGGAGAGTAGAAAAGAAAAAGAATAATAAATGAAATCAAAAAAAGACCAAAAATTAAAGGATTTAGAAAAAAAACTCTATGATGCTTTTATGAAAGATGCTTTAGAAACAATTCCTAAAAAGGTTTTAGCTAAAATTAAAGAAGAAGAAACCAAGAAAAAGAACAATAAAGAATGAGCTACTATTCTTCTTTTTTTTTTGGTGCTTTAATAGGCCTTTTTATTTTATCTTTGGAAAGAGACTATTAGTGAAAACCCTCCTAGCCCTATTGTTATTAATCCCTAGTTTGAGTTGGTCAAACTTAAATTTTGATAATTTCTATGAAGAAAATAAATATGAACTTAAAAGTATTGCCCATTGTAAAGGTTTCCTTCAAGGGATTGTCGATATTTTTGATTTTTTAGATAATGAATATAGCGAAGTTATAAAAGAAAATTCGTCAGAGGAAGAAATAGAAGAATTTAGAAACTTTCAAACAGAATTAAATAATTTCAATAATATAACTGGTGATGAATTAGATTTTCAATTAGGGATGAAATGTGGAAAAGATAATCAATGTCGTGCCGAATATGCCAACATAGTTATAAAGGGTTTTGAAGAAGGATTTGGAAACATGTTTATGCTATATGAAACAGATGGTGATGGATTTAATGATTATGCTGAAGAGTATTTTGAGAACAGTGATATTTTATTAGAGATGTGTTTTAATAAAGCTAAATAATTTAAAATGAAGATAATTTCTTTCAATAAAACTATAGGAAATTTTGAGTCAAGAATAGAAAAAATAAAAAGATACGCTCATTATGATAAGTTTTGGTTTGATTTCGACAATGATAGAAAATATTGCCATCATGATTATTTAAATTTTAAAGCTAAAATTTTTCCTACCGCATATTACAGACTTAACGGTCACGAAAATGTCCAAAAACACATTCTCTACTTCAATATCTTTTTCAAATTACCTTTAAAATTTAAAGGGGAACATATAACACCAAGAAAAATTATAAAAAGTGTAAATAAAACAATGCTTAAATCATTTCAAAATAAGAATTGCAGTACTATTATGATTGATGTTCTAGATATTATTTATGAGTCATTTTATACTCCTAAAAGAATTAGTGAATTTAAGAAATTAAAAGTAATTAATTGAGCAATATATTAAAAAAGAATTATGAGTTAAATTAATATCATGAAATGGATTATAGCAATTCCAGTTGGAATTATATCTGCATTAGCAGGCTTGTGGATTGTAGTAAAATTTTGGGAAATGATTTTTTATATCCCTAAAATTGTATTTACATTTCTATTATTTACGCCTATTTCAAATTTAGCACTTCCTTATTTAGGTCAAATTAATGGATTAAAGATATTTTTATTTATCTTAGCAGTTTCAATAATATATGGCTTGATTAAAGATGTTTCTAAGAAAAAAAATGACAATTGAAGGCTAAATGAGAATACTTTTAGGCCTAATTATAGTTTCAATAACAATTGGTATTGGTTGGCTTGGGGCAGAGATATCCAGAAGTGCTCTAATCTTTATTGTCGATTTATTCCAAATTTTACCAAGCCCTAATAACTATGGTTATTTTGATTATCTATTAAGTCACTTTATGATTTACACTCTAAGCTCAATGGCATTTGCATGGATAGCTATATTTCTTCCTATGATAATTTTTAAAAAATTAAATATTAAAGTTAGTTGGAAACCTTCCATTTATTTTCTATTTATATGGTTTGCATTAATCCAATATAAAACTTCAATGATGATTTTAAGTACAAATCAAGTAGGCAGTATTTTAATGAAAGTTGTAATAGTAATAGCTAATCTCATAGGAGTTTTTTGGATATTATTTACGGCATATAAATCCATAGATAAATATTCAATAATTAGTGATTCAGAAAATAAAGAAATAAATGAAGACGATTCTTAAAATTATATAAGGTGAAAGTACTTTACAAAGCTGTACTGAATTTTTAGCAAGAGCATATCTATATAAGTATATACACCCCCCTATGGCACATGCATGGGGTAGGGCACTTTAAAACTATTCTAAAACAGATTCATATCCCCATTTTAGGAATCATACAGGCATAAAAACTTTTTTCGTTGTCAGATTTTTCCAACCAAAATTAAACACCTCTCTATGAATCTTAAAACCGTTTTTTGAATCATTTCTTAAAAATTTGCTGACAACAATAGGACAACGGCCGTTTGATATATTTGCTATAAGGGTTAAGTTTATATAAAGTGTTGTCAGTAAACTTTGTTGGAAAGTATGGTTTTAGTGGAGGCCCACCCCGGAATCGAACCGAGCTACAAGGATTTGCAGTCCTCTGCATAACCAATCTGCCAGCGGGCCAGTGAGAGAATTTTTACTACATATAACATTAAATATCTATAATAATCATAGTTAAATATCCAAGGTATGAGCAATAATCATAAAAAAAACAACAATTTATCTAAAGTAAAAAAATTCTTAAAAGATAATCCTAATATTAAATCTTTCGACATTGTCATGCATGACTGTAATGGCGTAGGGAGAGGTAAAATAATTAGAAGACAAGAATTATTAAAATTATACGAGACGGGGAGACAATTTCCTTTATCTACTTTAGGTATGGACATTACAGGTGAAGATGTTCCAAATACTGGTTTAATTCTAGAACAAGGAGATGGTGATATTAAAGCATGGCCAATACCCTCATCCCTAAAACCAATTTATAAAAGTAAACCACCTAGAGGTGAGCTTTTTATGACAATGTCTGATATTGATGGAAAAAAACTTTATTCTGATCCTCGAAATGTTTTAGAAAAACTGACACAAGATTGTAGTAAAGATGGGATAGAGGTTTACGGTGCCTTTGAATTAGAATTTTTTCTAGTTTCGAATGAATTAGATCAATTTGGTAAATTACAACCAGCAAAATCTATATTAGGAAAAAGAAGATCATATATTAAAACGGATGTTTATTCGGTTGATAAACTTCATGAAATGTTACCATTGTTTGATGATATTTATGAGGCTGCTAAAATATCAGATATAGAGGCCGAGACTATAATTTCAGAATATGCTCCTGGTCAATTTGAATTAACACTAAAGCATCAAAGTAATCTTTTAAAAGCAGCAGATGATATAATTAGACTTAAAAGAATAGTAAGAGCACAAGCAAGATCTCATGGCATTACAGCTTGTTTTATGGCCAAACCTATTGAAAATGTATCTGGCTCAGGTATGCATTTTCACATTTCAATGTATGACAGAAAGGGCAAAAATCTTTTTTTAGACAAAATAAAAAATAAACCTAACCAAAATTTATTGAATTCAATTGGTGGTTTGATCCAAACAATGGGAGAGAGTATGTTGGTTTTTGCTCCTCATGCAAATAGTTGGAGAAGGCTTATTTTAGGTTCATATGCACCTGTTACACCAAACTGGGGTATGGATAATAGATCAGTAGCTTTTAGAATACCGAGTAGTTCTGCCAAAAACAGAAGAATTGAACATCGTGTATCTGGCGTAGATGCTAATCCTTATCTTGTTGCTTTGACTGTTTTGTCAGCCATTCGACTAGGTATGAAGAATAAGATAAAACCCCCTGAACAAACAACAGGTAATGCTTACAACCAAAAACAAAAATCTGAAATTAAAATGCCTCATGATTGGAGCTCAGCTATTATTCAAGCAAAGAAATCTAAATTTTTAAAAGAAACATTAGGTAAAGATTTACATAAGGCTTTTATTGCTATTAAAGAAATGGAATATCAAAAAGTAGCAAGCACTGTCTCCGAGTTAGATATTGATCTATATCTAAATGCTATTTAATTTTATCTTGAAACTTTTCAAATTCAGATAATTCCATTTTAATTTGATGCTTATCTTCAGGATAATTTCCGTTATTAATATCCTCGACAAACATTTTAAAACCTTTTTCTCTTAAGGCTTGAATCTTTTTCTCTTCTTCATGTAAATCTAAGTATTTTTTTGCATGTCTAGGAAAATGGTCTCTATTAGTGCCTAATATGTCATTACAAAATAAATATTGAGTATCACAGACATCTCCACATCCCATTCCCATAGTAATCATTTTTGTATTTTTTGTAATAAAATCAGCTAGTTCTACAGGTACAACTTCCACTTCTACACATGCTGCACCTGCATTTTCTAAATCTTTTACATTTTGAAAAACCTTAATTGCTTCCTCAGCAGTTTTACCTACTGCTCGATAATTAGTCCAAGTAGCACGATTTGGAACAAGTCCAACATGAGCTGTGATGGGGATACCTTCTTTAGCCATTGCTTCTATCCAGTTCTTTGAGTGAGAGCAATAAACAGCGTCTCCTCCCATTTCTATTATTTCAAAACCTTTTTTGATTGCCTCTTGTTCAGAACTCACAGTTCCATGTTTTAATCCCACTGAAAGAAAGGCACCTGGTGCAACTTCTCTTACTTTAGAGAAATAATGATCTGGTTCGCAAGAGATAATTTCTATCCCTGCCTTGAATGCTGCTTCAGCTTCCCTGTCAGTATCAATATGAGTTTGAGCCCATTTTTTTTTACCTTTTTGGCTCCATAAATCATAAATTGTAATTCTTTTAGACAATTTATTGGGGAACAGTTACTTTCAATTCGTAATTAGGATCTTTGGCTTGTTTGAGAATAGTTGGAATAATCTCTGAATATGCACCCCATAGGCCTATTTTGGCAGGAGGCATTTGATTTTTCACTAATTCGTGAAGTTTAGGTAAGTTATGTGATGGTACAGTCGGAAACATATGATGTTCAATATGATACTCCATTTGCCAGTACAAAAAACTAAAGATTGGATTTAAATGCATGGTACGAGTGCTGTATCGGTGATCTTTAATGTTATCTTTTAGTCCTGTGTGCTGAGTTAAACCAAATAGTCTTTTAAGTGTAATTCCATAATAATTAGGTAATACTAAAAATAATACTGGTAGCCAGGATTTAAAAACTACTGATATTAAAATAATTAATAGCCAAATACTTACATGCAATCTAGATGAATTAATACATTTTTGATGTTCTTTTTCTGGAATTAGTTGTTTCATAACTTCTGTTTTCTTTCCGAGGGCATGTAATATAGTTTCATATTGAGTAGTCTTTTTAAAATTTATGAAATCATAAAATGGAATGAAAAGGCTAAAGAAATAAAAAATATCTCCAGGCTTTCTAATCGCAATTTCAAAATCTAGTGGATCATCAAAATACGTGTAACCATGGTGTCTGAAGTGTGACCATCTCCATCTAATTGGTTCAAAACCATTCATATAACTTCCAATGTGATAAAATATAGTATTCCATCGATTGGTTTTAAAAGCTGTTTTATGTCCTGTTTCGTGCCAAATAGGATCAGCACAATTCCAAATATTGCCATAAATTAAAAAGAATAATAAAGACCACCATGTTCCCCATGTTATGTAGGCTAAGTATCCAAAAATTAAAAGTGACCCAAAAAATATGGTCATATGTTTAAAACCTTGATAGTCAGATTTTTTTAATAGTTTTACAAATTCAGCCTTGTCAACCTCGCAATGAAACCACCTATTTAAGTCAACTTGCATTTTAAAAAAATATCATAATCAGGAAAAAAAATAAATAATTTGGTAATTTAATTCAAAAACATTATTAATCTCATGTGTAAATTAAGATAGAATTTCTCACTATTAATGAATAATTCTCTTAAAACCCCAAAAAAATCTTTACCTTTTAATTGGTACTATGATGAAAAGACATACCAAAGTGAAATCACTAAAATATTCAATAAAGAATGGATTTATATCTGTCATGTTGATTCAATTAAGCCTATGCACTACAGGACATTAAAAATTGATAATAAAAGTATTGTTTTGATCAAGAACAATGAAAAAAAAATATCAGTTTTTTTTAATACTTGCATGCATCGTGGATCACAAATCTTCCAAGAAGAGGAAGGAAAAATGCACTCCCCAGTTATAATATGTCCTTATCATCAATGGTCATATAAATCATCAAATGGTGAGTTACTTAATACAACTTCTATCAATTATGAAAAATTTTCTAAGAAAGAATATGGGTTAAAAAATGTGAATTACCATATATGGAATGGCTTAATTTTTATAAATCTTGGAAAAAATAAAAATTTTAGTAAAAAATCAGTTTTCCAATATTACGATGATACTTTTGAAAAGCTTAATTTAAATCAATTTGTTACTGGTCACATTTGGAAAAAAAAAGTCCAATGCAATTGGAAAATTTATTGGGAAAATTATAGTGAATGTCTCCATTGCCCTAACATACATCCTGAATTATCAGATCTTGTTCCATTATATCAACGAAGATTAGTGGACATCAAAGACCATCCTGAATGGAATATTCTTAAAGACAAATATTCTAATCCTAAGTTTCAGGGTGGTTTAAAAGATGGCTCACAAACATGGTCGTTTGATGGAAATGCCCAAGGACATCTTCTTGAGAGCGTGAAAGAAGAACTTGAGTCAAAAGGGCAAATATATATATCTACATGGCCCTCTATGTTTCTTGGAGTCTATGGAGATCATGTAAGAGTAGTGAGATTAATTCCTACTGGGCCTGAGGAGGTTGAATTAACAGCTGAATGGCTTTTTCAAAAAAACACTCTTAATGACCCCAATTATCAAAAATCAAATGTAATTGATTTTGGTATTTTGGTTATGAATCAAGATGCAGATATAGCTGAAATTAATCAAAAAGGATTATATAACTTGGGATCAGAACAAGGGGTTTTGATGCCTGAAGAATATATAATTTATGAATTTCAAAAATACATTAAAAAAAGATTAATTTGATTTAAAAAGATCAGATCTGAGGCGATAATGATCTATGAATGTGTCAATTTTTTGTTATAAATCAATTTTTATCATGAATTTTGAACAAGCTAGAAATAATATGGTTCTTAATCAACTAAGAGCTAATCGAATAAGAGATCTTTCTCTTATTGAAAAGATTGAGACATTTCCTAGAGAAAATCTATACCCATTAAAATATAGACATCTATCTTATTCAGATAGAATTATCAGTTTAGATGATGGAAGATTTGTATTACCTCCTCTTACGGCTTTCCACTTAGCTCAAGCATTAGAAATAAATAAAGATGACCATGTTTTAGAAATAGGATCTGGTTTTGGAACTACTACCTCAATTATAAATCAATTCACTTCCCATGTTGATTGTATTGAGTCCTCTGAGGAAATGATTAAAAGCTTTAAATTAAGTATTAAGGAAAATCTCTTTAAAGCAACTTTATTAAAAACTGATATTGAAAATTTCTTTAACAGTAAAAGTCCTAATATAAAAAAATATCAAAAAATTATAATTAATGGATCGCTAGATCAAGAACCTTTTAATATTATCAATAAATCCTCTGATGATACTCAGATAGTTTGTATAATTGATAATAACGAGCTTAAACATAAAATAGTTAAATATGTAAAAGTTCAAGGTAATTGTAATCGTTTTATTGTGGATGAAGCATCATCTGCTTTTATCTATAAATTTATTCAAAAAGAACCATTTGTATTCTAGATAAATGGAGGATCTTCAGGATAAGAAGAAATATGAAAGTGAAATTTATCAGAATTGGATAGACCAAGGATGTTTTAAACCCACCTACAATTTTAGTAAAAATTTTTCAATATGTATTCCTCCTCCTAATGTAACTGGCTCTCTTCACATGGGTCATGCATTAAATAATACAATTCAAGATATTTTAATTCGTTACCATCGCATGAATGGTTTTAACACATTATGGCAACCTGGAACAGATCATGCTGGTATCGCAACTCAAATGGTGGTTGAGAGAAATTTAGGTGAAAAAAATATTTATAGAAAAGATTTAACAAGAGAGGAGTTCATTGAAAAAGTTTGGGAGTGGAAAGAATATTCTGGTTCTACTATCATTAATCAATTAAAGCGCTTAGGTAGTTCTTGTGATTGGTCTAGAGAAAGATTTACCATGGATGATGGCTTATCTGCTGCTGTGAGAAAGGTATTTGTTTCTCTATATAATGAAGGCTTGATCTATAAAGATCAAGCTCTAGTAAACTGGGACACAAAATTTAAAACTGCTATATCTGACTTAGAAGTAGTTCCAACTGATGTAAGCACTCAATTGTATTACATTAAATATCCTTCATCTAATGGCGGATCTATTACTGTAGCTACAGTAAGACCTGAAACTATATTTGGCGATACAGCGATTGCTATTAATCCCTCTGATGAGAGATACGATTCCTTAAAAGATATAACTTTTACAGTGCCTTTAACAAGTCGATCAATTCCAATAATTTTTGATGAATATTCTGATCCTGATATGGGTAGTGGTGCCGTGAAAATTACTCCCGCTCATGATTTTAATGATTTTGAAGTTGGGAAAAGACATAACTTAGAGTTATTAAACATTTTAAATGATGATGGCTCTCTTAATGATAAATGCCCTAAAGAATATCAAGATATGGATCGTTTTGATGCTAGAAAAAAAATTGTTAAAGCACTCAAAGAACATGGCTTTATTGAAAAAATTGAAGATTATAAAACAACTATCCCTTATGGGGATAGATCTAATACTATTGTTGAGCCTTACTTGACCAATCAATGGTTTTGTAATGCAGAGGAATTAGCTAAACAAGCAATAAAAGTTGTTAAAGAGGGTAATACAAAATTTTTTCCATCAAATTGGGAGAAAACATATTTTCAATGGATGGAAAATATTAGACCATGGTGCATATCTAGACAAATTTGGTGGGGACATCAAATACCAGTTTGGTATGGTCCTGATGGTAAAGAGTTTTGTGCTGAAACAGAACAAGAAGCAAAAAATCTAGCCGTTGATTATTACAAGGCTGATAAAATTATTCTTAAAAGAGATCAAGATGTATTAGATACATGGTTTTCATCAGCTCTATGGCCTTTCTCAACACTTGGATGGCCTGAGCAAGAAAAAACCCTAGAGAATTTTTATCCTAACTCAGTTCTAGTGACTGGTTTTGATATCATTTTCTTTTGGGTAGCGAGAATGATGATGATGGGTAATAAATTTATGTCTGAAACACCATTTCATACAGTTTATGTTCATGCTTTAGTACGTGATGAAAAAGGACAAAAAATGTCAAAATCTAAAGGAAATGTAATAGATCCTCTTGAAATTATTGACAAATTTGGAGCTGACACTCTTAGATTTACCCTTACTTCACTCAACACACCTGGCAGAGATGTACGATTAAGCGAGCAAAGAATAGCTGGCTATAGAAATTTTGTTACTAAAATTACTAACGCATATAAATTTGCAGAATTTAAGTCTATTTACCCCTTGAAAAAAGTAAATGAAATGAAGCCGAATCATATGTTTAATCACTGGGTATTAAATGAGTTTCAAAATTTATACAAATCAATACAACTGAATTATCAGAAATATTATTTCCACGAAGTTGCAAATCAACTGTATCAGTTTACGTGGCATACTTTTTGCGATTGGTATATTGAGTTATCTAAAAACTTATTAGATACAGATGAATATAGGCTTGAAACAATTTATACCTTTCATCTTGTTTTTAATTCGCTTCTCCAATTGTTACATCCTATTATTCCATTTATTACAGAAAAACTGTGGTCTAAAAACAATAAAACAATTTTAATGACTCACCAATGGAATTTCAAAGATATTGATATTGATCCAAACTTAGTTAGTCAATCGAACGACTTTATAGATTTTATTGAGGAGTATAGATCTATTGAAAAACTTTTTGACATTAAAAAACAAGACGATGTATCGATATTTTCAAACAACGAGGATCTTCAAAATTTATTTGTTTCAAATAAAGAAGTTTTAGAATTTTTAACAAGAAAAAAATTATCATCTCAGATTTTATCTGATGGAATAACACTTCCTTATAAAAGATATGATTTTATTTTACAGACTGATCAAATAGATAAAAATAAAATTAAAAATAAATTAATTGATAATCAAAATAATCTTCAAAAAGAAAAAGCTATAATTGACAAAAACTTGTCTAATTCTAATTTTACTGAAAAAGCACCTAAAGATTTAATTGAGCAAAATCAAAATCGACAAGAGGCTATTACATTGGAATTATTAAAAATTGATAGTATATTGAAAAACTTATAATGGTTGATAAAAAAAAATTACCAAGCCGTCATGTGTCTGTAGGACCTAATAGCGCTCCACATAGGGCATTTTATTATGCAATGGGAATGACTGAAAAGGATATTAAACAGCCTTTTGTGGGTGTTGCCACTACATGGAATGAGGCTGCACCCTGCAATATATCTCTCTCAAGACAAGCTCAAGCTGCCAAAAAAGGAGTAAAAGACGCAAATGGTACTCCTCGTGAATTTACTACTATTACTGTAACTGATGGCATTGCTATGGGTCATGAAGGGATGAAATCCTCTTTAGCTAGTCGTGAAATTATAGCTGACTCAGTTGAGCTAGCTATGAGAGGTCATTGCTACGATGCTTTAGTCGGTTTAGCTGGTTGTGATAAATCCTTACCAGGTATGATGATGGCAATGGTTCGTTTAAATGTACCCTCTGTCTTTATGTATGGGGGATCTATTCTTCCAGGTGTTCATAAAGGAAAAGATGTTACCATAGTTGATGTATTTGAAGCAGTTGGAAAACACTCAAGCGGTAACATGACTGATGAAGAACTTCATGAGTTAGAATGCGTGGCATGTCCTTCTGCTGGTTCATGTGGTGGACAATTTACTGCAAATACAATGGCCTGTGTTTCTGAAACTATTGGCTTAGCGCTTCCTGGGTCAGCTATGACTCCTGCACCATTTGAAAGTAGAGATAAATACGCTTATGAAAGTGGAAAAGTTGTTATGGACCTCATTGAAAAAAACTTAAAGCCTCGCGATATTGTTACAAAACAATCCTTAATTAATGCTGCTATTGTTGTTTCAGCTTCTGGAGGATCAACAAATGCTGGTTTGCATCTTCCTGCAATTGCTCATGAAGCGGGCATAGATTTTAATTTAGAAGATGTTACTAAAATATTTCAATCCACTCCTTATATCGGAAATCTTGCACCTGGTGGTAAGTATGTTGCAAAAGATCTTTATGAAGTTGGGGGTGTTCCAGTTTTAATTAAAACTTTAATTGATGGCGGTTTAATTGATGGTTCGTGTATTACTGTAACTGGTAAAACCTTGGCAGAAAATGTTCAGGATGCTGAGTTACCTAAAAATCAAGATGTCATATATCCTATAAATAGTCCTATTAGTCAAACTGGTGGAGTAGTAGGCTTAAAAGGATCTTTGGCACCGGATGGTGCGATCGTGAAAATAGCAGGTTTACAAAAATTACAATTTAAAGGCAACGCTATTTGCTTTGATCGAGAAGAAGAGGCTCTAGCAGCAGTACTTGAAGGTAAAATTAAACCAGGTAATGTAGTTGTTATAAGATATGAAGGCCCAAAGGGCGGTCCTGGAATGAGAGAAATGTTATCAACAACAAGTGCTATCTATGGCCAAGGCATGGGTGAGGAAGTTGCTTTAATCACAGACGGTCGGTTTTCAGGGGGTACTAGAGGTTTTTGTATTGGACACGTTGGTCCTGAGGCCCATGATTGTGGTCCCATTGCTTTAATTGAAGATGGCGATGAAATTGAAATAGATGCAGAAAAAAATACACTAGATTTAAATGTTGCAGATGAAATATTAAAAAAACGAAAATCTTTATGGAAGCCAAGAGATTTACATTTTGAGTCTGGTAACTTATGGAAATACGCTCAAACAGTAGGTCCTGCACATTTGGGAGCAGTCACACACCCTGGTGGAAAAAAAGAAAAACGAATTTATTCAGATATTTAATTCTATCAAAATTGGGCAATGATCAGAAGGACGTTCCATTTCCCTATATTCTTTTAAAACTTTTTTATTCATTATTTTATTTTTTAAAAAAGGCGTTACTAAGAAAAAATCTATTCTTATTCCTTCCTCTTTTCCAAACTTATATGTTTTATAGTCAAAGAATGTATAACTAGATTTTTTATTTTCATTTTCAAATACATCTAATAAATCTAGGTTTCTTAATTTAAAAAACTCTTTTCTTGACTCAGGTTGTGCGAGTGCATCTTTTTTATATCCTTTTATATCATGTGCATCATTATCTTCAGGAATAACATTGAAATCACCAGTTACAATAATTTCATATTTATCTTTAAGTTTTTTAATATTTTCATAAAGTTCGTTCATCCATTCTAATTTAAAACTAAATTTATCTGAATCTATTGGATTACCATTTGGAAAATAATTATTGATAATGGCAATACCTGGTTTTTCCAAGAGGAGTATATTATTTCTTGCTTGATCTTTATTTAGTGTAGGCAAGCTTAAATCAGAGGTGTCTAAAATTTGGTCATAGGTAATAGAAACACCATTATAGCTTTTTTGTGTTTGAGTTATAGTTTGATAACTAAATTGGGAAAAAAAGTCTGAAACATAGTCGTGATCGTCTATCTTCAGTTCTTGTATACATAATATATTTGGTTTTTCTTTTTTGATTATTTCTTGGACTAATGGTTCCCTTGCTCTCAGTGAGTTTACATTCCAACTTATTATTTTCACTTTAAATACTAAATGAACTACCACAACCACATGAATTTTTAGCATTCGGATTATTGATGCTAAAACTTGAACCAATAAGTTCATTTTTATAATCAAGCTCAGCTTGATCAATAAATTCAAGTGAATTTTTGTCTATTAGAATCCTTAAGTCTTTAAAATCGAATATGACATCTTTATCTTTATGAATTTCGTTATCGCTTTTAAACACATATTGAAAGCCTGAACAGCCTCCACCTTTGACCTTTATTCTGAAATATTTCATATTACTAGAACTTAAAACTTCTTGAATTTTACTTATAGCTTGATCTGTTATATTAATATTTCCCATATGTTTAATAATCTATCAGCTTTAATAGAAAATTCAAAAGGAAGACTATATCAAGAATCTGTAGATCATCGTCTTCCTTATGAGAGAGATAGAGATAGAATTTATCATTCAACTGCTTTTAGAAAATTAAAAGATAAAACTCAAGTATTTATGTTTGAAAAAGGAGATTATTATCGCAATAGATTGACACATACTTTAGAAGTATCACAAATTGCAAGGTCAGTGAGTCGAAGGTTTGGCTTAAATGAAGATTTGGCCGAATGTATTTCTTTATGTCATGATTTAGGTCATAGCCCATTTGGACATGTGGGAGAAGATATTATTTCACAAGAAATAGAACCAAATTTTGATCATAACTTCCAATCCTTTAGACAAGTAAGTTTTTTAGAAAAAAAATATGAAAGTTTTGAAGGATTAAATCTCACATGGGAGACATTAGATGGACTAATAAAACACAATGGATCAATTTTGAATTCAACTAATAAGTACGACTTTTCTGAAAATTTTAAATTTAATCTAAATCAAAATCCCTCTTTAGAGGCACAAATAGCATCTGTATCTGATGATATTGCATATATAGCTCATGATTTAGATGATGGTCTTAGATCTAAAATTTTGAATATAAAAGAATTATCAAATCAAAAATATTTATTCGAATATATTAATTTTAATTACATTATTAATCTTGAAAATAAAATTGCTAGAAATTACTTCACTAGATCTGTCATAAATTTTCTAGTTTCGGACCTTTTAAGTGAAACCAAAAAACAAATTATTCAATCTAAATTGAAATCCTATGAGGATGTTATTCAACATCCTTATTTCATAGTCAAATTCAGTCCTGAAGTTAGTGAAAAAGTTGCTTTAATGAAAAGTTATTTATATGATAATTTTTATACCTCTGAATTTGTTTATAAGAATAGATTTGAAGCAGAAAAGATTTTAGTTTTTATTATTAAATTTCTCATAGAAAATAT
>CABWYP010000017.1 GCA_902509695.1 uncultured Alphaproteobacteria bacterium | reverse complement strand
GCCATATAAGCGGAATTCTTTTTTTTAGATTTATATATACAATAACTATAATATTAATAATGAAGTATTTGCTGGAAACAAAATTTCAAAATACTATTCTTAACAAACTTATTCATGAATAATCTTGTCCATTATCCTCGCTATAGTATATATTTAATCCCATCAAAAAATTTTTTTAATAATCTAAATTCATTTTATAAAAAAAATAATTTTGACTCAGGTAATATCTCACAAAATACTCATGAGATATATTGCACTGTTAAGGCACCTTTTTATAAAAGTGATATCTATTCGGAAAACGATTTAATTGATAATTTTAATTCTCTTAAAAAAAAAGACTCAATTCAGAAAATTTTAAATAAAACATACATTACAAAGCAATATATCAAATTAAATACAAATTTTGTCCTAGAGCTAGATAATGACCCAGAATTTAATTTTATAATACATGACATTATGAGATCCTTTGATATATATAGGAAAACTCTCAATACCTCTGAAATTAAAAAAGATCTATTAAGATTTAACAATTTATCCGAAAAAGAATTGATATATTATCAAATTTGGGGATATCCGTATTATTTCGAATGCTCAATTCATCACATTTCTTTTTTTAATTTTGATACAAAATTATATAACTGTAATTTCGATCCTGTAGAGTATGAATCACTGAAGCTACTTAAACAAAACAGTTCAGATGAATATTTTAAAGAATTAGCTAACATAACCGTTTAAATACTTTTAAAAACTCAGTATTGTATGAATAAATTTGATTTATTTACAGCTAATGAATAGTTATTTAGTATCTTATTAACAAATATGGGCATTTATGTAAGAAAAAAGAAAAAATCTAGTTTAAAGATCTTCTTATTTTTATTAATTTTTTTTGCATTAAGTTTTATAGCATATTACTTTTTTCAATATCACCTCAAATGAAATTTTTTAAAGATATAGAAATATTAAAAAATAATAAAGAATTACCTAATCCTATCTCAGAGTCTTTAGAACAAACTGATATTGACCTAAGTATATTTTTAAAAAAGGATGAGATTAATAAAAGTATTAAAGATTTCATAACTGAGAATCCGGATTTTTTGTTAGATATTTTAAGAGAATATCAAAACAAGCAAAACCAATTAGAACAAGAAAAAATTAATAAAGAAAATTCTACTAATATTGAAAAACTTAATTCATTAAATCAGACTATGTTCATTGGTGATGAATTTGCTAATAAAATCATATATGAATTTGTAGATTATAACTGTGGATATTGCCAAAAATTTCATAATGAAATTGTTGATGTAATTACTAAAGACCCTTCAATAAAATTAATCATTATTCAAATGCCTATTTTAGGGAAAATGTCCGATGAGTTATCAAAATTAGCACTGGCCTCAAGTTTCCAAGGTAAATTTGAAGAAGTTCATAATTATCTTTATTCCTCGAATCGAAGATCAAGTATGGAAGACATTCTTTCTGATTTATTTCTTATTGATGTTGATTTAAAGCAATTAGAAATTGATTTAGCTTCAGAGGCTTTGTTAGAGTTAGTCGCTCAGCAACAAGAAATTGTAAATATTTTTAAATTTACAGGTACGCCAGCAATAATAATAGGGAGTAAAATTATTCCAGGCTTTATTAAATCTGAGCAAATAGATGAAATTTTGGAAGAAGAATTTTCATAATATATGAAAATTAATAATTTTTCTAAAATCACTTCAAATATTTTAGTTTCTAGAGTTACAGGTTTCTTAAGAGATGTATTGTTTGCAAATTTTTTAGGAGCAAATCTTTTGTCTGATGCTTTTTTATTCGCTTATCGCTTACCTAATCTTTTTAGGAGAATATTTGCTGAGGGTGCTGTTAATAGTATCTTTATACCAATGTACGTTAGTCAAGAGAAAGAAAACTCTAAACTTTCTAACGATTTTATTTGGAGTATTTTTATAATTTTTTTTATTATTACTAGCTTTTTAACTATTTTAATTTTGATATTTAATCATCAAGTTATATCACTTCTAGCTCCTGGTTTTTTAAATAACGAAACTCAATTTGAGCTAACAAGCAAGCTTATACTTATCACATTTCCTTTTTTAATTTTTGTTACTCTATCATCAGTGCTTAGCTCTGTTTTGAATACAAAAGGAAAATTTTTTTTGCCTTCATTTTTATCAGTCATTCTGAATGTTTTAATGATCATTACTTTATTAGTATTTAAGTCAGAGTCTTATCTTCCATTGGCATGGTCAATGGTAATTGCTGGTATAATTCAATTATTATTATTGTTTATCAATATATCTTCTTTAAAAATTTTTTTCAAATTTGGGTTAAAAAGTTTTATACAATTATATCCAAAATTACTTATATTTTTTAAGAGATTTGCATATTCAGTGTTTGGTTCTGGAATAGTTCAACTCAATATATTTATTTCAATGATTTTTGCCTCCCTAGTAGGGCAGGGTGCTATAAGTCACATTTATTATGCTGATAGAATTATTGATCTTCCATTTGCTTTGGTAGCAGTAGCTATATCAATAACACTTTTACCTTACTTGAGTAAAAATATCTTAGATGAAAACAAGAATGTCGAAGCTTTTAATCAAACATTAATCTTTTGTTTTATTTTTTCACTACCTTGTACTTTTGGAATTTTTTTTTTAAGTAATGATATTGTCCAAGTCCTTTTTGAAAGAGGTGAATTTTCAAAATCAGATGTATTAATTACATCAAATATTTTAGTAATTTATTCATTTTCATTGCCTGCCTATATGATTGCAAGAGTATGCAACCAAGTTTTCTTTTCTTATGAAAGAGTAGACTTGCCAGTAAAATCTTCAATACCAACTTTAATACTTAATTTAATTTTATGTTTTATACTCTATAAACCTTATGGTGTAATTGGATTGTCTATCTCTGGAGCAATAAGTATTTGGTTTAATGTTTTAATACAATTATTTTATTTAAGATCAAACTTTCGATCTTTTTTTCAAAAAATAAAAATTGTTGATATTTTTAAAATTATAAAAATTTTATTTGCTTCATCCTGCATGTCATTAGCTTTGATAATTATTGAAAAATTTTCTATGTTTGGTATTTTTCTAACTCTATTCTTTCAAATATCACTTGGTATAATTATTTTTTTTCTAATATTAAGACTTCTAAACCTCAAAGAATATCAATTAATCTATAAATATAAAAAATTTAATTAGTATTAAGTATTTACTAATCTTTTATTTAATTTAAAAGTATTTTTACCCATTAATATGGGCGTGTAGCTCAGTTGGTTAGAGTACTTGCTCGACACGCAAGGGGTCACAGGTTCGAATCCTGTCACGCCCACCATTTACTTTTATTAGCCAATTCTGTAAGATCAGGTTATGAAAAGAACATTTTTTTTATTTATCAGTATCCTATTTATCCACTTTAATACTTTCGCTAGTAGCATTTCAATTTTTGGTGGTACATATGATTATGATGATGATAACACAACTAATCTTGCAGGATTAAACCTTCATCTAACTGAAAATAATTTTAGTATTATGGATGTATTAGATATAAATCCAGTTCTTGGTCTCTTTATGACCGCTAAATCTGCTTCAATGTTTTATGGCGGATTTGAAACTAATATAGGGGTTGATAAAATTTTTCTAAATCTCTCCTCATCAGCTGGAATATACAGTAACGGTGATGGCAAAGATTTAGGGAATGCGCTTCAATTTAAATCAGAAATAAATTTATTTTATAGTTTAAGTAAAACTACCCGAATTGGGCTAGGCTCCCATCATATATCTAATGCCGGAATTAGCTCTGTTAACCCTGGTACTAATAATTACTATCTAATATTAAACAGAGATTTTTAATTATACAAAAAATTATATAATTGTTTATTATCTTAAATTTGGTTACTTTTAAGCATGGTTAAAAATTTTCTAGCTTATTTACTTCTCTCCATGATTTTAGTAATAATCACGGTGGTAGAATACGATATAATATCCATTTATTTCCAAGCAAATCCATATATTAATGGAATTATTCTTTTCACATTATTAACTGGTTTTATGCTTTATACATTCAAAATACTCTCTCTTAGCTCTGAATTCAGGTTTATGAATTCAGTTGCATTTGGAAAATTGAAGTTAAATGACTCATCTCTAAATAATTACCCCATCACAAAAAGTATTGCTAGAAACCTAGGTATTACTTCATCAAAGAAAGGTATTTCTAAATCACTTGATGAAATTCTAGATGAGCTTCTATCTACTATCGAAAACGGTCGAGATTTATCAAAGTATTTAATTAATCTTGCTGTTTTTCTGGGTCTGATAGGTACATTTTACGGCCTTCTACTAACCATTGGAAGTGTTTCAAATGTTATTGATGGTCTTTCTGTCGACCAACAAGACTTTGGAGTTTTCTTTAATAACTTAAGAGACGGCTTAAAGTCACCTTTATCAGGTATGACCATAGCTTTCAGCTCTTCTTTATTTGGATTAGTTACTTCTCTCATATTAGGCCTCTACGATATAATCGCCAAAGGTGTAAAACAGCACTACTATGAGTTTTGTGAAAATCAAATCCGCCTTTATTACAGATCAAGTACGAATTTAAATACAAATCCCGACTCAGATTTATCTAAAGTTTTAAATGCAAAATTAGATGAACTCATATTAAGCATAAATAAAATAAATGATAATTTTAGTAACTCTAACAATGCATCTAAAATGGAAATTATTTCTGAATTAAAATCTGTAAGCAAGTCTATCAAAGATCTTGATAAGTAAGTGAGCTACCTTAGTAAATCTCAAGGCAATAATTCAGAAGGAAGCTTAATATGGCCTGGCTTTGTGGATGTTTTAGCATCTACATTAATGGTAATAATTTTCATTGTTCTTCTTTTTACAGTAGCTCAAGTTTACTTAGGTGATCTTGTTGTAGGTAAAAATGAACAAATACAAAATTTAGAAAAAACTATTGAAATACAAGATGATACCATCGTTGAACAAGATATTACCCTTACTGACAAAGAAGTAACTTTAATTGAAAGACAGGAGTTAATTGAACAATTAGATACTGAACTAGAAATATTAGATGAAGAGATACAAATTAAACAATCTGATATTGAAAAAAAAGATGAAACCATACTATCTCTGGATAGTTTAATTGAAGAACAAGCTTTAGACATAGATAAATTAAACTTGATGATTGCAAAAATTACAGAAGAGCTCTCTCTTTCATTGCAAGAAAAAGAAAATTTGAAGGGAAAACTTCAACTTTTAAATGAAGAACAACAAGCACTAAAAGAGAGCTTAAATGAACTTGGTGGACAAAACACATCTCTTACTAATAAACTCTCTGACTCACAAGGAAAAATACAAAATTTATTAGACTCTCTTGATACATCTAAAACAGTCAATCAAAATTTAGAAAATCAAATTTCTGAAGTTGAAGATAAAAACCAAGGTCTTAAGGACCAAATTTCTAATTTAGAGGAAGATTCCTCAACTAAAACTACAGATTTAAATGAAGCTTTAGCAAAAATTTCACGTTTGTCTGATGATATAAAAATACTTAGTAATGAAATTCAATTGTTAAATAATTTACTGGACTCCAAAGAAGCTGATATTGCTCAGAGTAAGATTGAATTAGGGGAACTTGGTGACAGATTAAACAGAGTTTTAACTAGTGAATTATTTAAACTACAGCAATATAAATCTGAATTTTTTGGAAAATTATCTGAAGCATTAGGCGATAGAGACGATATACAAGTTAAAGGAGATAGATTTATATTCCAATCTGAAATTTTATTTGAGTCTGGTAGTGCAGAGATCCAAAATCCTGGAAGAGTTGCCTTATCACTTATAGCAAAGACATTAATCAGTTTAACGAATGAAATACCTAATGATCTTAATTGGATACTTCAAGTTGATGGTCACACTGATAAAGTTCCTATTTCAACAAATCAATTTCCGTCAAATTGGGAGTTATCTCACTCTAGGGCATTAGAAGTTGTCAAATTTTTTATTCAACAAGGTATCCCCGCAAGTAAACTATCCGCTAATGGATATGGCGAACATCAGCCCATAACATTAGGTAATTCAAAAGAAGAATTAAAACAAAATAGAAGAATTGAATTAAAAATAACTCAAAGATAAATTATTCAATCCACATTTTTATAATTTTATCAGGATCATCAACAAGACCATTTTTCATAGGATCGCCCATTTTTATATTATCAACAAATTCCATGCCTTCAATTACTTCACCCCAAACTGTATATTGACCATCTAAATGGGGAGTGTCTCCAAAACAAATAAAAAATTGACTATCAGCACTGTTTGGATCTTGTGCACGTGCCATACTCAAAGTTCCTCTTTTATGACTGCTATCATTGAATTCTGATTCAATATTTTGACCAGAACCACCAGTACCAGCTCTTCTTAAATCAAAATTTTCTGAGTTTGAATTTCCAAATTGCACATCCCCTGTTTGTGCCATAAAACCATCTATAACTCTGTGGAAAACCACACCGTCGTAGCTACCTTTAGAAACTAAATCTGTTATTTGTTTAACATGTTTGGGTGCCTTATCTTCAAAGGTCTTTATTTTGACGATACCGTCCTTTAATTGTAAATTAATGACATCCTCCTTGGAAAAAAGATTATTAGAAAAAAATAAAAATATGATTGAAATAAAAATTTTAATCAAACTCATTTTAATAAATTAACATAGTTTCAAATGATTAAAATTTAATTTTTTGATAAATCTGTCGCGATTTGGTAAATTTGTTTTTTTAAAGAATTAAATCCATTTGTTCTGGAAGGACCTAAGTGAGACGAAAGACCAATTTGATTAAAAAAATCTAATGGCTCACTTAATATAGTCTTTGGCTCCTCATTATTGTAAATAAACTGTACGAGGTAAAATAGGCCTTTAACTATTATGGAGTCACTTGTGCCTAAAAATATAATTTTTCCCCCTTTAATTTGAGGAACAACCCATAGATTTGAATTACAACCCTTTATTCGAAATTCATCAGTTTTGAAGGTCTCATCTAATTCTGGAAGTTTTTTACCTAAATCAATTAAATATTGATATTTTTCCTCCCAATTATCAAAAAAAGAAAAATCTTCTTTAATTTTGTTGATTTTTTCTTGAATTACCATAAATTCCCAATTTATTAAATTTAGTTAAAAAATAAACATGAAAATTAAAAGTTCACTAAAATCTGCTAAAACTAGAGATAAAAATAATCAACTAGTTAGAAGAAAAGGAAGACTATATGTTATTAATAAAACTAACCCTAGGATGAAAGCTCGTCAGGGTTAGATTAAGTCTTTTTAATCTAAATATTTTTCAGCTTCAAGAGCAGCCATACATCCCATACCCGCAGCAGTTATAGCCTGTCTATATATCTTATCTTTAACATCTCCAGCAGCATAAACCCCTTTTATAGATGTTTGAGTACTATCGGGATCAGTTAAGATGTATCCATTTTGGTCCATTTCAATTTGCCCTTCAAATAATTTTGTTGCAGGGTCATGACCAATAGCAATAAAAACACCGTCAAGATTTATTGTACTTTTTTTATTATCTTTTCTATTTAATAATTCAATTGAATTAAGGTCTACATCGCCATTAAATTTAGTTACTTCAGAATTCCAAATAAACTCAATTTTTGGATTTTTGGAGAGTCTATCTTGTAAAATTTTTTCAGCTCGGAGTTCATCTCTTCTATGAATTAAAAGAACTTTTGTGGCAAATTTAGTCAGAAAAAGTGCTTCTTCAGCAGCACTATTACCACCACCAACTACGGCTACTATTTTATCTTTAAAGAAAAAACCATCACATGTTGCGCACGCTGAGAGACCATGACCTTGAAATTTATCTTCATTTTGAATCCCAAGCCATCTAGCTTGAGCACCGGTGCTAATAATTACAGTTTTTGTTTCTATGACATCCCCGTTATCTAAATGTAATTTTTTGATCTCGTTATTAAGTTCGACTTTTGTAACTTGACTAGAAATAATTTTAGTTCCAACAAATTCAGCTTGTTTTTGCATTTGCTCCATCAACCAAGGGCCTTGAATAGGATTTTCATAACCAGGGTAATTTTCTACATCTGTAGTAATAGTTAATTGTCCACCGGGTTGTAGCCCACTAATTAATATAGGTTTAAGGTTTGCTCTTGCTGCATAAATAGCAGCTGTATATCCTGCAGGACCAGAGCCAATAATAGATACATCTTTGATATCAGCCATTTATAGGCCAACTGGTTGGAAAAGTTACATAATTAATTTGCATGCATCTTCTCTCAATTTTGATTTCCTTTTTTTCCAAGCCATGCCAAGTGTTATTGCCAGAGGCAAAAAAGTATCCTGTATTATGCTTGTAAGGAACTGTTTTTACTAATTTCATATCAAGATCGTAAAAATCAGTGCCTAGTTTCTCAGACTCATCGTATGTATTTATAAACAACATCATTGTCATCAATTTTTCTTGAATATCTAAGTGAGGTTTTAACCAAAAACCTTTGCGATCAGCTATGTATTCAATTCTAATATAGCTATTTGATAAGTCCTTTTTAATTTTGTCTTGGATAGATTCTACAACATCTTTGTCTCTTAAATCTGATATTAATTCCATTCCATTTGGAAGCAATTCGCTATTATCTTTCTCTAAAAAGACTCGAAGTTTGCCATCTAAGCCATCTCCCCCTGCATCAGCAGCCCTAGTCCCATCAAAGGACCTGGGGGCATCAGAAATTTTAACATTTTGAACTTCATCAATCATTTTCTCTGAAAAAGGTGAGCTTAACTCCCAATGAGGGAAGGGGTCAGAATAAGATTTAATTTTATTGAGTACTGAATCTTTAAGGTGCATATGTTTTGAACCATAAATGAGATTTTATCTTATTCAAGATTTTAGTTTTTAATTTTTCGTTATAGTCATCTAAAGAAATATCAAATGATTTTAGATCTCTCGTATAAAATTTAGCTAAATTTTTATCAATTATTGATTTATAGAACCTTTGATATCTTGTAGGACAATTTTTATCCTCAAAATTAAAAATAAAAGTATTGGCTTTAGAGCATATTGCTTCAGATATCATAGATATAGAGTCCCATGTCACTATTTGAAATAATCCCTCAGATAATAGATCGCCATATTTTGAAGGGTTGAAGATATCATCAAAGGTTTTAATTTTATTCGAATTTATTTTTTTTAATATTTGTATCAGACTTGTGGGAGTCCTCCTCGATGGAATAACATTAATATCGTATAGTTTAGATAAATGAATTATTTCATTCAATACTTTTTCTTGAGTGTCTTTTCTAAACTTAAAATACTTATTTGATCCGCCAATTATAAAATTAATGGTATTCTTTTTTCTTTTAATCAGATTATATTTTATATTATGCAAAGCTAATAATGTTGATATGGAGTTTAATTTATTGAGCTTATCATGCTCTGGACAAATAATTAAATTAAACAACTTATGTTTCGTCTTTGGATCCTGAATGTGAATATTAAAAATTAAATCTTTAAATCTTTTTTTTAATAAAATAGATGCTTTAACACTTTTTTTACCACAGCTTATTAAAATAGTTTTTTCTTGAATTTTAATTTCATTAATATTTGAATAAGTAAATTTACTAGCAGGTATTAATTCAACAGGCAAATTTCTAAATAAAGGATTTATAGAAATATTAAAGTTTTTATAACTATTGCCTATTAAATTAGCTAAACCTTCAATCTGACTTCTCATACCTGCGGCTCCCTCGCTTATGGTAATGATATTAAAATCAGAGTATTTTTTATTTAAATCTGACAGATTTTATTTCGTAGGATGTTATACCTTTAGGAGTCGAGACTTCTATGTAATCGCCCTTTTTTTTGCCAATCAAGGCCCTAGCGATGGGGCTAGTAACTGATATTTTTTTTTGTTCAATATCAGCCTCTACCTCACCTACAAGTTGATATTTTGACTCTTTGTTATCCTCGAGGTTAATGATTGACACGCTTGCACCAAATTTAATTACAGTGCCAGATAACTTTGAAACATCTATAATCTCTGCTTGAGCCACAGTGCTTTCAATCTCTGCAACTCTTCCTTCTATAAAACTCTGTTTCTCCCTTGCGGCATGATACTCAGCATTTTCAGATAAATCACCATTGCTTCGGGCATCAGCAATTGCTTTAATTATAATAGGGCGCTCAACTGTTTTAAGGTGCTTTAACTCTTCAAGGAGCTTTTTTTGCCCCTCTTCTGTCATAGGTATTTTTTCCATATTTTTAATTATTTAATAAGTGGTTGAAACTATTGAATTTTCAACAGTTTTTCAAATAAATTTTTTACACATAAACATGATGTTTTTGAATGGGTTTAACCAAAATTGATTGATTTTTCATGGAAATAAGAGATTTAGTGAGTATTTTAGCAGCTCTTAAATTAGTGTAATAAGGCACATTTAAATCAACAGATGTCCTCCTAATGGTAAAGCTATCTTTAATTGCCTGCTTATTCTCAGTTGTATTTATAACTAAATCAATCTTATTGTCTTTAATATACTCAACAACATGTGGTGAGCCTTCAGCTACTTTATTCACCAATTTTGACTTTATACTAGTTTTTAACAAATATTCATGCGTTCCTCTTGTGGTGTAAATTTCATAGCCGCTATCTGATAAAGATTTTGCTATAGTAGCTATTTCCTCTTTGTCTTCATCTCTAACTGAAATAAATATATTTTTAATATCGTTAAGTCTTTGGCCCGCTCCTATTTGGCTTTTTAAATAGGCCATATCAAAATTATCATCTATTCCCATTACTTCACCAGTACTTTTCATCTCTGGTCCTAAAATAACATCTGTATTAGGAAATTTATTAAAAGCGAATACGGCTTCTTTTATTGCATAATAAGGTAATGTCTCTGGCTTAAAATCCATAAGTTCTTTAGATAAACTTTTACCAGCAATCAACTCAGCAGCTATTTTTATAAAAGGAATGCCAATAGCCTTTGCTAAAAAGGGTATCGTTCTGCTTGCACGTGGATTGGCTTCAAGAATATAAATTTGATCTTTTTTTATTGCATATTGAATATTCATTAAACCAATTGTTTTAAGTTCCTGGGATAAATCTATACTAAACTTTTTAATAGAAGTAATAACCTCTTCACTCAAAGAAAATGGAGGAACACAACAAGCACTATCTCCTGAATGGATACCGGCTTCCTCAATATGCTCCATAATTCCAGCAATCATAGTGTTATTATTTGAGTCCCTAAGAATATCTACATCTATTTCCTTAGCATCTTTTAGAAACTCATCAATTAAAATTACATTTTTTTCAAGGGCCCAATAATTTTGATCAATATAGTTTTGAACATCATCTATGGAGTTCATTTTTTCCATCATTCTTCCTCCTAAGACGTAAGAAGGTCTAAGTAAAATTGGAAAATTTAATTTTGATGATTTAGATAACAACTCTTTTGTTCCTAAAGAAATATCGCTTCTAGGTTGTTTCAAACCTACCTTTTCAATTAATTTTTGAAATTTTTCTCTATCTTCAGAAATATCAATTGCTTCAAAAGAGGTGCCAAGTATGTTGTAACCATATTCTTTCAATTTATCAGCTATTCTAAGAGGTGTTTGACCGCCAAATTGAACAACAACACCTTTAACCTCGCCAATTTCGTTTTCTTTATCAATAATATTTTTAACATATTCAAAATCTAATGGCTCGAAATACAGTTTATCTGAAGTATCATAGTCTGTTGAAACTGTTTCAGGGTTACAGTTAACCATTATTGTCTGATAACCCATTTTTTGAAATGACTTAACTGCTTGAACACAACAATAGTCAAATTCTATTCCTTGTCCTATCCTATTAGGGCCAGAGCCTAAAATTATAATTTTTTCTTTATTTATAGGTCTAGACTCACAACTAAATTTATTAACCTCTGAGATAAAAGTTGAGTAGAGATAAGCTGTAGAGGAGTCAAATTCATTACCACAGGTATCAACCCTCTTAAATACAGTTTGACAATCATTTTTACTTAACATTTTATAAATTTCTTTTAGGTCTATTTTACATAAATTAGCTAAATGAGTATTAGAGAAGCCCATCTTTTTTGCAGAAATAAGAAGTTCATTAGATAAATTACCTTGAGACTTTATTATTAATTTTTCCAAATCAATTATTTCCTTTATTTCCCTTAGAAAGAAAATATCGATATGTGTAAATGTATGTATTTCAGAAATATCTATATCTCTTCTTATCGACTCAGCTACTAAAATTAATCTATCTGGTCTCTGAATTTTCAATTCTTCTTTTAATTGATCATCTTTTAAGTTTAATAGTTCGTGAGAAAGCTCGAAACCGTAGTTATCGCCTTCAATAGAATACATAGCCTTTAAAATAGATTCTTTAAAAGTTCTACCAATTGACATTATTTCACCAACTGATTTCATTGCAGTATTTAAAAGTTTTGGAGTACCTTGAAATTTTTCAAAATTGAATTTAGGTAACTTAGTAACAATATAATCAATCACAGGCTCAAAACTTGCGGGTGTAACTTTTGTAATATCATTTTGTAATTCATCTAAAGAGTAACCAACTGCTAATAATGCAGCAATCTTTGCTATTGGAAACCCGGTTGCTTTTGAAGCCAAAGCAGATGATCTACTGACTCTAGGATTCATTTCAATAATTAAAATTCTTCCATTTGTGGGATTGACGGCAAACTGAACATTTGAGCCACCAGTCTCAACACCAATTTTTCTTAAAATTGCGATACTTTGATTTCTTAGTTTTTGATATTCTTTATCTGTTAATGTAAGGGCAGGGGCGATAGTTATGCTGTCTCCTGTATGAACTCCCATAGGATCTAGATTTTCTATCGAACATACAATAATTGAGTTATCAAGTTTATCTCTAACTACTTCAAATTCAAATTCTTTCCAGCCTATAAGCGATTCCTCCACAAGCGTTTTTGATACAGGGCTAAGATCTATTGCATTTTTAACTTTAGATAAAAATTCATCTTTGTTGTATACAATCCCTCCACCTGTTCCACCAAGGGTGTAAAAAGGTCTTAAAATTAATGGAAAGCTCATCTCTAATGCTAATTGTTCTAAATTGCTTTTGTCATCAACTATTATGCTAAAAGGTGTTTCGAGACCAATCTCTTTCATAGCTTCAGCAAATAATTCTCTATCTTCTGCTACGTCTATTGATTTTGGGCTTGCACCCAAGATTTTGATAGTGCTATTCTTAAAATATTGATCATTGTTTAATTCTCTAATTATATTTAAAGCAGTTTGACCTCCCATAGTTGGAAGAATTGCATCTGGATTTTCTTTTTCTATAATTTTTTTAACAATTTCTTTTTCTATTGGTTCAATATAAGTTTTATCTGCAAACTCAGGATCAGTCATTATGGTAGCTGGGTTAGAATTAATTAAGATAACTTCATAACCCTCGCTTTTAAGAGCTTTACATGCTTGGCTACCTGAGTAATCGAACTCACAAGCTTGGCCTATAACTATTGGACCAGAGCCAATTACAAGAATTTTAGAAATATCTTTTCTAGCTGGCATTAGATTTTATTAGCTCTATAAACTCATCAAATAAATATCTACTGTCATGTGGGCCGGGACTAGACTCAGGATGATACTGCACAGAAAATAGAGGATGAGATTTTGATTTCATCCCATCAACAGTACCATCAAATAATGAAACATGAGTTATTTCTAAATTTTCAGGAAAATTCTCTTTTGCAACAACAAAACCATGATTTTGAGAAGTTATTTCAACAATATTCTTTCTTATATTTTTAACAGGATGATTGCCACCCCTATGACCTCTGTTCATTCTTTTTGTATCGGCATCAAAGGCTAAGCTTAAAATTTGATGCCCTAAACAAATTCCAAAAGTAGGTATTTTTTTATTGAGTAATTTTTTCAATTCAGTTTCTATGTTTTGATATACTTTCCTAGGGTCTCCTGGGCCATTGCTTAAAAATATACCATCAAGTTCTAATGCTATAATTTCATCAGCTTTAAAATTCATATCAAATTCAAATAAATCACAATTTCTATTTATTAAATTATTTTTAATATTGTCTTTTGCCCCAAAATTTAAAAAACCAATTGAAATTCTATTTTCATTTTTATTAGCTTTTGTCAAAGTTAGTTCATTCGTAAATTCTTTAATAACATCATTTTTTTCCAAAGTTAGAGAGTTATCAATTAAATCTAAGATCTCATCTATTCCTTTTTCATCATAGAAACTCTCAGAACAAATCATAATATTTTTAGGACCATACTCGCGAACCACTTTTGTTAATGACCTAGTGTCAAGGTCATAGAACGCACAAGAGTTTTGATCTAACAACCATTTTGAGAAATTTTCTTTTGATCGCCAATTTGAGGATAGATTCAATATTTCATTAGATATCATTCCTGATGCATGTATCTTCCAAGACTCGTAGTCTTCTTTATTACAACCAACTATTCCAATTAAGGGAAAAGTAAAATTTATAAATTGAGACTTGTATGAAGGGTCTGTAAGTATCTCTTGATAGCCTGTCATACTAGTGTTGAAGCAAATTTCTGCTATTCTAAAGGAATCATTAGATAAGAACTTACCTTTAAATATAAAATCTTTATTGTAAATTAAATATCCGTTTTGATAATTATTGTTATTTTTATTATCTAATACGGTCATATTAAATCTTGTGTATTAGTATATTATTAAGGAGGAATTTCAAATGAGTTTGGCAGAAAAAATACAAGAGGACGTTAAAAGTGCTTTAAAAGGTGGGGATAAGAAAAAACTTTCCATAGCTAGATACCTATCATCTGAGTTAAAAAATTATTTAATTAAAGAGAATCTAGACAGAGAATTATCAAAAATATCAGATGATAATTTTTACAAAATTGTCAAAACCCAAGTAAAACAAAAAAAAGAATCATTGGAGTTTGCTGAAAAAGCAGGAGACTCAATAAAAGTTAATGATTTAACCTATGACATAAAATATCTTAATGGTTTCCTGCCTCAATTAAAAGGAGAAGAAGAAACGCTTAATATTATTACTAACATAATTAATGTTAATAAATTTACCTCTAAAGATTTTGGTAAAATTATGGGTCTTTTGAAAAAGGACTATAATAACCAAATTGATTTCAACTTAGCTTCTCAGATAATTAAAAATACTCTTAATGAATGACAGACGACAATATTAAAGAGGTAATTAATAGAACTTCAATAGTAGAAATTATTAATTCAACGGTACCATTAAAGAAAAAAGGTAGTAATTATTTTGGTTTAAGTCCATTTAAGAAAGAAAAAACACCTTCTTTTTCGGTCAATGAAGAAAAAAAGATATTCCATTGTTTTAGTACTGGTGAGCATGGAAATGTAATAGATTTTTTAATTAAGGTTAAGGGCTACAGCTTTAAAGATGCTTTATTTGAGTTAGCGAATAAAGCTGGAGTTGAACTTAATTATAAATCATCAAAATTAAATAACCTTATTTATGAAATTAATGATTTTTCATCTGAGCTTTTCCATAAAAATTTATATAATTCAAAATCACATATTAAATATTTAAAGGAAAATAGAAAATTTAATGACCAAACTATTAGTGAATTTAAGTTAGGATCTACTTTAAATGTTAATATTTTACAAAAAAAACTATTAAGTCAATTTGAGTTAAAGGATTTAATATCTTCAGGAGTATTTAACAAAAATCAAAATTCTAAGCTATTTTTTATGAATAGAATTATGGTTCCAATCATAAATTTACAAAATAGGATTATTGGATTTGGTGCTCGGGTTATAGATGATAGCTTACCAAAGTATATAAATAGTTCAGAAACTAAAATTTTTAAAAAAAAACAAATTCTTTATAATGAAAAATCTTTATATAAAAACTCAAATAAAAAACTAATTCTAGTAGAAGGATATTTTGATGTAATTAAATTATATCAGAATGGTTTCACAAATTGCATAGCCCCACTTGGAACTGCAATCAATCAAGATAAGTTAATTGAATTAACTAAGAAAGGCTTTGAAGTTATAGTTTGTCTAGATGGAGATACGGCAGGTAGAAATGCAACAATTAGATTAATGAATAATTTACTTTCATCTGAGAATTTCGAATTAGGTGTAAAATTTGTTTTACTTCCTAAGAACTCTGACCCAGATCAACTTATAGATGATAATCTTCATGATAAGTTATCTAAACTATTAGAGTCCCCACTAAGTATTGAGCAGCTAATAGAAAAATACATAGAAAAATACAAAATTAGCGAAAATATAGATGAGCAATTTAAAGGTTCTAAAATTTTAAAATCATTATTATCGTCAATATCAAATAGTGATTTAAAAAAAATTCTTACTAATCATTTCAAGCAATCAACATCTATCGTTGAGAATAGATCGTCAAATATTTATAAAAATAAGATTAATAAAATCGAATTTAAAAATGATCTCAGATCAAAATTCTCTGCAGGTTTAATAATATTTTATATTGAGAATGCTGATTGGAGAGAAAAGATATATGATTTAATAGCTACTGCAAAGTTTGATGGTAAATTTAAATCAATAAGAGATGAAATTATCAAAAAAAACCTGTTTAAATCAACATCTTCTGAAATTTATAATCTTTTAGACTCTAAGGGATTGAATTTTACAAAAAATTTACTATTTTCTAATGAAGTTTTAAGACTGTGCAGATTTGCATCATCTAAATTTAAGGGCGACCCATATAACGAGATTGAAAAAACAATAAATTACATAAATAACCAAATATAATATGCCAAAAAAAAAAGTAACTATTCCAAAAAAAAAGGTTGTAAAAAAAAAGATTGCACAGAAATCAAAATCATTAAATAAGTCTCCGAAGAAAAAAGAAACAATTATTTTAAAGAAATCCAGTAAATCAAAATCATCAAAAGTAAATTTTGACGTTCTTCATCAAGAAAACGAAACTCAGCTTAAAGCCTTAGTAATTAAAGAGTTTGATAAAGATTTAGCAAAAAAATCTGAGTCTTTTATAAAATCGTATTCAAAAATTGATGACTCAATCATCACTATAAATGATTTTCTTTCTTATGTTGAAAACCTCGACGAGGATTTATTTAAATTATTTAAGGCTTACACTAGCACTTCAGATAATGATACCTCAAACTCAAGTGATGAATCGGAAGAAGAAGAAAAATCTACTAGCGTTAAAAGCGATGACCCTGTCAGAATGTACCTTAAAGAGATGGGCAATGTTGAATTACTCTCCAGAGAAGGTGAAATTGCTATTGCCAAAAGAATAGAGTCAGGTCTAGATAAAATGATGAACTCTATTCTAGAATGTCCAGCTTCAATTGATATTCTTAAAAAATGGATCGATCAAGTTAAACAAAATGAAATTAACTTAAGAGAAATTGTAGATTTTGATGAATATTTTAATGAAGAAAATGACCCTTACTCTAATTCATCTAAAAGAAAAGAAATACAAAAGATTATTAATGAAAAGAAAAAAGCCCTTCTCAAGGAAAAACAACAATTAATGAAAGAACAAGGTATTGAAATAGATAAAGCTAAAATGGAGGAGGCATCAAATGATACAGAAATTGAAAATGAAAGCTTCTCCATATCGATCATAGAAGAGTTTTATAAACCTGAAATATTAAAAAAATTAGATAGAGTTTTAGTGCTTTCAGAAAACATTACTAAAATAAAAAAAAATAAAAACATTACAAAAATTTCAGATACAAAGTCACTTAAAGATCTTAAAAAATATCAAGATGAGATTTTGAATTACTTCAACGAAATTAAAATCAAACCTCATAAATTAGAGGAAATAATCTCTCACTTATATTCTATTAATAAGGAAATTCAGTCAAAAGAAGTATCAATATTATCGCTTGTTACTCAAGGTAAGGTGACGAGAGATATTTTTTTAAAACATCATAGTTTAAAGGATACATACACTTTATATCAAAAACATATGTGCTCTTGTGATGAATCTTTTAAACAAGTATTCCAAAAAAATAATGAAAAATTAAAATCTATTTATAAGCAAGTTCTTAGTCTTTCTAAAATAGCTAATCAAAATACTATTGAATTTAAGGAAAAAGTAAGAGAAATTCAATCAGGCCAACGCACCGCAAATCAAGCAAAGAAGGAAATGA
>CABWYP010000016.1 GCA_902509695.1 uncultured Alphaproteobacteria bacterium | reverse complement strand
AAGCATTCCTTCTTTGAAAAAAGTTTTTCCGTAAGAAACGATTGCATCTTGAGATACTCCACTTAGGTCTTTACACATTTTTAATATATTATCGCTAAAAGTTAATGGAACAAGAGCAGCAGATGGTGAAATGATGTTTAAATCAAATTTTTTAGCTATCTCATATCCAAATTTAGTGGCACCTATTTTTGGAATTGATAGACCTCCTGTGGCAATTACCAGAGAAGTTGAATCATAGATATTATCTATAATTTCAACAGAGTATTTATCATCATTTTTGTATATATCTTTAACAACAGTTTCTTTTATAAGAGCAATGCCAGCTTTTTCACATTCATCAAGAAGCATATCAATTATTAATTGAGAACTTCCATCACAAAAAAGTTGACCTAATTTTTTTTCGTGAAATTTTATATTATGTTGTTCTACTAATTTAATAAAATCATATTGAGAATATTGATTTAATGCAGAAACCATAAATTTTTTATTTTCTGATATGAATTTTGAAGATTGGGTATTTAGGTTGGTAAAATTACACCTTCCTCCACCAGAAATTCTAATTTTCTCGCCTATTTTTTTTGAATGATCAATTAAAAGAACTGACTTGCCTCTTTTGCCTGACTCTATAGCACACATCAATCCGGCAGCACCAGCACCAACAATAATAACATCAAATGACGTTGTCATAATAGTGATAGTATATTTTTAGTAATGAGGCGGTTTTTGGTAATCTTTATCATTATTAGCATTACGTCCCTCTTCTAGTTCAATAATTCTTTTTTTTAAAATAGATATTTCATTTTTTAATTTAATAATATCTTTTTGTTGATTAAACATCTCATCACTAATTTGGGATAATTCTTTTTGAAGAAAAGAGGTCATTTCTTCTAATTTATTTAATTCACTATCCATAATTTATTATATTTCTATTTCACCTCTTAAGAAAGTGATGGCTTCACCACCTAATGATACACGGTCATTATCAAGACCACAGTAGATTTCACCCCCTCTTTCTGAGAGTTGATGGGCAATCATTTCATTTTTATTAAGTATTTTTGACCAGTATGGTATTAACTCACAGTGTGATGATCCTGTAACGGGATCTTCAGGGATACCTAATTTAGGTGCAAAATTTCTTGAGACAAAATCTACCTCATTGCCTATGGCTGAAATTACAATTGATGGATAACTAAGTTGCATTAATTTAGACATATTTGGAATTATAGATTTAATTTCTTCCTCGTTATCAAATATTACAATTAAATCTCTATGTGCCAATAACTCCCTAGGTTTTTTCCCAAGAGCTTCATAAAGAATATCGATTTCATTAATATTTTTGGGAGGCCTTGAAGGAAAATCCATAATATATAAATTCTTATCAAGATTTACTTTTAATGTATCTCCGATTTTTGTTTGAAAATTTATTGTGTTAATATTTTTATCTAATTCATTTAGGATTATATGTGCTGTTGCAAGTGTGGGGTGACCTGCAAGATCTAATTCAGCTTTAGGTGTGAACCATCTAATATGATAAATACCATTATCCTCTATAAAAAATGCTGTTTCTGATAAATTATTTTCCATAGCTATATTTTGCATTACTTGATCTGGCAGCCATTCTTTTAATGGACAAACAGCTGCAGGATTTCCTTTAAAAATAACTGATGCAAATGCATCAACTTGATAAATGGGGATTTTCAAAATCTATTCCCACTCAATAGTTGAGGGTGGTTTACTCGTAATGTCATAAAGAACTTTATTTACACGAGGTACTTTATTTATGATAAGTGTTGCTACTTCCGATAATACATTGATATCAATATTAGTTACATCTGCTGTCATTCCATCAACAGAATTTATACACCGAAGAACACAAGTTTCTTCGTAGGTCCTTTCATCTCCCATAACACCAACAGATTTAACGGGTAATAAAACTGCAAAAGCCTGCCACGATTTTCTATATAAGTCTTTTTCAATCAAAAAATTAATAAATATTTCATCAATATCCCTTAAGGTATCTAATCTTTGCCTATTTACTTTACCGATGCATCTAATACCTAGACCTGGACCTGGAAAAGGGTGTCTATTTATAAATTTTTCATCTAATTTATAAAATAGGCCTAATCTCCTAACCTCATCCTTAAAAAGCTCTCTAAATGGCTCAATTACGTCAAATTTAAGGTCTTTGGGAAGACCTCCAACATTATGGTGAGATTTTATAGTTACGCTTTTTCCACCATGGAATGAGCGACTTTCAATGATATCCGTGTATAAAGTACCCTGAGCAAGGTAGAAGTCTTTTTGTTCTAGTTTTCGGATGTATTTAGAAAATACTTCAATAAATAATCCCCCAATAACTTTTCTTTTATGTTCGGGGTCAGTAATATTTTTTAATTTACTTAGGAATAAATGTTCTGCATTGATAATATTTAATTTGAGATTAAAAGATTTAAAGACATCTTTTATATTTTTTACATCATATTTTCTTAATAAACCATTATTTACAAAAATAAAATGAACATTTTCAAGTTTCATATACTTTGAAATAGCAAATGCTAATACAGTAGAGTCAACACCTCCAGAGACAGCACAAACAATATTAGGTTTTTTTTCTTTAACATTAATTTTAAAATACCTTCCAATAGTTTGATGGAGGTCATTGTTTCTCCAGTTTTGTTTTAATTGACAAATATCAAATAAGTAGTTTTTTAAAATCTGTGTACCAAATTCTGTATGAGTAACTTCGCAATGAAATTGAATAGCAAAAATATTTTTTTTATATATCGCTGCAGGAACTTTATTTTTGGTCTTTGCCAAAACTTTAAAGCCTTTAGGTATCTCTTTAAGGCTATCACCATGAGACATCCATACTTGTTGATCTGAATTAGTTTTATCAAAAAAATTTGATTTGCTAATTTTAATTATAGTTTTGCCATATTCTCTTTGATTGCTTTTTTCAATAACACCTCCGAATTCTTTTGCAATATATTGAAACCCATAACATATCCCCAATACTGGGATAGGTAATTTATCCAAAGGAATATCTATTTTAGGAGAGTTTTTGTTTAGAACAGAATCTGGACCTCCTGAAAGAATTAAAACAGAATGATTAAGAATATTAGTTATATTATTTAAATATTTAGGAGGGTAGATTTCAGCATAAATACCTAATTCACGAATTTTTCTCCCAATTAAGTGAGTATATTGAGAACCAAAATCGATAATTAAAACAGATTTTGTCAATTGGATCTATAGTTAGGAGCCTCTTTAGTTACTTGAACACCATGAACATGACTCTCATTAATCCCAGAATTTGTTAATTTTACAAATTTGGCATTCTTTCTTAGCGTGGTTAGGTTTTTAGAACCTGTGTAGCCCATACCAGATCTTAAACCACCAGTGAGTTGAAATAAAACGTTTGAAACCTGTCCTTTATATGGAATTCTACCCTCAATTCCCTCTGGGACTAATTTGACTGCTTCATTAATTTCATCTTGAAAATATCTGTCAGCTGATCCTCTAGCCATAGCCCCCAATGATCCCATTCCTCGATAAGATTTATAAGACCTACCTTGAAAAAGAAAAACCTCACCGGGTGATTCATCCGTTCCAGCAAATAAAGAACCTGCCATTATGCAGTTAGCGCCTGCTGCAAGTGCTTTGACGATATCTCCTGAGTATCTAATACCACCATCAGATATCATAGGTATTTTATTTCTATTGCTGATAGATGAAATCTCTTGAATTGCAGTAAACTGTGGAACTCCCACACCGGCTACTATTCTAGTTGTACAAATAGATCCTGGCCCTATTCCAACTTTTATAGCATCTGCGCCTAGTTTAATTAAATCTTTGGCAGCTTCAGGAGTTGCTATATTACCTACCACAATGGGTAAATTAATTTTTTTTCTAATTTTTTTAAAAGACTCCAATACAGTACTAGAGTGACCATGAGCAGTATCTATAAAAATAATATCTACACCAGCCTTTTCTAATTCACTTGCTCTTAAAAAATCATTTGGCTTACTACCTATAGCTGCCCCCACTAATAATTGACCATTTTTATCTCTAACAGAATTAGGAAATTTTTCACCTCTTTGAATATCTTTTACTGTGATAAGTCCAATACATTTATTGTTCTTATCAGTAACTACTAATTTCTCAATTCTATTTTCTTGAAGTAGTTTTTTGGCTAAACCAAAAGAAGACATTGCTGTTGACTGATTTTTAGTAATTGTAATTACTTTTTTGGTCATTAAGTCTTTAACTTTAGTTTTTTTATTAATGACAAATCTAACATCTCTATTAGTAATTATACCTTTAAGAATGTTATCGTTGTCTACCACAGGGAAACCAGAAATATTGTGATCCTTCATAACGCTTAATACATCTTCAATTGTATTGCTGGGGTTCATTGTTATAGGATTGTAAACAATCCCAGCCTCAAATCTTTTAACTTTCTTCACCTCAGATGCCTGTGTTTCAATATCAAAATTCTTATGAATAACACCTAGACCTCCATTTTGTGACATAGAAATAGCCATTTTAGACTCAGTAACAGTGTCCATTGCTGCAGAAATAATTGGTATATTTAACTTAATATCTTTGGTTATATTTGTTGAAATATCTACGTTATTAGGAAGAACATTTGAAGCTTGAGGCTTCAATAAAACATCATCAAAAGTAAGGAATTCTTTAACTTGGGCCATGGCCAATATTAGTTTTTTTTAAATTAAAATCAAGAGTTCTTAAGAATTAGATTTTTCTACCGTCAAACTGTCCAGCATCATATTCCATAGGGTTTAGGTCATCGAGACAACCAAGGTTAACACCCATTCCGTTAGGGTCAGATTTTCTATTATGATGAGTGTAAATCCCACAATTTTTGCAAAAATAGTGTTTGGCAATATTAGAATTAAATTGATAAAGAGAAAGATTGTCTTTTCCCTTAAGGATTTTGAAATTTTCATTTGGTATCATAATCATTTTTGCATTTCTTCTTATACATATTGAGCAGTTGCACTGCATAATTTTATCTAGACTAGTTTCAATTTCAAACTCAATAGCTTTACAGTGACAGGATCCTTTGTGTATCAATTAATTATTTTCCATAAAAAATGTTTTTAATAAGTTTTTAGTATCGCTAGCTGTTTCTAAAATAGACATATGACCAGAGTCTTCAATTATTTCACTCTTTGAGTTTTTGATTTTACTTGCCAATTCTAATCCAACTTTTTTTGGAGTCATTCGATCATATTTTCCCATGATGCATAAAGTTTTATTGCTGATGCTTTCAGCAGCAACTTCTCCATTTGTATACTTATCACATGCATTAAAATCAGCACCCAAAGCACCATTATTATTAGAAGTAACTAATTGACTGCCCATTCCAATATGACTAAGACCTGGTACAGGGTGACCCCCTACTTGACCTAAAGGACCATGAACCCAATCAATCATAAGATCAACAGCCTTACTGTCTTTGTTAAGTGCTAAATTTAAAAGTTCAGGATTCATTTTCATAGCAAGGCTACCATTAATAAGAGCCAATAATTCTAATTTTTGGGGATGACGATGTGCAAACTCAAGACCTATTAAGCAACCTTGAGAATGTCCAACAAAAGATGATTTTTCTATATCTAAAGTTTGCAGTAAGTCCGAAATCCAGTCAGCCATTTCTTCAATAGTCTCTAAAGGTGGTCCCTCTGAGTCTCCGTGACCAGGTAGATCCACTGCTACTGTATTATAACCGTGAAAGGCAAAATATCTTGTTTGAAGCACCCAAGATACATGAGTAAGACCACTTCCGTGAACAAATACGATCGTAGGCTGCTTTTTATCTATTTCTCTTCCACTTGTTGTGAAATAAGCAGTTTTTCCATTAACTTTTAACTTCATCTAGAAGCTACGAGGCGCGGTTTTTGGGATGCCCTAAATCCATTATCAAAGTCGTTGATAATGTCTTCCATATCCTCAAGACCAACTGAAAATCTAATCATATCTTCAGTTAGGCCAGCTAATTCTAATGACTGTTTATCCATCTGTGAGTGTGTAGTGGAAGCCGGATGAATAACTAAAGACTTAGCATCACCAACATTTGCTAAATGAGATGTTAACTTCATAGCATTAATAAACGCCTGACCGGCATCTCTTCCACCTTTGATACCAAAAGCAATCATTGATCCTGGGCCTTTAGGCATTAACTTTATGGCGATATCATGATCTGGATGATCTGGAAGACTTGGATGATTAACCCAAGAAACATTTTCGTTATTAGTCAAATAGTCCAGCATAATTTTTGTATTAGCAATGTGTTTTTCCATTCTTATGGATAATGTCTCTATACCAGTAAGAATATTAAATGCATTTGTAGGACTCATACATGGACCAAAATCTCTCATTCCTTCAGCTCTTGCTCTCATTGTAAAAGCGGCTGGTCCAAACTCTTCTGCAAAAGATAATCCATGATAACCTACATAAGGTTCAGTCATTGTTGGAAATTTATTTCCTTGAGTCCAATCAAATTCTCCTTTTTCAACTATAGCTCCACCCATTGAAGTACCATGACCTGCCATCCATTTTGTTAAAGAGTGAACAATTATATCTGCGCCTAAATCAAAGAGATTGCACAAATAGGGAGTATTAAAAGTTCCATCAATAATTACAGGTATTCCTGCATCTTTAGCAATCTTAGATACCTCGGGTAAATTCATAATTTCAATACCAGGATTTCCAATAAGTTCTCCAAAAATACATTTTGTATTTGGCTTAATAGCATTTTTAAATCCCTCTAAATCTCTTGGTTTAACAAAAGTAGTTTCTATTCCAAATCTGGGTAGTGTTAATCTTAATAGATTAAAACTTCCTCCATAGAGTTGGGAAGAAGCAACAATATGATCTCCAGCACTACAAATAGTTAAAAGAGATAGCATCATAGCACTCATACCTGAGGCAGTAGCAAGTGTAGCTGATCCTCCTTCAAGGGCAGCTACTCTTTCTTCTAGAACAGCAACAGTTGGGTTAGAAATTCTTGAATAAATATGGCCACCCTCTTCTAGATTAAAGAGAGCTGCAGCGTGATCTGCGTCTTGAAAAAGATAAGAAGTAGATTGGTAAATAGGAACAGCACGAGAACCAAAGTTTTTATCTGGTTGGTGGCCGCTATGCAAAGTTTTAGTATTAAATTTGTATGTTTTAGGATCAGTCATAATTGGAATATAACAAAAAAATAGTTTGATTAAAGGTTAATAAGTTGACGCGCCTTACAGGTTTCGAACCTTTATTATCACAAAAAAATCGAAGCCAAAAATATATTAATGCTTAGAGTGGCGCGCTCTGCAGGATTCGAACCTGCGACCCTCTGCTTAGAAGGCAGATGCTCTATCCAGCTGAGCTAAGAGCGCATATAATTGAATATTTATCACTTCAACTTTAGTTTTTCTACATTATTATGCAGTAATTTTTAAATGAGCAATATATTAGTAAAAGTAGAAAATATCGTAAAATCATTTGGTGGTCTAGTTGCCTTAAATGATTGCTCACTTGATATTAAAACAAATTCTATTACCGGCATTATTGGACCCAACGGATCTGGCAAAACAACTCTATTTAATGTAATAACGGGAAATTTAAAGCCTGATACTGGCAATATATTTTACAATGGTATTGAAATAACAAATTATGAGTCTCATGAATTATTTCATTTAGGTATCTTGAGGACATTTCAAATAGCACACGAATTTACAAATATGACAGTTATTGAAAACTTAATGGTTGTTCCAGGAGATCAAAAAGGTGAAAAGCTCTTATACTCACTTCTATACGATAAAAAAATTAAAAAAGAAGATGAAGAAATAAGAGATAAAGCTATGGAGGTTCTTCAATTTCTAAAAATTGAACACCTAAAGAACGAAAGAGCAGGTAATCTTTCGGGTGGTCAAAAAAAATTATTAGAATTAGCTAGAACAATGATGGTTGATGCTAAAATTGTTTTCTTAGATGAGGTTGGAGCTGGGGTAAATAAAACATTATTAAAAGACATTAGTGAGTCTATTTTGAAATTAAATCAAGATAAAGGTTATACTTTTTGTATGATTGAGCATGATTTTAACTTCATAAGTGAACTTTGTGATCCAGTCATTGTGCTTGCAGAAGGTTCAGTTCTTTTTAAGGGAACTGCTCAAGAAGTTAAGCAAAATGAACAAGTAATAGAGTCCTACCTTGGAAAAGGAATAAAAAAATAATGTATTTTTCAGCTAACAATCTTACTGGTGGTTATGGTGGAGTAAATATTATTGAGGATTGTTCTTTTAAAGTAAATTTAGGTGAAATTGTTTCGATACTAGGACCAAATGGTGCAGGAAAATCAACTGCCATGAAAGCCATGTTAGGTATATTGAGCCTAAATAGTGGTGATGTCCTTTTAAATGGTCAAGATATAACTAAAATAAAAACTCAAGATAGAATAAAACTAGGAATATCATTCGTTCCTCAAATTAAAAATATTTTCACAGAGTTGAGTGTCAAAGAAAATTTAGAAATGGGTGCTTTTTTGTTTGATGAAAATATTGATAACAAAATTGATGAAATGTTTACTCTTTTTCCTATTTTAAAAGAAAAAAGAAATCAAATTGCCGGTGAACTCTCAGGAGGACAAAGACAACAAGTTGCTATCGCCAGAGCATTAATGACAAATCCAAAGGTTCTTATGTTAGACGAACCAACGGCAGGAGTATCTCCAGTTATTATGGAAGAATTATTTCAACATATATTAAATATTAAAAAACAAAATATTGCTGTTCTTATGGTAGAACAAAATGCTCGTCAAGCACTAGAGATTTCAGATCGAGGCTATATTTTAGTTACTGGTAAGAATGCCTATGAGGGAAAAGGTGATTACCTCTTAAAAGATAAGGAAATAAGAAAGGCTTTTTTAGGAGGATAATGGATTTTCTTAATTCTATCATTTTGTTAACAAACTTTATTATTGTTCCTGGAATTACATATGGGTCTCAATTGGCACTTGGAGCCATTGGCGTTACATTAATTTATGGAGTTCTAAGATTTGCAAACTTTGCATATGGAGATTTAATGGCATTTGGAACTATGATTGTAATTTTAGTAACTTGGTATTTGCAAAGTAAAGGAATAAGCTTTGGTCTTTTACCAACAGCTTTGATAGCTCTTCCAGTTGGCATTTTATTCACAATAGCTGTCAGTTTATTTTTTGATAAGACAGTATTTGAATACTATCGTGAAAAAAAAAGTAATCCTGTAACCTTTATAGTTGTTAGTCTTGGAATAATGTTTGTTTTAAATGCAGTTGTAAGAATAATTATAGGTCCAAATGATATCAATTTTATGGATGGTCATAAATTTATTATGAAAGCAAGAGAATTTAAGCAATTAACAGGGCTTAATGAAGGACTAGCTATAAAATCAACTCAAGTTATAACTTTAATAACAACGATAATAACCTGCGCCCTCCTTTTCTACTTTTTAAATAAAACTAAAACAGGTAAATCCATGAGAGCTTACTCTGACAATGAAGATCTTGCCCTTTTATCTGGAATAGATCCAAAGAGAATTGTTTTATTAACTTGGGTTATAGTTTCAATTTTAGCAACTGTTGCAGGTACTCTTTATGGTCTTGATAAAAGTTTTAAACCATTCACATATTTTAATAATCTTTTACCAATATTTGCAGCTACCATTGTAGGAGGTATAGGGAATCCATTAGGTGCATTTTATGGAGGCTTTTTGATCGCATTTTCAGAAATAGCTTTAACATATGCTTATAAGAAATTTTTTAAATATCTGATGCCTGAAAGTTTAGAGCCTAGTACTTTGATTCAATTTATTTCAACTGATTATAAATTTGCTATTTCATTTGCAATTTTAATTATTGTTTTGATATTTAGACCAAATGGGATATTTAAAGGAAAAGTCATATGATAAGAAATATAGATTTTAAAATTTGTTTTAGCGTTATATTTTTATTAACGATCTTTGTTGGTTTATTTCAGTCATGGGGTTTGGCATTATCCATACTCAATCTATGCTTAATCTCAGGTATAATGTCTATGGGAGTAAATATACAATGGGGGTTTGCTGGATTAATTAATTTTGGTGTAATGGGATTTCTTGCGATTGGAGGATTAGCAACAGTTTTAGTTTCTGTTCCGCCTGTTTATGAGGCATGGGCAGCGGGTGGTGTTGGTATTTTAATTTCAGGGCTTTTTTTAGCATTTATAATTTTCACTATATTTTTTATAAATAAAAAATTAAAAAAATACAAATATAAGAGTTATCTTGTTTTTTTTATAATCATTATATCCATTCCTTTACTAAAATTTATTTCTGGACCTTCAATAAGTAAAATAGAGTCAATTAATGCTGCGACATCAGGATTTCTAGGAGGGGCTAATCTACCCATAATTTTTTCATGGTTTGTAGGTGCTATTTTATCGGCAATGGTAGCATTTGTGGTGGGTAAAGTTTGCTTAGGTCTAAGATCAGACTATTTAGCTATCTCTACATTATTAGTCTCTGGGATAATCATAACAATAGTTAAGCACGAAGAATGGCTTTCAAGAGGTGTTAAAAATGTCATAGGTTTAAAAAGACCTGTGCCCTATGAAGTTGATTTACAAAAATCAGAATTATTTATTAAAATAATTGAATTTATAAATTTTTCAAAATTGTCCAAAAATTTTGACCCTGAAGTAAACGCAAATCTATTAAATCAATTAGTAATCAGCTCATCTGGGGTATTTGTAAAATTTTGTTTTACAATAATTTTTCTATCAATTGTGCTTATAATTCTTTATTTGTCAGAAAAAGCGTTAAATTCACCATGGGGTAGAATGATGAGAGCCATAAGAGATAATGAAGAAGCTGCAAAGGCTATGGGTAAGAATGTTGTAAAACAACATCTATTTATTTTTATGTTAGGGTCCGCTATTATTGGCTTTGCTGGTGCAATGCTAGTTACCTACGATGGATTATTTACACCATCAAGCTATCAACCATTGAGGTATACTTTTTTGATTTGGGTAATGGTATTGCTTGGTGGTACGGGAAATAATTATGGAGCAATACTAGGAGGATTTGTTGTTTGGTTTATATGGATACAGTCAGCACCATTTGCCTCTGTTGTAATTAATTTTACAACTAATCATTTAGATGACACTAGTCTAATAAAGGAGCATTTATTCAATAGTGTTCCATATTTTAGGTATCTAATGATGGGTTGCGGATTATTACTAGTAATGAGATATAGACCTGAAGGTCTATTACCTGAGAAGGTAATAAAGAATTAAGGTTATTAACTAACCCCGCCTTAATATCAAAAGACGGGGTTAAAATTAAATAATTATCTTTGAGCTACGTCTGTGAACTTACCACCAGAAACGCCTTTTTCAATAAAAGCACCAAATGCTTCACCGACATCAGTGAAATTAACATCTGTAGCACCATCATAATCGACAGCAAAGCCTCTGCTTGCAAGCTCTAGACCTTTTGCTAATTCGCCAGCATAAATCTTTTCACCTGGGCCATTTGCAACTTTCATGATGTTAGCTGCAACTGTAGCACTATCATCTGATCCACCTAAAGCCATAGCTAAGACTATTAATGCGGCTGCATCATATGACTCACCAACATAAACTGATGGGTCTACACCGTTTGCTTCTGCATATGCTTTAAATTTCATAGCACCCTCACCAAGAGATCCTGGCATTGAACCAAAAGAACCGTCTATGTCAGATCCAAAAGTATCTGTTAAAGAGTCACCAATCATTCCATCAGATAAGACAAAAGTATCAAAAGCTCCACTATCTAATGAGCCTTGAATTATTTGATTTCCACCTTGATCTAGGTATCCAATGACAACAAGAGCGTCTCCACCCGCAGATGATAGAACACCTACTTCTGCACTATAGTCAGCTTTATCACCCTCGTGAGCCGTTGTGACTGTAACTTCTATTCCTCTAGCAATTGCAGCAGCTTCATAAACACCTGCTAATCCAGAACCATAGTCAGTATTAACATAAGTAATTGCTACACTAGTAACGCCTCTAGCCTGAGTGATATCAGCTAGCACTTCTCCACCTCTGGCATCTGAAGGAGCAGTTCTAAAAAATAGACCGTTATCTTCAGCTGTTGTAAGACCTGGTGAGGTTGCTGATGGTGAAATCATTGGAACACCATTAGGAACAGCTACATTTGATAAGACAGCACCAGTAACACCAGAACAGTCTGCTCCCATGATAGCAGTTACACCTTGGTTAATTAAAAATTCAGCTGCGGAAGCTGCAGCAGCAGAATCGATACACGTGGAGTCAGCTCTAATAGAACTAACTGTAGAGCCATTTAGTAATTTTCCAGAGTCAGAAGCTTCTTGGAGTGCTAATTCAGCACCAGCTGCCATACCTGGAGTTAATGATTCAATAGGTCCGGTAAAACCTAGAATAATGCCCACTTTAACTTCTTTAGCGTAAGATGTGCTAAACATAAATAAAGCAAGCAGAGTTGTAATGAATTTAATCATTCTTTCCTCCTTAGGATAATTATTTAAATAATGTGTTTAATTTATATCCTAATATTTAGAAATTAAAATAAATTTAGATCTAATGAGTCCAAGAAGTTCTTCTATTATTGGAGAAATTACTTGCATAATTTTTGGGTTTTATTGATTTTGCTGGGCCCTCTATTACTTTATAGGCATAACTATTTTTTTTACACCACGAGATAGCATCTTCTAAGTTTGGAAATTGAAGACTTACTTGCTTATCAGTATTGTTTGAACTATTCCACCCCATTAAGACGTCTTTTTTAAGAGATGAGTCGAACTCAAATTCAACTATCCAATTCTTAGTCTTCTTTAGACCTGACTGCATATTTGTTTTACTGGGTTTTTTGATTACAACTTTTTTCATAATAATAAGCAAATGGTCGGGGAGACAGGATTCGAACCTGCGACTTTCTGCTCCCAAAGCAGACACTCTACCAGACTGAGCTACTCCCCGAGTATTGAATATATATACTTTTGTCTTATAAATAGTCAAACGGTATATTTAAATGCAAATAATAAAACAATTAAAGAAAATACAACTATCTAAGAGTTTTTTTCCCTTTTGGAAATATCAATTTCTCATCAAAAGTAGAAATAAAAAGATTAAGCCATACAAGATTTTTAGAGAAATTTTAAATGTAGGAGACGTAGTTTTTGCATTATGTTACTCGCCTGAAGAAAAAAAATTTTATTTGATTAAACAATTTAGACCCTTTTACTTTGTAAGAAATAAAAATCTTAAACTTGAAATAGTTGGAGGTCTGGTTGACAAGGGAGAAAGTTTAAAAAAAGCGATAGTAAGAGAAATAAAAGAAGAAATTGGTGTTAAAACTCTAAAACTTCAAAAACTTACAACCTACTGCCCTGTTCCCGGTTATTCTGATGAAATAGTAAATGTATACTACGCGGAAGTAGAAAAAATTAAAAATAAAGATATGTATAATAAATTTGAAAATGAGGAGATTAAAATTTTTAAACTAACATTAAAAGATTTAATAAAGATTAATCAAAGCAAAACTATTCAAAATGTTCTTACAAAAATTTCAATTTATGAATATCTAAGTAAGTTCAAAAAGAATTAACATTATTAACTATTTTATTTTCTTTTAAATAATCAGCTACTTGATTAGCTACATCAATAGCAACGTTAACTTGAGCTTCTTTAGACGAAGCACCTAAGTGTGGTGTTAACAAAAGATTTTTTGCTCCAAACATAACATTTTCAGTTGCTGGTTCTTTTTCATAAACATCAATTGCTGCACCAGCAATGACATCATTATTGAGTGAGTCTTTTAAATCAGACTCGTTAATTAACCCCCCTCTAGCACAATTTATAATTACTGCAGAGTTTTTCATAGTAGAAATTGATTCTTTATTTAGCATATTTCTAGTGTCGTCATTTAATTTTGTATGAAGCGATAAAACGTCAGACATTTTTAATAATTCAGAAGTAGAAACTTTTTTTGCATTCAGTTTGTTAAGGTCATTATCATTTACAGATTTTGAATTAGTAAACACATTCATGCCAATGACATTACATATCTCAGCAACCCTCTGTCCAATATTTCCAAAACCTACAATGCCGAGTGTCTTGCCTTTAAGCTCCGTACCCATAAATTTAGATTTTTCCCATTTTCCTTGATGTGTCGATTCACTCGTTAAATGAATGTGACGAAATAATGAAAACATTAAACCAACAGTAAGTTCAGCGGTTGCTTCTAAATTGCCTAAGGGTGTGTTCATTACTAAAATCTTATTTTTGGTTGCAGTATCTAAGTCGACATTATCAACTCCAACACCTGCCCTACCAATAACCTTTAGATTGGAGCAGTCTTTTAATATTTCTGCAGTTAATTTAGTGGCTGATCTTATTAAAATACCGTCATACTGATCTATAACAGATTTTAATTCATCAGGCTCCATACCTGTTTTTATATCAAAGTCTATAGATTTTGAATTAAGCACCTCTTCAACCTTATTACTCATTTTGTCAGAAATTAATATTTTCATTTATTTATACCTTTCTAAAGTTTCAAAAAATGTCCACTCAATCCAAGGTAGAAGTTTTTCTATGTCACTAGTCTCGACAGTAGCTCCTCCCCAAATTCTAATACCAGCTGGTGCATCTTTATAGGAATTAATATCATAACCAGCCTCTTCTTTTTCTATAGAAGAGCAAACATCTTTAACTAATTTTTTTTGATTTTCTCCATCTAATTTTACAAAGTCTGAGTGTGTAAATTTAAAACATATACTTGTTGAAGAATAAGTATTGGGATCTTTTGCTAAAAACTCAACCCAATCTCTACTTTCAATCCAATCCTGTACTGCTTTTAAATTTCTTTTAGATCTAGAAATAAGTTCTTTTTGACCACCTATCTTAATACACCAATTCAAGGCATCTAAAGCATCTTCAGCAGCTAGTAAAGATGGGGTATTAATAGTAGCACCCTCAAAAATTCCTTTATCAAATTTCTTATTTTTAGCTAATTGAAAAATTTTAGGCATTGGCCATTCTGGCTCGTATGACTCAAGTCTTTCAACCGCTCTAGGTGACAAGGCAATCATTCCGTGTGCTGCTTCACCACCAAGTACTTTCTGCCAGGACCATGTTACGACGTCTAATTTTGAAAAATCCATATCCATAGCAAATACAGCAGATGTTGCATCGCAAATTGCAAGTCCCTCTCGGTTATTAGGAATCCAGTCGGCGTTTGGTACGCAGACGCCTGAAGTCGTGCCATTCCAAGTAAATACTACATCATTTTTAAAATTTACTTTTGTAAGATCAGGTAACTCTCCGTATTCTTCAATATCATGGATGTTTACATTTTCTAGTTTAAGTTGTTTTGTAATGTCTTTTACCCAAGTTAATCCAAAAGATTCCCATCCACACACATCAACTCCTCTTGAGCCAAGAAGACTCCACATAGCCATTTCAATAGCACCAGTATCTGAAGCAGGAACAATTCCTACTAGATAATCTTCAGGAAGCTCTAAAAGTTCTTTAGACTTTACAATTACTTCATTGAGTTTTGATTTGCCACCTTTGGCTCTATGTGACCTTCCTAAAACGGCATCACTTAATGCGTCTAAAGACCAGCCAGGTCTTTTAGAGCATGGCCCAGAGGAAAAGTAAGGGTGATTAGGTTTAATTTCAGGTTTTTGCATATTAATTAGTTACTCCTTATAAACATATTTTTTATTCAATAATATTGTAGAAAAACAAACCATCTAGAGGCTTGGGCTCAAACCATGTAGCTTTAGGAGGCATAAATTTTTTATTTTTAGAATAATCAATCACTAAATCCATACTAACAGGTCTCATAATAGTAGAAAGATCTGTTATACCTGTATCAACCTGATTAATCAAATAATCCGTACCTAAAGTGGGTGGGACAAATTCCACCCTGTCATCGTTAGTTTCATCATGGATTTGGAGGATTTCTTTTAAAATAAATTCTCCAAAGTCAATGCAGTCAGCTCCATGAGAAGAGTAATTATCTTTGAGATCTATTTTTAAAAATTTATTTTGAAAATAAATAACAAAAAACCTATCTATCTTTTCATGGAATTTTAAATCTTCTATATGGAAATAATTTGAAAGATCTTTAATGAAAGAGTCTTTATTGTAATTTTCTGGGAATTTAACAGATCTATTATAGGCAAGATTTGAACATTTTGATTTTGGAAAAATTATGGACATAAATTTTGTGTCATTTTTTACATCAAGTTGGGCAAACCCCTCTATTCTGTGATGGCCATCAGCTACATAGAGTTCTTTAAAGTTAATACCGGAGAAATCTGAGTTTGTCTTATAGATCGAATGTGTGTAGTTACCAGATTTAAATTTAATAATAGGTTTTTTTTCATGGTGTATATCTAAATCTAGATTAAAATTTTCATCATCGTAGAATAAGTATATTGGACATAATTGAAACTTTACTTTAGATAATTGCTCTGCTCTTTCTTTACCTTTGCTAACTAAGATTTTTTCGTGAGGTTTAATATTATGATTCAAATAATCTTGAATATTTAATAGTGAAATTAAACCAGTTTGTGAATGATTATCCGAATCTATCCTATAAAGAAAAAAATCATCATGGGACTTATAAATAATTTTATCATCAATGAGTTTTTGATAATACTTTTTAGAAATTTCATAAAATTCTTTATCAGAAAGCTTCTTATTAAAATAAATATCTGGTCTTAAAATTTGAAGTAAGTTTAATTTATGTATTTGATCACTAGAAAAGTTATAATCAATTATATCAGTGCTTGGAGATAAAATAGATTGCAGATATTTATTGTTTAATACGTAAGTATTTGGTAATAATGGTTTCATTTATGAGCAGTAATAAAACTCCCTATTACTTGGCGTTATTAATAGCGTTAATTTTTTTTCTGTATGGTATTTTTTCAGTTCTTATTCACTAATCTTTTTTAGAGGTAGACTTAGGTAAGCTCTTTTCATCGTACCAAATATTTTTATTGGGAATGTTGCCATCCCAGAGATAACTTTCATAATCAAATTTAGGCATCCCTTTGTCTGATCTTTCATAATATAAACCAAATTCTCTGCAGTATTCAGAAAGCTGATCTGCTTCAATTTCTAAAATATTTAATTTTTCCCATTTTTTACCAGATGGTACCCATTTAAATCCTTTAGATTTAAGCCAATCTTTATGATAGTAAGTCTCAGAACCTGATACTGAGAATGTAATGTTTTCACTCATTAAGAACCTCTTGAAATAATTTGAAGGGATAATATTGAAAATCAGACAAATTATCAAAAGGTTTTTTTGAAATAATAAAATTAATTAAGTCTTCTTTATTAAATAAAAAATCGTTGATTTCATTAGTATTATCAATTCTATAATTTAGATGATTATTTTCAACTTGGCCATTATCAAGAATTATTTGTAAATTAATCACAGAATCAATTTTTATTTGACAATTTAAGTAGGTAATTTTCTTTGTAATCCTATCATTTAACCTATCAAGAATATTGATTTTGATATCTTTTTTTTTATTTTTGTTGATAAAAAAAAATAAATCTGGACACAATTCAAATAAAATATCTGTATTAGACAAACTATTGTTTTGATTTTGAGACTTACTAATTTTTTTATAGTAAGTAATGTGACTTTTCTTCAAAGATTGATTGAAAAGATTTTTGAAATTGGCATCATCTATTAGAAATAAATTGTTAATGAAATTATTATTTATAATTTCTTGAAAAAAACTAATTTCACTTTTGACGCTAATTATAGGATAGTTTGTTATGACTTTAATATTATTTTTTAAACATAAATAACCATATTCAAACTTTATACCAGAGGGTAAAAAGTTTATTACTAAATCAATATTTTTATCGCTTATTAATTCTTCGTAAGAGCCGTAATATTTAGAAAAATTATTTTCACGAGAAAATTTCTCAGCAACTTCCACATTTCTGGAACAATTTGCATACAAATTGCAAAATTTATCTAATTTTAATTTTTTAATAAAATTAATTGATTTAGTATCTGAGCTTAAAATTGCTAAATTGCTTTTCATTAAATTATTTATATACTCCCGTGATGAAACAAGTTTTTTTAAGCTATCATGATATCCATACTGATTGTATTGAATTAGCTAAAATTATTAAAAAAAAATTTAAACCAGAAAAATTAATTTTAATCTCTCGAGGTGGCTTAATACCAGGATCAATAATAGCTAATTATTTAGGTATCCAAGATATTGATGTTATTGCTTTAAAAACATACGCAAATAGAAAAAGATCCTCTGACATAAAGGTTTTCAAAAGAATAAAATCACTTAAAAAACTAGTAGTTATAGATGATTTAGTTGACAGTGGGGAAACAGCTAAAATAGTAAAAGAAATGATGCCTAATTCAAAATTTGTAGTTCTCTACGCTAAAACATCAGGGAAGAAACAAGCTGATCTTCATCTATATGATTTTAAAGATAAAGATTGGCTTGTTTTTCCCTGGGAACAAGACTAGCCCAACATAAAGTGAAGCAAAGAAGCGCCTGCAATTATTAAAACAGCAGGATTTAAATCGCTCATTTTTCCACTAATAGCTTTAGCTAAAACATAAACTATAAATGCAAGTGCAATACCATTGCTAATAGAGTATGTAAGAGGCATTATAAATGTTGCCAATAAAGCAGGAGAATATTCAGAAATATCATCCCAATCTATATTTACTAAATTTTTACAAAAGAAGGTTGCAATAAATACTAATGCAGCACCAGTTGCATATGGCGGAATAGTTTTTGCTAATGGGGCTAAAAATAGACACAATAGAAAAAATATACCTACTGAAACAGCAACCAAGCCTGTTTTTCCACCCTCTTTTATACCAGCACCTGACTCTATGTAAGAAGTAGTATTAGATGTTCCAAACAAAGAACCTATAATAGTCGCAATGGAGTCTGAAAATACTGCTTTATCAATATTTTCAACCTTACCATCTTTATCAATTTTCCCTGAAAGGTTTGCTACAGAGGTTAAAGTTCCTGCTGTATCAAAAAAATCGACAAATAATATCGTAAAGACAACTATTAAAAATAAAGAACTTCCTAATGCGCTAAAGTCGAGTTGTAAAAAAGTTGGAGCCATCGAGGGAATAGGCGAAACAATACCTTGAAATTGGGCAACCCCGATTATAAGACCAATTATTGTTGTAGCTAAGATACTTAAGACTATAGCACCGGGTATCTTTAATTTATCTAGTGCTATCATTAGTATAAAAGTTAATAATGCTAAAATTACAGTTGGTGATTTAAGATCTCCAAGGCCAACGAGTGTAGCGGGATTATCTACAACTATACCCGCACCCTTCAATCCTATTATTGCTAAAAATAAGCCAATTCCTGCACCAATACCAAATTTCAGAGATTTAGGAATAGCATTTATTAAATACGCTCTTAAAGGCGAAATACTTATAACTAAAAACAAGATTCCGGAACACAATACTGCTGCTAAGGCCTGTTGCCACGTAAAACCCATTCCAAAAACTACTGCATATGTAAAAAAGGCATTTAAACCCATACCGGGAGCTAAAGCTACTGGCCAATTGGCTAAGAGGCCCATGAGCATACATGCTACAAAAGACGCAAGAATAGTGGCAACAAATACCGAGTTAAAATCCATTCCAGTTTCAGAGAGAATGGCGGGATTTACGACCATAATATAGGCCATTGTAAGAAAAGTAGCTAGTCCAGCTAATATTTCTTTCTTAAAAGATGTTTTATGATCTTTTAATTTGAAAAGAGATTCTATAAGTTCCATTTTTTATTATATCAATATTTCTTATAGATACAGTGGTTCACTATCATACGACGCCCATAAATACCAAGTAACTATGGTTGAAAAATTTCCCCATTTGATGGAATTAGAGGTAAATCTATCCATATTTTTGTCAGAATAATATTTTTTATAAGCATTAATAAATCCCAAATCTCCAATTGGCTTGATATTAGACAACCCTAAGTAAAAGATACTAAACATATCAATTGTCCAAGGGCCAATTCCAAAGATTTGTTTTAAATGGTTTGGTGGTTTATCCAGAAAAGAATTACTGGCTTTTATTCTTTTAACTAAATCGTAATTAATAATAAGTGATTTGATTGATTTCTTTTTATTGTTTGTCAGAGGAAGTTTCGATAATAAATGGCTTTTATTTTTAAAGGTTAAATAATTAATTGAACCCATAATATTTTTAGAATTATTATATATGGCCATAGCAGCCGTTACAGATATTTGTTGAGAACAAATTGATTTAAACAATACATCAAATTTATTGTTGTTTAGTTTCAAAAAATGATCTGAATTATAATAATTTATAAAAATAGGATCATTTTTAAGAAGAAACTTACATCCTTTTTTCCAATAATTAATCACTTAGAAAATGATTTAATTAAACTAGAAGTATCTTTATCTCTATATTTTGTAAGGAGTAATTTCTTATATCTCTTATGAACATCTTTAGTTAACTGTAAATCCAATTTATTCTTATTAGATTGTTTTAAAACATATCTTAGGTCTTTTTCCATTAATTCGCTTGAAAATCCGAAATTAAATTTATCTTTATTGATTGATTGATATCTATTAATAAATTGCCATGAGCCTGCAGCTCCATTCTTAATAGCTTGATAAAGTTTTTTTTGATTTAAATTATTTTTTTTACTAAAGAGATTAGCCTCAGATATAGAATACAAGATACCACAAATTAAAATTTGATTAGTGAATTTAGTTAGTTGACCTGATCCAACTCTACCCATATGAACTACATTTTTGCAATAACACCCTAAAATAAAAAGAGATTTATTATATTTAGATGAATTACCTCCGATCATAGTTGATAAAACACCTTTTATTGCTCCCTCCTCTCCCCCTGTGACAGGAGCGTCTAAAAAATGGAATTTTTTATTTGTAATTAACTTATTATTTTTTTTAACCTGATCTAGGGAAATAGTAGAATGATCTATAAAAATAGTAGATGTTTTGAAAGAGTTTGATTTTAATATCTTATTAAGAATTAGTTCAACTGCTCCATCGTCTTTCAAACAGGTTATAATAAAGTCAAATTTAACATTAAATTTAAAGTCATACTCTAGAGCAGAGAATGATTTTAACCATCTTTTAGTCTTAATATTAGTTCTATTAAAAATATATAAATCGATCTTTTTATTCTTAGATAAATGAGAGGACATATGAAAGCCCATTCTTCCAAGACCGATAAATAAGACTTTATATTTTTGCATAAAAAATAATTTTTTCATTTAACTTTGAATAATCAAATTTCATATCAGGTAAATTGGTATTAAAATTTAATATTTTTAAAAAACTCATAGCTGGAAATAAATCCCAAATTTTTGAACCATATATTGTCATTAATGAACGTTTACCTTCGATAACTTCAATTACATCATAACCAATTGATCGAGATCTTTTTTTTTCAATAATATTAGTGACATGATCTTTAAAATAAACTTTGGCATGATCACCTAAAAAGCCAATATGAGAATCATAATAGATGCCTTGTATTTGAGAGAAGTTTTTAAAAATAGTATTTTGATAAGTATGATAAAATATGTCTGCAACAGGATCATAAATAATTGAAAATATTGATTTTTCATTTTCAATGTAAGAAACCATCATCACTATCTTATTGATACCATTTATAAAATTTCTAGTACCATCTATGGGATCAATGGTTAGATAAGATTTTTCTTTTAAAAGATCGGAAGAGTATTCCTCCGAAATTATATTTATAAAACCTTTTGACTTAAAAAAATCAACTAGTTCGTTTTCGACTAA
>CABWYP010000015.1 GCA_902509695.1 uncultured Alphaproteobacteria bacterium | reverse complement strand
TCAATCCTCACCTGTTATCGTTAAAGACCCCAAAGATACGACAAGCTTATATATTTTGATGCCTATGAGAATTTAATTGAAACCACCTCTTCAGGGTATTCACTTACATAATTACCGAAACTTTCAAAATTTCCATCAAACCTTTGATAATAATCATACACTTTTCAAAGGAAGAAATGCTGTTGGCAAGACCAATATCTTAGAAGCAATAAGTTTTCTTTGCCCCGGTACAGGATTTAGAAAAGACTCAATTCAAAATATTCCTAATGATGAACACAAATCTGATCCTGTGTTAATACATTATGAATTTATACATGAGAGTTTATCAAATTCTTTAAAAATTGATTTTTCAAAAAATGACAATCGCTGGTCTAAACAATATTTATTAAATGATAAAAAAATACAACAGCAACACCTATTAAAAATATTTCAATTATTTTGGTTTACAGAAATAGATAAAGTTTATTTTATTAAGGACATTCAATATCAAAGAAATACAATCAACCGTTTGGCTTGTTATTTTGAACCAAGCCTATTTCAATTATTAAATAAATATACAAAACTTAGAAGGGAAAAGAAAAAAATTCTTCAAAGCACAAAAGAAATATCATGGTTAAAGTCTCTTGATAAACAACTCATTGATATAGGTGAAAAAATTATTAATCATAAAATTAATTTTTTAAAGTCTTTCCAAGAATTTCTCCATAATGAAGAAAGTGAACTTTTCATTTTTGAAATTAATCCTAGTTTTGGATTATCTAAAAAAGATGAATTTTTAAACAAATTTGGTCAGAATCTCTCAGATGAGAATCAGTGGCCGCAAGATCACAGACTTCAATCAGAATATGACCCTTTAAAGTCCGTTTTTGATATTACTCATCAGGATAAAAATCTTACCCAGCTATCATCAGCTCAGTCTAAGTTATTAATATTAAGCTTCTTACTTCAGTGTGCGAAATTTCTAAATGAAAATAAAATAACAATTTTTTTAATTGATGAAATATTTGACAACTTTGATATGATAAATATTCAAAAAGTTATTCGATATTGTGCAGAAAACAAATTTCAAACATTTTTCTCTACCACTGATAACTTTGCGCTCCAAGGAGATATAAATAATTTAGAGATTAAAGAAGTATTATAATGTCAGATCAATATTCCGCATCCTCCATTAAAGTCCTAAAAGGTCTTGAAGCAGTAAGAAAAAGACCAGGAATGTATATTGGAGATACAGATGATGGAACAGGTCTCCATCACATGGTTTATGAAGTTCTCGATAACTCAATAGATGAGGCTTTAGGGGGTTATTGTGACTCTATCCAACTAATTATAAATAAAGATGGTTCAGCTACTATTTCAGATAATGGTAGAGGAATTCCTGTTGATATGCATAAAACAGAAAAAGTCCCCGCTGCCGAAGTTATTATGACTCAACTTCATGCTGGGGGGAAATTTGATCAAAATAGCTATAAAATTTCTGGCGGTCTACACGGAGTTGGCGTTTCTGTTGTTAACGCCTTGTCAGAAAAACTTTCATTAACTATTCGACGAGATGGTAAAATTTACAATATGGAATTTAAAGATGGTGTTACATCTAAAAAATTAAAAGAAGTTGGCTCCATGAAAAAAACAGATCGTACTGGAACGATGGTTCAATTTTGGCCTTCAAAGAAAATTTTTACTAATATAACACTTGTCTTAAAAACTTTAGAAAACAGAGTACGACAGTTAGCATTTCTTAATTCCAATGTGAGAATTACATTGACTGATATGAGATTAGCAAAAGTAGAACCTTTAGAATTTTTTTATCAAGGAGGCCTTACAGCATATGTTCAATTTCTAAATTCTAGAAAATCAACTCTGAATAAGATCATACCATTTGATGGAGAAAGCAATGGCATTAAGGTTGAGGGTGCTTTGCAATGGAATGATGGATATAACGAAAATATGCTTTGCTTTACAAACAATATCCCGCAAGGAGATGGTGGTACACACCTTCAAGGCTTTCGATCTGCTTTGACTCGTTCTTTAGTAGGTTATTCAAACAGTGTAGCTGTTGCAAAAAAGGGAAATATTACAATTTCTGGAGATGATGCCAGAGAGGGAATGACATGTGTATTATCTGTTAAAGTGCCCGATCCAAAATTTTCCTCTCAAACTAAGGATAAGTTAGTTTCATCAGAAGTTCGTCCTATTGTCGAGAAAATCATAGCTGAGCAACTCAGTACTTGGCTAGAACAAACACCTGGAGAAGCTAAAAAGATTGTCTCTAAGATTGTAGAAGCGGCGAGTGCAAGAGAAGCTGCAAGAAAAGCCAGAGAATTGACTAGAAGAAAAAATGTTTTAGAAACATCCTCATTGCCAGGAAAGTTAGCTGACTGCCAAGAAAAAGATCCTGCAAACTCTGAGTTATTTATAGTTGAGGGTGACTCTGCTGGTGGCTCAGCAAAACAAGGTCGTGATAGAGCTACGCAAGCAATATTACCTTTGAGAGGTAAAATCTTAAACGTTATTAAGGCAAACCCTCACAAAATTTTAGAAAACAATGAGATATCAGCTTTAATAACCGCAATAGGTGGAGGCTATGGTAACCCACCTAAAGATAAAGAATTTAATGCCTCAGATTACTTTAATGCGGACTCGATGAGGTATCATAAAATAGTTATCATGACTGATGCTGATGTTGATGGAAGTCATATTAGAACACTCCTTTTAACTTTCTTTTATCAATTTATGAGAGAAATTATTACATCTGGGCGTTTGTATATTGCTCAACCACCTCTTTACAAAGTAAAAAAAGGAAATTCAGAAAATTATCTTTTAGATGACAAGGAGCTTACTAAATTTTTATTAACCAATAATAAAGATGATTTAGATTTTAATATCTTTAATAAAAAGAAAAAAGTTCAATTAAAAGATAATGAGTTAAATGAAATTATTGATTTAGCTTCAAGAGCTAACTCAGCATATCAAAATTTAGATTTAACCTATCTTGACTTTCAATTTTTTGATCAGATTATTAACACTGGTCTTTTTTTAGAGGATTTTATTCCAAATAAATTAGAAAAATCTCAATTTAAAACACTTTTATCTAATTTAAATAATATTTATAAATTACAAAATATTAAGTTTACGTTTCAAAGTATGATTAGCAATGAGTTGGTCTTCCTACAAGAAAAAGAAGGTTACAATAAAATAATTAAAATCTCTCTTGAAAAATTATTACATTTACGGGAATTTATTCCAGAGTCGAGCTTGTCTCTTTACAACAAAATGGGCTTTTCCAAATCCACTGATACTTCTTTTGGTATTTCAAAACTATCTACAAAAGAAAATATTACTTGTTATGGCTTAGTTGAATTTTTTAATACTCTCTTTGAAATGAGCAAAAAAGGCCAATCAATTAGTCGATATAAGGGGTTAGGTGAGATGAACCCTGAGCAATTATGGGAAACTACTTTAGATCGCTCAAATAGAAAATTACTCCAAGTAAAGTTAGAAGACCAAGAAATAGCAGAAAGACAATTAATTATGTTGATGGGTGATGACGTAACAGATCGCAAAAATTTTATTCAAGATAATTCAATAAAAGTTGCTAACTTAGATATCTAATTTGGATAAAAATAAAAAATTCTTATTCGTTAATTCTTCAGACTTTTTAATGATAAGGATTATCGCTTTCATAGGTCAAGGATCTACATTAATTATATCTCAGTATTTTTTTGATATTAATTTAAAAATAATCTATTTATCATGGATAGTTGCTTTTTTATTGTTAACGAGCGTAGGTTTATCTTATTATTTATTAAAAAAAGGCGATAAGGTTTTATCAGAGAGACAAATATTTCTTTTCTTGTGTTTTGATATATTACAAATTTCATCACTGATTGCATTAAATGGTGGTTATACAAACCCATTTATTTTCATTATTTTGGCGCCAATCGCTATTGCTGCCTCTTATTTAACTCTAGAGAAAATTATGGTTATCTTAAGTTTGGCTTTAGTATGTTTTGCATTAATTTTTAATTTCTATGTAGATTTGCCAATAAGCGTAAGACCTGATCTCAACATTAATTACAGTCTAGGTATAATGATATCATTATTTATCAGCAGTATTTTTTTAGTTTTTTATCTTTATTACTTTTCACTTAATTACAAAAGCACTCAAACTGCATATCAGCTTGCAAGTAAACAATTACAAAATGAAAGAGAATTATTAAAAGTTGGAGGATTAGCAGCAGCTGCTGTTCATGAATTAGGAACTCCACTAAATACGATTAATCTCATAGTTGGAGATCTTGATCAAGATAAAGACCTAAAAGACAAATATGACAGTGACATACAAATACTCAAATTAGAACTCGACCGATGTAAAGCTATTTTAAAAGAGTTATCAACAAACCCTGAATCCAAAGAATTAACCAAAGAGATAAGTAACATGTCCTTGGACGCCTACGCCCAATCACTTTGCGACCAATTTGCCAAAAACTACCAAGCTATTGATTTAGATTACCGCTCTGATGATGGCTCTAAAAATATTAATATTAAAATCACTCCAGAGCTTAATATCGCTATGAATAATATTATTAAAAATGCTATTAGTTTTGCATCTAAGGAAATACTCGTGATAGTAGGTACTAATAGTACTGAATTTTATATAAAAATAAGGGATGATGGACCAGGTTTTGATAAGAAGTTTATAGCTAATTTTGGCAAACCATTCTATTCTACCAGGCCAGAAAAAGGTGTAAATATGGGACTAGGATTATTCATAACAAAACAAATGATTGAAAATCTAAATGGTGAAATTTTAGTACAAAATAATAGTAATGGAGCAGAAGTAACTTTAACATGGAAGAAATAGAAACACATACAGAACAAGAAAAAACCTTATTTATAATAGAAGATGACAAACCTTTTAGAGAAAGATTGACGACTTCTTTCCAAAGAAAAGACTTTACAGTCACCGCCGCCGCTTCCAAAAAAGAAGCCATAGATGTTTTGATTAATAATGATTTTAATTATGCAATCGTAGATCTAAGATTGGGTGATGGCTCAGGGTTGGACGTCATTAAAGTTATCAAAGAGAAAAACCCAGAATGTCGAACTGTCATGCTTACTAGCTATGGTAATATCGCCACTGCTGTCTCTTCTGTAAAACTTGGTGCTGATGATTATCTAACGAAACCTGCTAATATTGATGATATTGAAAAATCTCTCATGTCTGCAACTTCTTCCTCTTTGCCACCGCCTCCAGAAAACCCAATGTCAGCAGATCGTATCCGTTGGGAACATATTCAAAGAGTTTTTACACAGTGTAACAGAAATGTTTCTGAAACAGCACGAAGGTTAAAAATGCACCGTCGTACTCTTCAAAGAATTCTTAATAAACACGCTCCTAAAGAATAGTATCTCTCTTTAATTTTTGATATCTTACTTAAATGTCTGAGTCTCGATTAATTCTTGTCGATGGTTCAGGATATATTTTCCGAGCCTATTATGCTCTTCCTCCTATGAATAATTCAAAAGGCATTCCCACAAATGCTGTTTATGGCTTTTGTAATATGATGTTAAGGTTAATAGATGATCATCCTAATGATAAAATTTTACTTATTCTAGATGCAGGAAAAAATACCTTTCGAAATACTTTATACTCAGAATACAAAGCTAATCGAAGTGAAGCACCAGACGATCTCATTCCTCAATTTGGAATTATTAGAGAAGCTATTGATGCATTTGGATTAGATGTAATTGAAAAAAAAGATTTCGAAGCTGATGATATTATTGCTAGTTACGTTAAATATGGTGAAGATAATAAAATTCCTACAACTATCTTCAGTTCAGATAAAGATTTGTTTCAGTTATTATCTCCTAATACACGAATTATGGACCCTATGAAAAATACGGAGATTAACGAAGTGAAAGTTATGGAAAAATTTGGTGTAGGCCCAGATAGGATTACCGATGTTCAAGCCCTTATAGGAGATAGTGTTGATAATATTCCAGGGGTGCCAGGAATTGGACCTAAGACGGCAGCTAAGCTAATCAATGAATTCGGTACTTTTGAGGAACTTTTAGAAAAAAAAGAGCAAATATCAAACGTTCGTATCAAAAATCTTATTCACGACCATGAAGAGTCAGCCATAATAAGCCATAAATTAGTGATTTTAAAAAATGATCTTGAACTACCTATTAAAATTGAGAAATTAAAAGAGTTTGATGACTCCCCAAAATTAAATGAATTTTTTAAAAAATATGAATTTAAATCATTAATTAGAACTAGCGCACATGAAACAAAAACTAATACAACAAAAAAAAAGATAGAATTTAAATCACTTACCAAAATAAAAGATGTTATTGAATATTTAAAATCTCTTCATTCAGAAAAAACCTTAGCAATTGATTTGGAAACAGATAGCTTAAATGTTAATCAGGCAAATATTATTGGTATTTCTCTATCTAATGCCAATCAAGCTTTATACCTACCTTTTAAGTCTCCCGATAATGAATTATCTAAAACAGATCAAAAGAAAGTATTAAATGAATTAAATCTTATTTGTGAAGAACCTTCAATTTTAAAAATATTCCATAACGCAAAATACGATAGTGTTATTTTAAAACGTTTTAATGTCAACACAGTCTCTTTTCAAGACACTTTATTAATGTCTTTCTTTATTAACAATGGTTTGACAAAACATAACCTTGAGGATTTGTATTACTATTATTTTGGTGAAGAGAAAGCAAAATTTAAAGACGTTATAAAAAATGAGTCAAAAAGAAATTATAAAGATTTCTCAGAGGTCCCATTAAAATCTGCAACTAATTATGCTGCTCACGATGCATATGCAACTCATAAATTATATGAAGCTTTATATGATCAAATATTAGAGTCCTCTGAGAGTTGGATATATTATGATATTGATAAAAAATTAAGTTTAGTACTGCAAGAAGTAGAGAGGAATGGTTGTAAAATTGATCTTAAATTCTTATCTAGGCTTGAAAAAGATCTTAACAAAGAGATTGAAAAGATTGAAAAAAAAATTTTCAAAATTGCAGGAGAAGAATTTAATATTGGCTCTTCAAAACAATTAACTGAAATTTTCAAAAAATTAGATGTAAAGGTTACAAAGAAAACCAAAGCGGGTGACTTTCAAACAAATGTCAAAGTATTAGAACAACTAGAGTCAGAAGGTGTTGAAATTGCATCTCACATTTTACAGTGGCGCCAATACTCAAAGCTTGTATCCACTTACACTTCTTCGTTGGCTGAGCATGCAGATAACAATGATCGAGTACATAGCACATTTAATATAGCCGCTACAATTACGGGCAGATTGAGTTCCTCTGAGCCCAATTTACAAAATATTCCTATTCGAACTGAAATTGGTAAAAAGATTAGAACAGCATTTATTGCCGAAAAAAACCATGAGTTATATAGTTTTGACTACTCTCAAATCGAGCTTCGTGTCCTCTGCGAAGCATGTGAGGACCCAAACCTTCTAAAGGCCTTTCAAGAAAATCAAGATATTCATCAAAGCACAGGTCAGTTAGTCTTCAACAAAAGAAAAATAAATGATAATGACCGACGTATGGCTAAAATTATAAATTTTGGAATAATTTATGGTATCAGCCAGTATGGATTGGCAAAACAATTAGGTGTTAGTAACGCTGAAGCTAAGCTTTTTATTGATAATTATTTTCAGAAATTCCCAAATATTAATGATTACATGAAGACAACAACTGAAAAGGCGAAGAAATTAGGATACGTCGAAAACCTTCTAGGACGAAAGTCTCATATTAAAGATATAAATGCTAAAAACTTCATGCTTCGTTCCTTTGCTGAAAGACAAGCTATCAATGCACCTATTCAAGGTACAGCATCCGATCTCATTAAAATTGCTATGTTAGATATTCAAAAATATTTACAAATTAATGAGTGTAGTTCTAAAATGACTTCTCAAGTTCATGATGAGCTTTTATTTGAAATTCATAAAGATGAAAAAGATTTGATACCTCAGATTGCAAAATTAATGGAAACGTCACATCAAAAATACAAAGTCTTTCAAACTCCTATAAAAGTTGATTTTGGTGGTGGGTTGAACTGGGGGGAAGCTCATTAGCAAATTATTTATATTTTTACCAAGAAGAGTTAGGTTCTTTTAAAAATTCAAGCTCTTGTGGTGTTGAATTTCGATTAAGAATCTTATTACGATGAGGATATCTTCCAAATTTTTTAATTACCACTGTGTGATCATTCCATGATTTTTGAATATGATCATAATTAGGATTATCTTTTAAAAAAACCTCGCCTAATTGGTGGAGATAAATATGATCTTGTAAATCTTCACTATGGATTAAAGGGAGGAGATAAAAAAATTTCTCAGAAGTATCTAGTTCATCTAAGTACTGTCTATCCACACCTTCAGTTACTAAAAGTCTTGCCTTGGTATCTTGGGAATAGGACTTGGGATCATTGCGAAAAAGATTTCTAGAAAATTGATCAAGAAGAATAATGAGGGCTAGACTGCTTTTTGCCTCGTCTTGCCAATCATCATAATCATTGCGAATTGCTTTTTCGACATCCTCTAAAAAACGATCTCTAACTTTTTGATCGTACTCATCATTTTTAGCCCAATGATCTTTAGATGAAGACTCTTTGAACCAGAAGTCTAGTACTTCTTGAAATTTTGAGGAAGACACTAAAATTTATTGTCAGGTTTATTAAACGCTAGCCAACGCTCAAGTTCTTGGTAGCCACCAATCTTTTCTCCATTAATAATAATTTGAGGAAAAGTCTTAGCAGTTGGAAAAACTTCAAAAAACTGTTCTCTATTAAAGTCTTGATCAAGCATCAAAACTTCAGGATTATGTGAGGCCAAAACAGCTTTGGCTTTTGTACAGAAAACACAGTTTTCCTTGCTATAGATTTTCACTTCCACTTAAAAAGATTCGTCAAAAGACAAAGATCGGTCCGTAGGTCTTTGATATTCAGAAACTCTTTTCTCAAAGAAATTTGTAACATTTTGAACATCAAGGGCTCTCATAAAATCAAAAGGATTCTCTGTATTGTAGACACGATCAAACCCGAATAAGTCAGCAATACGATCTGATACTGCTTCAATGTACATACACATCATATCTTTGTTCATGCCAATTAAGTCAACAGGAAGAGCGTCAGTTACAAATTCTTTTTCAAATTCAACTGCCTCTCTTACAATCTCTTCAAATTCTGACTGAGAAACAAGCTCTGTTATTAGATCCATAGATTTTATATCACCATCTGAGAGGGTGCCATTACTAAACTTTGTGCTCAAAGTTTTAAACATTAAAGCGGAAAAACTAAAGTGCATTCCCTCATCTCTAGCGATCCAATCATTAGAGAGAGCTAATCCTGGTAATAATCCTCTTTTTCTAAAATAGTAAATTGCGCAAAATGATCCTGCAAAAAACAATCCTTCTACTAGTCCAAAAGCTATTAATCTTGTTAGAAGATTTTGTTTGCCATTGAGCCACTTAGCAACCCATTGCGCTTTTTTATTAATACATGGAACATTTTGAATAGCAGAAAATAATTTATCTTTTTCATCAGGATCTTCGACATATGCTTCAATTTGTAGGCCATACATCTCAGCATGGATTGACTCATTAAGCATTTGCATAGTGATAAAAAGTCGAGATTCTGGAATCAAAATTTCATTGTAAAACCTTGAAGCTAAATTCTCGTTTATCATCGCTTCTGAATTCGCAAAAAAAGCTAAAACATGTTTAATAAAGTGTCTTTCACCTTCGGTTAGTGTCTTAAGATCCCTCAAGTCGTCTTGGAGAGAAACCTCCTCTGGTGTCCAAAATGATTGAACGTGTTGTTTATAGCGATCAAATATTTCTTGATGTTGAATTGGAAAGATAGATTTACATCCCTTAGATATCATTTTTACTCCTTAAAATATGTTTATTAAATTTTTTATGCACTACAAGTTATACAATCTTCTGGCTCATTAGATTGCGTCTCCTTAACATAAGATTCCTTGGCTTTTTTCTCTGAAGATACAGTAACCTTCACTGCATCAACAGCAGATCTACTTCGAAGATAGTACATTCCAGTTTTTAAGCCTTTTTTCCAAGCATACATATGCATTGAATTCACTTTTCCAAAAGTGGGGGTTGATAACCACAAGTTCATGGACTGAGTTTGATCGATAAATGGGGCCCTGTCAGCTGACATATCAATAACTGTTTTTTGCGAAGTCTCCCAGACAGTCTTGTAAACATCTTTTAGATCTTCAGGGAACCCATCAATATTTTGAACAGAGCCATTTTCTAAAATAATCTGATCACGGAGTTCTTTACTCCAAAGATCTCTTTTCATAAGCTCTTTCACTAAATGGCGATTAACTAATAAAAATTCTCCAGAAAGAGTTTGTCTTTTATAAATATTAGAAGTTTGTACTTGGAAAGTTTCTGTATTTCCAAGAATAATACCAGTAGAAGCAGTGGGCATACAGGCAGTGGTCAAAGAATTACGTACCCCATGTTTTTGGATTTTTTCCATCAAGCCTTTCCAATCCCACATACTAGATGGCTTGACACCCCATAGGTCAAACTGAAATTGCCCTTGAGACAAAGGGGATCCTTTAAAAGTAGAGTAGGCACCTTTATCACTTGCCAATTCCATGGATGCTTCAAGAGCGCCAAAATAAATAGTTTCAAAAATTTGTTTATTAATCATCTGTGCTTGAACAGAGTCATAAGCAATATTCATTTTGAAATAAACATCAGCTAAACCTTGAATACCTAGGCCAATTGGGCGATGTCGACTATTAGAATTTTCAGTCTTGTCAGTTGGATAAAAATTAATATCTATTACTTGATCAAGATTTTTGGTAGCTAGTTTGGCAACTTGATACAAGTCTTGATAATCATATTTACCTTCTTCAGTCACAAACTTTGGAAGAGCAATAGAAGCCAAATTACAAACAGCTGTCTCGTCCTTTTCAGAATATTCAACAATCTCAGCACATAAGTTAGATGATTTAATGACCCCAATATTTTTTTGGTTAGACTTATTGTTAATTGAGTCTTTGTAAAGCATGTAAGGTTGTCCGGTTTCAATTTGAGCTTCAATAATCTTAGACATGAGCGCTCTTGCTTTAATTCTTTTAAGACCCGGCATCTCTTTCTCATATTTGGTGTAGAGCTCAACAAATTCACTACCATAGGTGTCAGAAAGACCTGGGCATTCATGTTCACTCATCAGTGTCCATTCCCCATCTTCTTCGACGCGTTGCATGAATAAATCAGGGATCCACAAAGCATAGAAAAGATCTCTGGCTCTAAACTCTTCCGCGCCAGTATTTTTTCGAAGCTCTAAAAATGACTCAATATCAGCGTGCCAAGGCTCTAAGTACACAGCAAACGAGCCCTTTCTTTTACCACCACCTTGATCGACAGACCTTGCAGTCTCGTTAAAAATTTTAAGAAATGGAATTAAACCGTTAGATTTTCCATTAGTTGACTTAATTCGACTACCTCCACCGCGAATATTGTGGGCATGGAGTCCAATGCCTCCAGCAGTTTTGGAGATCAAGGCACAGTCTTTAACTGTATTAAAGATACCTTCAATTGAGTCATCTTCCATACCAATAAGAAAACAAGAGGAGAGTTGTTGCATTTTTAAACCACTGTTGAATAAAGTGGGTGTCGCATGAGTATAAAAACCCTGAGAGAGACTGTCATAAGTTTTTTTGACATGATAAAAATCAAATTTATCTCCTGAAACACATAGTGCTACACGCATCCATAAGTCTTGAGGACGCTCTACTGTCTTACCATTTGATTGAAGAAGGTAAGCTCTAAAAAGTGTTGTTAAAGCAAAGTAGTCAAAATAGTAATCACGATCGTAGTCAATAATTTTTTCAATTTCTTCTGCGTTTGCATTTACCTTTTCATAATATTCGTCACGAAGGAGACCATCTTCGTAAAGATTTTTTGTTGAAATAATAAAACCTGGGGTCTCTTTGTGTAAGGCGTTGGCTTTAATTCTTCCAGCCAAGTAAGAATAATCAGGATGCTCTACTGTTAAAGCTGCAGCTGTCTCAGCTAAGTAGGTATCAATTTCATTTGTGGTAATTCCATCGTATAAACCTTGTATTGCTTTTTGAGCAATAGTAATAGAGTCGATTTCTAAACCATTAGATAAAACTGAAATTCTATTTGTAATTTTTTCAAGTGAGATATCTTCTTTTTGACCATCTCTTTTAGTAACAGCCATTGTAGAAACTTTAGCTCCTACTTGTTCTTTGAGTTGAGCCGTTTTATATCTTTGTTTAGCTCTTTGTTCACGATAGAGAACATAAGCTCGAGCTACTTTATGATGCTCTCCTCTCATAAGGGCTAATTCAACCTGATCTTGAATATCTTCGATATGTATCATGTCACCATTAGCAATGCGTCTGGTTAAAGCGGCAGTGATCGTTTCAGTAATATCATCAACTGATTTATCAATCTTTTGGCTATTTCTAACATCAGTTTGGGCTAAAAAAGCTTTTCTAATAGCGTTTGCAATCTTATCTGATTTAAAGGGTGTTATTGAACCATCTCGACGAACCACACTAAGACTTAATAGGTTAATTTCTTCGTTTTGCTTATTTATTACTGTATTTTTTGTTGAATTATCTAAAGATTCTGCGTTATTTGTTTCCATTCTACCTACCAAGTTTATGTGTATATCTGCAAAAAATCACTAGATCTAGTGGCTCTTGCCTAGTGACTATACAATCTATAGATAAAGTTAGTCAATTTATTTTGTATTAAATTCCTAAAACCCAATAAATTCAAATATAATTTTAAGATTCAATACACATTTATTTTTGAAATATTCACAGGTTTTCATCTTTTTTTTCCAGAATTGCGAATATTTGCAAGATATCTATATATTGCAGCGTTTTTTTGTATCTAAGATATTAATTCGATTCGTGACGATTATTTTATTAGTTTTGATAAATTCAATAAATCTTAATTTAGGCTTTGAATATTTTTTATTGGATATAGCGCAAGAAAACCTTATTTTTTCTTAGTGAAAAAAATTTTAGGAGTAGGCACTGCTCTTGTCGATGTAATCTGCAAAGTTGATGATGCCACAATCAAGAATTTGAATCTAACTAAAGGCTCGATGACACTTATAGAAGAGTCACAAATCCAAGAAATTAGATCAAATTTTTCTAACCCCTTAATTACGTCTGGGGGGTCTGTATGCAATACTGTACACGAACTTAATTATTCCTCACATAAAGCTACTTTTTATGGCAAGGTTAATAATGATGAATACGGGAAAGCTTTTATTGAGGATTTAAAATCTGCTGGAGTTGAATTTCTTGGTATAAAAAAAGATAATGATTTACCAACTGGTTGTTGTAACATTTTAGTTTCCCCAGATGGTGAAAGAACTATGGCTACACACATTGGTATTGGGTCTCAGCTAGATCCCAATGAAATATCATCTAAAGTAACTGAGAGTATTGACCACATTTATATGGAGTCTTACTTATGGGATCATGACTTGACAAAAAAAACATTACAGACTTTTGGGGAAATAGCAAAATCTCAAAATATTGAAACATCCCTTTCCTTATCAGATCCTTTTTGTGTGGAGCGACATAAAGATGAACTTAATAAATTTATTGAAGATTATATAGATTTGGTTTTTTGTAATTTTGATGAGGCAAAAATGTTTTCTCAATGTGAGTCAATGGCTGATGTTTCATCTTATCTCCAATCAACATCAAAAAAGATTGTTATGACAGCAGGGGCAGAGGGCGCTTATTTTTTTGATGGTCAAAAAGTTATCCACCAAGTTGCTCAGAAAATTAATAATGTAATTGATACGACAGGCGCAGGTGATAATTTTGCTGCAGGGTTTTTAGATTTTTATTTATCTGGAGATTCAATTAGTGATGCTTTGAGGCAAGGAAACTTTCGTGCTTCAGAAGTTATTCAACAATTAGGACCTAGGATAAAAAGACATTGAAAAACCTTTGTAAATCATGTTTTAATGTAAACAATATAGCTACTAAAGGAGGGCACATTGGATTATAAAGTAAAAGATATTTCCCAACATAATTTTGGAAGACAGGAGATCGAAATTGCTGAAACTGAAATGCCAGGATTGATGGCAATCAGAGAACAATATGGTGACTCAAAGCCTTTAGCAGGTGCAAATATAATGGGTTGTCTTCATATGACCATCCAAACAGCAGTTTTAATAGAGACTTTAGTTGCTCTTGGCGCTAAGTGTCGTTGGAGTTCATGTAATATTTACTCTACCCAAGATCACGCAGCCGCAGCAATAGCACAAAGTGGAACACCGGTATTTGCATGGAAGGGAATGGATGAAGAAGAATTTTGGTGGTGTATTGATCAAACAATTGAGGCAGATGGTTGGGAGCCTAATATGATTTTAGATGATGGGGGTGATCTTACTCTTCGTATGCATGAGAAATATCCTGAATTATTAAAAAAAGTAAAAGGACTCTCCGAAGAAACCACAACTGGAGTTTTAAGATTAGAGCAAATGGTTGATAAAGGAACTTTAAAAGTTCCTGCGATAAATGTTAATGACTCAGTCACAAAAAGTAAATTTGATAATCTTTATGGATGTAAAGAAAGCCTTGTAGATGGTATTCGAAGAGGCACAGATGTTATGATGGCAGGTAAGGTTGCTGTTGTTGCTGGTTTTGGAGATGTAGGTAAAGGAAGTGCTGCGAGCTTACGTGGTGCTGGAGCCAGAGTACAAGTAACAGAGGTAGATCCTATATGCGCTTTACAAGCTGCTATGGAAGGTTACGAAGTTGTGACTATGGATGATGCATCTAAGTATGCTGATATTTTTGTAACAGCAACTGGCAATAAAGACATTATTACCCAAGACCACATGAGAGACATGAAGGACAGAGCTATTGTATGTAACATCGGACACTTTGATAATGAAATACAAATAGAAGCCTTAAATAATTATAAGTGGGAAGAAATTAAACCCCAAGTTGATCAAGTGACATTTCCTGATGGTAAAAAACTTATTATTTTGTCTAAAGGGCGATTGGTAAACTTAGGCAATGCTACTGGCCATCCAAGTTTTGTAATGAGTGCGTCTTTTTCAAATCAGGTATTAGCACAAATCGAATTATGGGAAAATTATCAAAATTATGAAAATAAAGTTTATGTTTTACCTAAAAAGCTTGATGAAATGGTAGCTATGTTTCATTTAAAGAAAGTAGGGGCTAAGCTTACCGAGATGTCTAAAGATCAAAGTGACTATATAGGAGTAGAACAACAAGGCCCTTTTAAAAAAGAAACATATAGGTATTAATAATGAGAAAAGATTACATTTTTACTTCTGAGTCAGTTTCTGAAGGACACCCCGACAAAGTATCTGATCGCATCTCAGATGCTGTAGTAGATCATTTTATTTCAAAGGACCCTTTTGCTCGTGTAGCTTGTGAAACTTTAACAACCACAAATAAAGTTGTCCTAGCAGGAGAGGTTCGTGGACCGGTTGATGCAGACAAAGATGAAATTATCTCCAAAGTTAGAGCTTGTATTAAAGATATAGGCTATGAACAAGAGGGTTTTCATTGGGAAAATGCTGAAATTCAATATTTGTTACATGGCCAGTCAGCAGATATTGCCATGGGTGTTGACTCCTCAGAGGACAAAGACGAAGGTGCGGGAGACCAAGGAATTATGTTTGGTTATGCATGCACAGAAACCCCAGAGTTAATGCCAGCGCCAATACATTATTCTCACAAAATTCTTGAATTAATGGCAAGTGGTAGAAAAGACGGAAGCCTGAAAGGCTTAGAACCAGATAACAAAAGCCAAGTAACACTTCAATATGTCGATGGTAAACCCCATGCAGTAACTTCAGTCGTTATCTCATCTCAGCATGCCGAAGGTCTCTCTCCATTAGATGTTAAAGAGATAGTTACACCAGTTCTCCATAAATCCATCCCTGAAAAACTTCTTAAGAACTTGGATGATAAAGAATACTACGTAAACCCAACAGGTAATTTCGTAATTGGAGGACCTGATGGAGACACAGGTTTGACAGGTAGAAAAATTATTGTCGATACTTATGGAGGAGCCGCCCCTCATGGAGGTGGAGCATTCTCTGGAAAGGACCCAACCAAAGTTGACAGGTCAGCGGCATACGCGGCACGCTATCTAGCTAAGAATATTGTTGCGGCAGGTCTCAGCTCTCATTGCACAATTCAATTATCTTATGCCATTGGTGTAGCCAAACCCTTATCTATATATGTAAATACTCAAGGCACTAATACTATTGACGAAGCCAAAATAGAAGCAGCTATTCCTGAAATTATGAACCTTTCACCAAAAGGGATAAGAGAAAAACTCCAGTTAAATAAACCTATTTACGAGCAAACAGCTGCATATGGACACTTTGGCAGAAAGCATAATAGTAGTACTGGTGCTTTTTCCTGGGAAGCTTTGGATTTAGTCTCTGACTTTAAGTCACTGGCATAATTGAGCTTTCAATATCTAGTACAACATGAAGAGCAGCTTTCTGCTATAGTTAAAAAACTTGCCCCAAAGATTCGTAATGAACAAATAATTTTTATTGAGGGTGAAGTTGGATCGGGAAAGACAACCTTCACTAGACATTTAATTGAAGCAATAGCGGGGATCAATCACTTAGAGTTTTTTTTCCAAGGTAGTCCCACTTATCAAAGAGAAAATCACTATCATTTAAAGCAAGCTAATCTAGTGCACTTTGATTATTATCAAGTAGAAAATAATTTTAATATTGATTTAGAAGATTATATTGTGGATCATTGTTTATTAATTGAATGGCCATTAGAAAGTTTAAAAAAAAAATATCAAAAAGAGGCTTTATTCATCAAAATCAATATAAAAAATGAAATAAGGATCATTAATATAGAATCACAAAACCCTAAATGGCTTCAAGAAATTCGATAAATATATCCAAGATAAAAAAACAATTAGCTCGAAAGAATATTCGAACTGGAGGTAAGCTAATCTTCAATTCAGATGCTTCAAATAAAATATTTCAATTATGCAAAACAGCAAATCAATCACTTTTAATGCTTTCTTTTGAAAATAATCCCTCTGAATTTTTAAAATATCTTAAAGCTAATAAGGTACTCAAGTCCCAAGGTTTATTAACACCTAGAATTTTAGAAGAAAATAAATTTCAAAAATATGTATTAATGGATTATTATCCAACTAATAATTCCTCTAAATATTTCAAAAGAGAAGAAATAAAAAAAATCCTCCCTATGGCAATTCAAAATATTATTCACCTTCAACAGTCACGAAAAAAAATATCTGGTATACCATTAAAGCCACAGACGAACTTACTAAAAGATGCAATCAAAGGAATTGATAATTATATTGGGTATTTTGCTCATAAAATCCAAATAGGATTTTATTTAAATCAATTAATACGTACATCTCTGAAAAAAAACCTTGATAAAATTACCAAATATCAACCAAAGTTATCGCATGGCGATTTTTTTTTAGAGAACTTAATTTATTACCAAAAAAATCTTTATATTATCGATCATCAAGACCTTCACTATAATCATCCTTGTCTTGATATTGCGTCATTAATATTTGATGCTCGTCGTCAATATTCTTCTAAAGTGGAAGAAGGGATGATGAAAGAATATTCTAAAAAATCATATCTTCCAGTTAAACAAGTCAGGCATGATATTCACTTGGTTAGTTTAGCTAGAAATTTACGAATACTAGGAAATTGGGCAAATCTTTATAAAATTGGAAAACCCCAATATTTAAAAAAATATAGAAAAATAACATGGCTACAAATCCTAAAGCATGTAGAGTTTTTAAGACTCTGGGACCTTCGTGAGCTTTTCGAGGAAATTTTTAAAAAGACTAAATAAATGGATGTTTTAATTTTAGCTGCAGGCTTTGGTACTCGTATGGAGGACTTAACAAAACAAATCCCAAAACCTTTATTAAAAATAAATCAAAAACCACTAATAGCTTACGCACTCGATCTAATTGAAAAAATAAAATTTGAAGAAATTTATGTTAATATTCATTATCAACCTCAATCAATACAAAAATACTTAATTGAAAATTTTCCTAAGGTCAAAATTTCACATGAAAAAGAATTACTTGGAACTGGTGGAGGGATAAAGAAAATTCAAAATAAAGACTTATTCATTTTAAATACTGATAATCTTTGGGATCCAGAATTTATACTAGAAATAGAAAATGCTATTAACTTTTTCCAAGACAATAATAATATTGAAAATCTTTTGTTGGTAAATTCAAATGATAACTCTAAGGATTTAGAGATATCTAATGAGTCAACAATTAATTTTCCAGCAGTCAAAAAAAATACACAATTTCAAGGATGTCATTTATTACGCAATAATGCCTTGGATTCTTATCCGTTAATATTTGATATCCCTCAGTACTGGAAAGATTGTTCCAAGAGAAAAAAACTATTTGGCTTTGAAACATCAATCATTAACACCCACATAGGCACTAAGAATTTATATTTGAAATATCAAAAATAAATCCCATATTTAATCTATGTCAATTGAACAAATAAAAGATGCTGATTTTCAGCAAAGTGTAATTGAAGACTCAAAAAATCAACCTGTTTTGGTTGATTTTTGGGCAGAATGGTGTGGTCCCTGTAAGGCTTTGGGGCCTATTTTAGAGAGTGTTGCTTCTCAGTTGGATGGAAAAGTATCTGTCAAAAAAATCAATATTGATGAAAATCCTCAAGCCCCTGCAAATTTTGGAATAAGAAGCATCCCTACAATAATACTATTTAAAGATGGGTCAGTAACAGATACAAAAATTGGATTAAATTCAGAAGAAGACTTAAAAAATTGGGTTAGCAGCCACCTCTAAATCACTTCATTATTTTTACTAAGACATAATAAGCCTCTATATCTTTTTTTTCTATATAGATCTTTTTTTCTAATGAAATAACAGACCATTTTTTATTTTCCTCAAATTTTGATATTGCTTTATCAAAACCATAGGATTTAAAGACACCTTCATTAATAGAAAAAACAAAGTAAGAGCTATTTTTTAGTATGCGGTGAAACTCATCAAATGCTTTTGCTCTAACATGTCCATAGGTAAATGTTCCAACGCATAAAGCGTGATCGTAAAAATTATCTGGAATTTGCAATTTTTTATTAAGATCTGCTTGGTATGCTTTTTTATAAATATCATAAGGAATAAGATCTAACATTTCATTTGAAAAATCTAATCCTTCAACATTATTATAACCTTTGTCTTTTAAAATTTTACCAACAAGTCCTGTTCCGCATCCAGCATCCAAGATTAAGGAATTTTGATCTATTTTTTGAGAGGTAAAAAATTGACAACTCAATAAAGGAGCATGATAGTTCCAATCCTCTAAGTCTTTTTCATAATTATTATTGGCCGACCAATTTTTATAATATTTTAAGATTTCTTCTGGCGTGTTTAACTTGTAGATAGAAATTTTATCTTCAGTATTTTTGAATTTTACCAAATCAATTACTAAGCTCGTAAGGAAAAGTACTTAGCCTTTTTAATCCATCCGCAGTGACTAAGAATTGATCTTCTAATTTTACACCTTCTTTACCTCCTACCTCTCCAATGTAGCTCTCAACACAAATAGTCATATTTTCTTCAAAATATGAGGAATAATCTGCATTGCTAAAATCAGAATTAGGGTAAGCAACTAAGGGCCATTCATCGCAAAGGCCTATACCATGAACAATACAAGGATAGTGATTATCGTAGCAATTATTGGGGAGTTTCCATGCCTTTTCAGCAAACTCTCTAAAATTCATTCCAGCTTTTATAAGTTTTTCATTATGTTGAATGTGTTCTAAAGACAGTGAGTAAAGTCTTTTTTGCTCATCACTAAATTGATTTCCCTCAACAAAAGTTCGAGAAATATCTGCACAATATCCATAGGGGCCCACCATATCTGTATCAAAAGCAACGAGATCACCAGGCTCAATTATCCGATTGCTGCATTCTTGTAACCAAGGATTTGTTCTAGGCCCAGAAACTAATAATCGAGTTTCAAACCATTCACCTCCATTTTCTATATTAGTTTTGTGCATAAAAGACCAAAGCTCTTCCTCAGTCATCCCTGATTGCAATTTTTCTTTCATTAACCACATCCCTTTCTCAGCAGTTTCAAGAGATGCTTCCATGCATATCAATTCATCTTCAGACTTAATTGACCTTGCAGTTTCAACAAATTTTTGGGCATTTAATAATTTGACATTAAATTGTTTGAGTAGCATTTGAATACCAACGGGGTCAGAGACATCAATAGCCAAACGATTGTTATCTGGTGAGTGTTCTTTCATTAAATCTTGAACCATGCCTGCCCATTGCTTTGCATTTTTATCTACGTAATTATTTGCAGAAAAAAAATCCCAACTGACTACACTTCGAATTTCATTAATAGTACAGAGATGTTTTGATAAATGTTCACTTTTAGGATAGTCAAATAAAATTACTTTCCCTTCAGCAGATATAAAGACGAAACGAACTAATTCATGCATTGTAAATAAGCTCATATTCCTACTATCTGTTGCATAACGAATATTTATCGGATCAAATAGAATACAAGCACCTACGTCATTTTTTTGAAGCTGTTCAAGTATTCTATTAAGCCGATACATTCTGAGTCGATCAAAATCGATTTTGTCTTCATAAAGATAGGGTTTGAATTGTTGAGTTCCAATATTTTGCTCTAGAACCTGAGAAAATTTAGGTCCAATTTTTCTATCAGCAAATTTACTTGTAAAGTTATTCATTTAATATTTCATTAATTTAATCACCTCTTTTTTTAAAACGCAAAAGATTATCTTTGAATTTCAAGGGTAATTTTTCAGCCATTTTACTTATTTTATCGAGAAATTTAATATTGATATTAACTTTATTTTGTTCCTTTTCAGAAATTTGACCAACGTAAGTGATGGCATTCCATAACCCTAAAGCATTCATAGGTGAGAATCCTTTTTTTGAGGTCAAAGACATATTTATAAAGGTATAAAAAAAACTGGTAACAGAAACTTTAAATTGATTTCTTTGTGAGTTATTTAGTTTTATTTGTTTTATAAATTTTTTGGGGTCATTGTATTGAAAAGGATTTATTTTGGGAAAAAACGTTTTTAACATTTTTTTTGTAAAATCATTACCCGATGAATAAATCAAAAATAACTGCCCATTTGATTCTAACATCCTACAAAGTGGCCATACAATTAATTTCATTGTTCTTTCATAGGGAGATCGTAATCGAAATGCTTGCGATGCTATTATAAAGTCATATTTAATTGGAATATCTTGAATATTTTTTGGAATAAGATGATTAAGAGAAATTTTTTGATCTTCCCTGTAAATAGCCAAAAGGGTTTTTTGTTTTGGTTTCAATAAGGTAGAACTACTCTCTTCTGTCAATTCCCAGTTTCTTTTTATTAAACTATTCATCTTCAATAATTGTTGGGTAAAACTAAAACCCGCATTGCCTTTAAGTTCTTTTTTCATAAATTTAATGTCTAACAAATTCTTAGTATTAAAATCATTATAAGAACAATTGGTAATACAAAATATTAAATTTTTATGCTCAAAAAATCGATCGCCTAAAAAGCTTAAAAGACTGCTAATATCATCAACGCTTATTTCCTTACCTATAACGAAAACTGGTTCTTCGGGAAAGCGCTCATGAACAGCACTCAAGAGTGTAGAAATAACAGTACCTTCACCAGTCCCAGCATCAAATATTTTCAATGCATTAGTTTGAATATGAGTTTTCTTTAAATATGAGGCAAGTTTAAAAGCAATATTACTTTTTTCATTCGTTGAATTAACAAATGATAGATACTTATCCCTAGAGTCAAAAAAGTCGGCTTTTTTGTTCCCCATAGCTACTCCCCACTTAAATTTTTAAACTAGAATTTCGATATATTCCATATTAGAGTTTTATTAATATTGGAGGAATTGTGATGAATTTAGTCGAGCGTTTAAACAAAGGGCCAGTTCTGTGCGCAGAAGGCTACTTATTTGAAATGGAAAAAAGAGGATACCTTCAAGCAGGTGCTTTTGTACCTGAAGTTGTTCTCGAACACCCAGAGGTAGTCACACAACTTCATAGAGAATTTATTCGTGCAGGAAGTGATGTTGTTCAAGCTTTTACTTACTATGGC
>CABWYP010000014.1 GCA_902509695.1 uncultured Alphaproteobacteria bacterium | reverse complement strand
AGTTTACTAGACTATCAAGAAATGCCTTTAAATAATCTGGGCGTTTGTTTCTGTAATCAATATAATAAGAATGCTCCCATACATCGCATCCCAAAATAGGTTTCATTCCATCAACTAAGGGATTAGAAGCATTAGGTGATTTTGTGACAACAAGCTTTCCATTATCAATAGCCAGCCAAGCCCAACCAGATCCAAACTGAGTAGTTCCTGCTTGCACAAAAGCATCTTTGAATTGTTCAATGCCGCCAAAATCAGACACAATTCTGCTTTCTAGCTCCGAAGGCATAGCGCCGCCGCCACTTGGTTTCATACATTGCCAAAATAAAATATGATTCCAATGCTGACCTGCATTGTTGAAAATTCCAGCCATGGCGCTGTCTTTGGATGACTTAATAACAATATCCTCTAGTGAGGCGTCTTGTAAATCAGAGTCCTTAACTAAGTTATTTAAATTTGTTACATAAGTTTGATGATGTTTGCCGTGATGAAATTCTAGAGTTTCTGAAGACATATAAGGGGCAAGTGCATCATTTGCATAGGGTAAATTAGGTAGTTCAAAAGCCATATTTGTTTCCTTTTATTAGTATCTTTTTCTTATTTTCTATATTATTGGATCTATATTGACAACCTCTGACGAAAAGTACTAGTCTTTTTAAAATGACCAATATTATCAGTGTTCAATCGAGTGTTTTTAATGATCTTGTCGGGAATCAAGCTGCAAGGCATATTTTAAGTGGTCAGGGTTATAGTTTTTATGAAATTCCAACAGTCATTTTAACGTCACATAAAGCTCACAAAAGTTCTCTTCAACTCCATCCTCAAAGCCTGAATCCATGGAAAATATTCTCAAATATCAAAAAAATATACAAATTAAAAAAACAGGATTTAACAATCGTGGGCTATATCCCTAATATTGAGACTTCAAAATCTGTTGCAAAAATAATTAAAAATCAAAAAAAAATCTTACTAGATCCAGTCATGGGGGATCTAGGTGTTGGATTATACATAAGCGAAGATGTTGCTAAATTTTTTAAAAAAATGATCACTAAAGTTTCTTTTATTTCAGCAAATTTTTTTGAGTGGTCATATTTAAATGATGAGAATACGAACCATTATGAACTTCCTCAAATTATAAAAGATTTAAAATTATTTTCTAATCGACATAAATCACAATTACTAATTCGAAGCATTCCCTATAAGGGGGACCTTCTAAACATATTGTGCCAAAATAATAAAGTATGGGGAATAACCACACCTAATATAAATTTTAAAAATAGATTTCATGGAGCGGGAGACTTATCTACGGCTCTTTATGCACATTACATAAATCAAAATATTTCTTTAAAAAAAACACTGGAAAACATAACAGGAGATATATTTAATTTATTAGCTTTAAAACAATCTAAATTAAATCGTAGACGTGTTTTCAAAGCTAAGAGCTTAGATAATCTTTAATAAGAATTTCAGCAATTTGTACAGTATTTAAAGCTGCGCCTTTTCTTAGATTGTCAGAAACACACCAAAAATTTAAACCATTTTTAATAGATGGGTCTCTTCTAATTCTACTGACATATACTGGGTCTAAGCCAGCAGATTCAACGGGAGTTACATATCCCTCATCAGCCCTGTAATCTATCATTTTTAAACCTGGAGCTGATTTAAAAATTTCTCTTACTTGGTCTTCTTCATATTCTTTTTCAAATTCTAAATTTATTGCTAATGAATGTGAGACAAATACGGGAACCCTAACGCAAGTTGCTGTCAATTCTATTTTAGGATCAAGAATTTTTTTTGTTTCATTATACATTTTCCATTCTTCTTTTGTTTGTCCATCATCAAGGAAAACATCAATATGGGGAATAACGTTAAAAGCAATTTGTTTTGTAAACTTTTCTTTTACTACAGCTTCATTGGAGTAGATTGACTTGGTTTGGTTAAACAATTCATCTGCTGCTTCTTTTCCAGCACCTGATACGGATTGATAGGTAGAAACTACAATTCTTTTAATTGAGAATTGATCATGAAGAGGTTTAGCAGCAACTAACATTCCCATAGTCGAACAATTAGGATTTGAAATAATGTTTTTTTTTCTAAAATTTTTTAATGCCTCTGGGTTTACTTCTGCAACCACTAGTGGAACATCAGGGTCAGTTCTAAAATGAGATGTATTATCAATAACAATACACCCTTGTTTAGCTGCCTTAGGCGCATATTCGCTAGAAACTTTAGCTCCAGGTGAAAAGATTGCGATATCTGTATCAGAAAAATCATATTCTGACAGATCCCCAACTGTGATTGATTTATTTTCACCATAGTCAATTGTACTTCCTTTTGAACGGGAAGAAGCTAAAGCAACCAAACCAGAGTGTTGAATTTCTTTCTCATCAATAATATCCAAAACTTCTCTTCCCACGTTACCAGTAGCGCCAACAACGGCAATTTTAGGTTTTTTAGCAGACGTCAACTTAAATTCTCTCGATTATCAAATCGCCCATTTTGGAACAAGAAACTAAAGTTTGATTTTCATCTGTATAGATATCGCCGGTTCTAAACCCATCAGAGAGGACTTTTTGAACAGCATTTTCAACCTTATCTGATAACTCTGGTTTATTAAGGTTATATTTCAACATCATAGATAAACTTAAAATAGTAGCTATTGGATTAGCTTTATCCTGTCCAGCGATGTCTGGTGCACTACCATGAACAGGTTCAAAAAGACCATGTCTTCTACCATTTACCTCAGCGCCTAGAGATGCCGAAGGAAGCATTCCTAGTGATCCAGTTAACATAGCCGCACAGTCACTAAGAAGGTCTCCAAAAAGATTATCAGTAACAATTACATCAAATTGTTTTGGGTTTCTTACTAATTGCATAGCGCAATTATCAGCTAACATATTCTCTAAGTGAACATCAGAAAAATCATTGTGTGTTTCTTTGACAACATTTCTCCATAAAACACCTGTTTCCATTACATTTGCTTTTTCGACAGAAGTAACTTTATTGTTTCTTTTTTTTGCTAAATCAAATGCTACGCGAGCGATACGATCAATTTCATAGTCATAATAGACTTGTGTATCGATGGCTTTTTTTCCATGAGACGTATCTTCAATTCCTCTAGGCTGTCCAAAATAAACACCGCCCGTTAATTCTCTTACTATCATTATATCTAGGTTATTGACTACTTCATTTTTAAGAGTGGAGGCTGAAACCAAAGCTTCAAAGACAAGGGCAGGTCTTAAATTAGCAAATAACTCCAATTCTTTTCTCAGACTTAATAAACCAGCTTCAGGTCTTTTGGATCTTTCAACATTATCCCACTTAGATCCACCAACCGCACCTAACAATATAGCATCAGAATTTTTTGCTTTTTCTAATACATCAGATGTTAAGGGTTCGCCATTGGAGTCATATGATGCACCACCGACTAAATCTTTCTCATAGCTAGCATCAAGACCATATTCATTTAATTTATCTATAACGCGAATTGCTTGATCTGAAACTTCGACACCTATCCCATCACCTGGTAAAACTAATATTTTTGAACTCATCTAATTATCCTTAAACAACCAAGGTTTTTTATTTTTTTTGTCATCTTCATAAGCATTAATTTTGTCTTGGTGTCCAAGAGTAATGCCAATATCGTCAAGACCTTGAAGTAGTCTTTCTTTTCTAAATTCTTCAATATCAAAATTTATTGAATGATTTCCGGCTTTTATGTTCTGCTCTGGAAGATCAACACTAAATTCTGTTTGATTAGATGCGGCTGTCATTAACTGATCTAGTTGTTTTGGTGTAACAACAAGAGGTAAAATACCATTTTGAAAACAATTATTATAAAAAATGTCAGCAAAACTGGTTGAAATTACGCATCGAATTCCAAAATCTTTTAAAGACCATGGTGCATGCTCTCGACTTGAGCCGCATCCAAAGTTATCACCTGCTACAAGAATTTTAGATTGATCAAAGGGAGTTTTATTTAGAATGAAATCTTTGATGAGCTTACCATCATTGTCATATCTCATTTCATAAAATAAACTGACCCCTAATCCAGTTCTTTTAATAGTTTTTAAAAATTGTTTTGGAATTATCATGTCAGTGTCAATATTGACTATAGGCAAAGGAGCCGCAATGCCTTTTAAGGAAATAAACTTGTCCATGTTAAATAAAATCTCTTATATCTGTAATAGTGCCTTTAATAGCTGAAGCTGCAGCTAACTCTGGGCTCATTAAATGAGTTCGGCCACCTCTTCCTTGGCGACCTTCAAAATTTCTATTTGAAGTTGAAGCACATCTTTCTTCTGGCTTAAGTTGGTCGGGGTTCATGCCCAAACACATCGAACAACCAGCATCTCGCCATTCAAAGCCTGCATCAATAAAAATCTGACTTAATCCTTCTTCTTCTGCTTGCTTTTTAACTAAACCTGAACCGGGGACAATCATACCGCCCACATGACTAGAAATTTTCTTATCTTTAACAATGGAAGCTACATTTCTTAAATCTTCTATTCTTCCATTAGTACAAGATCCAATAAATATTTTATCAAGTTTTATATCAGTAATTTTAGTTCCAGATTTTAAACCCATATAATCTAGAGATCTTTGGATACTTTTCTGTTTATTTTCAGTTTTACCACTTGAGGGATCAGGAACATACCCATTCACAGCTACCACATCTTCTGGGCTAGTTCCCCAAGTAACCATAGGATCAATTTCATCACTATTAATAACTAATTCATTATCATAAAAAGCGTCTTGATCGCTCGGTAATGATGACCAATATTCGATTGCTTTTTCCCAGTCTTCGTTTGATGGTGCATAAGGTCTCCCTTTGATGTAATCAAAAGTTATTTGGTCCGGCGATATTAATCCTGCTCTCGCTCCTGCTTCAATACTCATATTACAAATAGTCATTCTGCTTTCCATTGATAAAGGTTTAAGAGATGATCCTGCATATTCAATTACGTGACCATTTCCCCCAGCTGTACCAATTTGGCCTATTATATAAAGTATTAAGTCTTTTGATGTTACACCGAATGGAAGTTTACCATTCACAGAAATTCTCATATTTTTAGCAGGTTTTTGAACAATGGTTTGAGTTGCTAATACATGTTCCACTTCACTTGTTCCTATGCCAAATGCTAGTGCACCAAAGGCTCCATGAGTCGAAGTATGGCTATCTCCGCATACCATTGTCATTCCAGGCTGTGTTATTCCTTGTTCAGGGCCAATAATATGTACGATACCTTGTCTCCTATCAGTCAGTTCAAAATATTCTATGCCATGCTCTTTTGTATTTTTTGCTAGTGTCTCAACCTGTATTCGGCTTTGTTCGTCTGAGATATTTTCTCTGTTAATGGTTGGGACATTATGATCAGCTGTTGCAAATGTTGCCTCTGGCCTTCTAACTTTTCTATTTGCTAATTTAAGGCCTTCAAATGCCTGAGGGCTAGTTACTTCATGGACTAAATGACGATCAATGTATAAGAGACTGGTTCCGTCTTCTCTTTGGCCAACTAAGTGCTCAGACCAAATTTTATCGAAAAGTGTTTTTGGGCCGTGGTTACTCAAGGTAGAATTAAATTAACTTTTTGGTTCAGCCTCTTCTGTTTTTTTTTCAGAAGGTGCATCTTCCTTTGTTTCATCTTGAACTGGAGATGCTTCAGTTTTAATTTCTTCAACTTTTTCCACAGGTGTTTCAACAGCAGCGGGAGTCTCAAGAGATGAGTCATCAGTAGTTGGTTCTGCTGGCGCATCTACAACATCTTTTATTGTGGAAACGTACTGTTCATCATCATAGGCTCGACCATCAGTTCTTTCTGAAATTCTTGCTTTTTTACCAGATAATTCTCTTAGATAATAAAGTTTGGCTCTTCTTACGTCTCCAACTTTAATTCTTTCAATAGACTCAATAACATTGCTGTATAAAGGAAAAACTCTTTCAACGCCTTCTCCACTAGATATTTTTCTAACTGAAAATGATGAGTTTAATCCGTTGTTTTTTTTTCCAATACATACGCCTTGGAATGCCTGAACTCTCTCTTTATTTCCCTCTTTAATTTTAACATTAACTTTTACAGTGTCGCCAGGTCCAAAATCTGTAACTTTTGAATTTTTTAAAATTTGTTGAATTTGTGATTGTTCGTAATTTTTAATTATTTCATTCATTGTATACTCCATCCAATACTTAAAAATGTGGGTGGTATTAGAGCGGGTATTCTACTCATTTTTGTTTTTTTTTAAATACTTTTTAAATAAATCTGGTCTATTTTTTTGGGTATTTTCTATAGAGTTTCCCCTTTTCCATGCCTCAATATCAGCGTGATGACCATTGGTGAGAGCTGAAGGGACTTCAATGGACATATTATTTGGCGCAATCCAAGGGTTTGGTCTTGTGAATTGATCGTGCTCTAAAAGGTCATTATTGAAAGACTCCTCATTATGTGTATTTGCATTACCTAACACGTTGGGCTGTAGCCTCATAAAAGACTCAATAAATAACTGAGTGGCTATTTCTCCCCCATTTAAAATTACATCACCTACACAGATTTCTTCAAAACCATAATAATCTATGACTCTTTGGTCAATTCCTTCATACCTTCCATTTAAAATTATGAAGTCTAAGACTTGTAAATTTTGATTTAAATAATCTTGGGTAAGTCTTACACCTTTTGCAGAGAAACAAATTTTTAAACATTTTTTTAAATATAGTTGATCAAAATTTTCTTCAATGGCTTTGGAGATGATATCAGGTCTTAGAACCATACCAGGGCCTCCACTAAATGGCTTATCGTCAACTGAGTGAGCAGATAAATTACTATATTCTCTAATATTAATAGTGTTAACTTTAAATAGTTTATTTTTAAAAGCTTTTCCAAGCAATCCTACTTCTAAAAAACTTGAAAAACTCTCAGGAAATAAAGTTAAAATATTAAAGGTTATCATTAAGACTTAATTACAATTTTTTTTTCGGAAATATTTACTGAAGGGAAATTTTGCTCTGTGAATCTAAAGAATTCATTTTTATTACTTTTAAGGAAACAAATTTCTAATAAATCTCCTGCACCAAAGTTTACAACAGATACTACTTTTCCAACTAATTCATCTTTATCATTTACAACATTTAAGTCTTCAAGATCATGAAAGTAATATTCTTTTTCCTTAGCGGGCGTTAGTTTTTCTTTTTGTAAAAAAATAGTTTTGTTAACAAACTGTTCGATAGATGATCTATTATCAATATTGTTGACAGTGATAATCGGGCTTTTTTTGTCAAATGATACGAGTTTTATTTTTATTGTGCTTTCATCCTCTAAGTAAAATATCTCAAATTTATTTATATCTCTGTCATCGTTTAAATAAGAGTGAAGTCTTAGCAGGCCCTTTGTTCCCTTAGGCCTGCCAATTTTACCAACTTGAATATATTTGCTTTTTGAGATCGGCAACGGTTTTCTATTCTTTAGGCTGTTCTTCTTTTTTTGCGGGCTCTGGCTCTGTAGATGCCTCTTCAGTTGCAGCAGGAGCTTCGTCTGCGGGTGCCTCTTCGGTTGCAGCAGGGGCTTCTTCTGCAGGGGCAGGTATTTCTTCTGAAGTTACTTCTGAAGATTTTTCTTCTTGTACAGGCTGTTCTTCTGTTGAAGCTGGAACTTCTTCAGCTGGTTTTTCTGCTTCGGCTTTTGCAGCTTCAGCTGCCGCTTTTGCATCTTCTTCAGCCTTTAGTGCTGCTTCTTCCTTTGCTTTTACTCTTTCTTGAGCTTTAGCTTTAGGTAGGTGCTTTTTTGTTTTTTCTGTAATTTTTGGAGCTTCCATCATTCCTAATTCAGAGAGAATTCTTTGCATTCTCTCAGTAGGCTGAGCACCTACTTTAAGCCAGTGTTCTGCTCTTTCTTTACTAATAACTACTCTTTCTTTATGGTCTTTTGGAACCATAGGATTAAAATTTCCAATCTTTTCAATAAAGTTTCCGTCTCTTGGTGCTCTTTCATCCGCCACCACTATTCTGTAAAAAGGTCTCTTTTTTGAGCCTCCTCTAGCTAGTCTTATTTTTGTTGCCATGATTTCTCCTTTCTCGAGTTATTCAATAGTTGGCATTTGGTTTCCACCTAATAAACCTTTCAGTTTATTGGCAAATCCGGGTTTTTGAGCTTGCTTCATAAGTTTTTTAGTTTGCTCAAATTGTTTTAGAAGTTTATTGACTTCATGAACCTGTCTTCCTGAGCCACTTGCTATTCTTCTTTTTCTTGAGGCTTTAAGTAAATCTGGCTCAGCTCTCTCATTTTTAGTCATAGAACGAATAATAGCTATTTGATGATCTATAATTTTTTCATCAAAATCATTCTTTTCCATCATATTTTTTATCTTACTTACACCTGGCATGTAGGACATCATTCCAGACATGCCTCCCATTTTTTTCATTTGTAAGAACTGTTTTAATAAATCGTTAAGGCTAAATCTTCCACTCATCATTTGTGATTGAAGATTTTCCATTTCTTTTTCATCGAAATCTTTTTGTGCTTTTTCTACGAAAGATACTACATCTCCCATTCCTAAAATTCTTGAAGCTATACGGTCTGGATGAAAGACCTCGAAGTCTTCAATATTTTCTCCAGAGCCAAAAAATCGGATAGGTAGGCCAGTTTGATATTTTGCAGAAAGCGCAACACCCCCTCTTGGATCGGCATCTAATCTTGTTAATACAAAACCAGATAAAGGAGCCGTGTTGTTAAAAGATTCAACAACACTTAAAGCTTGCTGACCCATCATAGAGTCTAGAACTAATAAATTTTCTTGAGGATTAGATATTTTATGAATTGTTTTTAATTCTTCGAGAAGTTCTTCATCAGTGCTAATCCGACCTGAAGTATCTATGATTAAAACATCAGATAAAAGTTTTTGACTTTGAGTTAAAGCATTCTTAACAATCTCATCAATATTATCACTTACTGGTTCTATGAATTGAATATTATTATTCTTTGCTAATATACGAAGTTGGTCAATCGCAGCAGGTCTTCTCAAATCAGTTGATACTAAAGAAACATTTTTGTTAAGAGATTTTTGACAATAATTTGCTAATTTGGCAACTGAGGTAGTTTTACCAGCACCTTGTAATCCACACATTAAAAATACTGAAGGTTTATTTTTAAAATTTAGCTCACTGCTTTGACTGCCTAATATCTCAGTAAGTTCATCGCTTACAATTTTAACAACCTGTTGACCTGGCTGAACATTTTCAATTACTTTCTGACCAATAGCCTTCTCTTGAATATTTTTAATTAGATCTTTTGAAACTTTTAATGACACATCTGCTTCTAATAACGCTACCCTGACCTCTCTGAGAGTGGTTTCGAGATCTTTTTCAGTAATAGCGCCTTTATTAGAGAGGCCTTGAAAAATTCCAGTTACTTTATTTGTTATATTTTCTAACATTTTAAAAATAAAAAAAATCGGTGGATGAAACTCATCGACCGACTAAATTTTTCTTTATTAACGATTGTTTTTATATCACTATAGTCTGCTCATGAAAATACCTTTTATTAAAGCTCATGGTGCTGGGAATGACTTCATAATAATTGATAAAAATATTGATATTATTAAAAAATCAAAAAAAATAATTAAAAAGCTCTGTGATCGTCGATTTGGGATAGGTTGCGACCAGCTTATTTTACTAAAAAAAACACCAAACTATCACCAAGTAAGTTTCTATAATTCTGATGGTACTTTGGGGAAAAACTGCGGGAATGGTCTAAGATGCGCTTACAAATACCTTACTGAAATAAAAAGATATAAAAAAACCGTTATTAAAAGTCAAAACTTTAAGCACTTTGGAAAAAGAATAGGAAACAACTACGAGATAAATGTAGGTGAAGTTTCTCTAGATTGGAAAAGTATTCCTCTGTCAAAAAAAATGGATACACAAAACATATCATTAAAAAATATTCTTATACCCGGAGTTATAAAAATTATGTCGGCCAATATTGGAAACCCACATTGTATTGTCTTAGTTAAAAATATCAATTCTATAAATTTAGTTGAGATTGGGCCCAAACTTGTAAAACACTCTTATTTCCCTGAACATGCTAACATCACTTTTGTTGAGAAATTAAATTCTAAATCTATTAAAGTTTTATTTTGGGAACGGGGGGGCGGTCATACGCTAGCTTGCGGATCTGGAACCTGTGCCACTGCGTTTGTTCTACATCATAACAATTATACAAAATCAAAAATTAAAATTAAAACTGAGCAATCTTACCTTGAAACAGAAATTAAAGATAAAATGGTTTATCTAAAGGGCCCTGCTGAAATTGTTTATCAATCAGTAATATCACTTTAATGAATAAAGTTATTAATTTTGGATGTCGTTTAAATAATTTTGAAGGTAAAAAAATTGAAGAACTATTACCAAAAAAAGATGAATCTATTGTGGTTATTAATTCCTGTGCTGTTACTAACGAAACGGAGAGGCAAGTTAGACAAACAATACGCAAAATTAAAAAACAAAATCCTAATTCAAAATTAATTCTAACAGGGTGTGCCGCACAAATTTCGCCATCTAAATATAATCAGATGGAGGAAGTTGATTATTTAGTAGACAATATTAATAAGTTAAAGCCAGAGACTTGGAAAAATGATTTTAAAGTAAAAAAAAATGAAAACTTCATTGATGATATATTTAATCATTCTAATGACGCTGATCCTAGGCTTGAAGGAGAAAGCACTGGACCTCGAGAAAGCCTTGTAATTCAACAAGGTTGTAATCACCGATGTACCTTTTGTATTATTCCCTTTGGGAGAGGCAACAATCGTAGTTTTGACCCTAAATTTTTAATTAATGAAGTAAAAAAAAATGTAGACAATGGGGTCAAAGAAATAGTTTTAACTGGAGTAGATATTTCTGATTATGGAAGTGATTTTGACAATCAATATTCCATGAGTCATCTTATAATTGATATTTTAAATCAAACAAATTTAGAGCGAATAAGACTTTCATCGATAGATTGTGTTGAGATAGATAAAGATTTTGATCAAGTAATCCAAAACCCACGAGTTATGCCCCACTTACATCTTAGTATTCAATCTGGAGATAATATGATTTTGAAAAGAATGAAAAGAAGACACAACGCTAACGATGTAAGAGATTTTATTAATCACTGTAGGAGCCTTAGAAATGAGATTACATTTGGAGCAGATATTATAGCTGGTTTCCCAACTGAAACTGAGGAGATGTTTAATAATACCTATAGGCTCTTAAAAGATTGTAAGATATCTCATTTACATATTTTTCCTTTTTCTCCAAAAAAAGGGACTGCTGCTGCAAGAATGCCTCAGTTACAAAAATTTATAATTAAAAAAAGGGCACAAGAGCTTAGAAAGCTAGGAGATGAAATTTTAGATAAGGTTAAAAAAGAATTACTTCTCCCCAGAAAGGTGTTGATAGAGGAAGTTAATACGGGTGCTGTCGTGGGTTATGACCAAAATTATATCAAACACCAGATACCAATGTTTGGCTTACCAATAGGTGAGATAGTAACAGCCTAATGTTTTTTTTAAAAAAAATATTTCAAAAAAAATTAAATATCGAAGAAGTTGAAGATTTACTTTATGAAAGCGGAGTAGAGCCAAAATTTGCAGAAATCATTGTCTCAAAGATTAAGGATAAAGGTTCCAAGGAAGATGACTTAAGAAAATTAATAAAATCTGAACTTTTAGAGGAGTTTAAAGAAAAAAAATTTGGAAATTTTACTCCCCAAACTAAAAGTCTAATGGTTATTACTGGGAATAATGGCTCCGGAAAAACTACATTTATAGGAAAGTTTATCCAATATTTTCAACAAAATAATTTACAACCAGCTGTAATTGCTGCGGATACTTTTAGAGCTGCTGCAATAGAACAACTCGATCACTTTGCAAATCGATTTAATGTTCCTATTGTAAAAGGTGTAGATAAAGAAGACCCCTCAGCTGTTGTTTATCGAGGTATAGAAAAGCTAATAGAAAACGATGTTATTATTATTGATACATCAGGGCGTCAGCACAACAACAAAAACTTAATGGGAGAACTACAAAAAATTAACAGTATAATTAATAAAAAATCTAATTATTTTTTAGAAATCAAAAATCTTTTAACTATTGATGCTAATACTGGTTTAGCCTCTAAGCACATTATTAGTGGGTTCCAAGAATACTTACCCTTAGATGGTATTATTATTAATAAGGTGGACTCTAATGCGAAATATGGAGCTTTACTTTCCATACTCAAAGATTTTAATATACCCATCATATTTGAAGGATATGGTGAAGATATGAGTGATTTAAGAAAGTTTCATTTTGAGGAATATTTAGATAGACTGTTATAAATGAAACAACTTTTTGAATTTTTTCCTTTAATTATTTTTTTTGCAGTTTACTACAAATCTGACAAAGATCTCTATTTAAGTATTGCTGCCGTCATAGTGGCAACATTAATTTCTTTAATAGCACTATATATAAAGGAAAGAAAAATTTCTACGATGATGCTTGTTAGTGCTGTCATTTTAGTTGTATTTGGTGGATTAAGTATTTTTTTAAAAAATGATATTTTCTTTAAAATGAAGCCAACTATTATCAATGCACTTTTCGCAATAATTCTAATTGGTAGTACCTTTTTTAATAAACCTGTTTTAAAAATGTTACTTAATTCCTCTATGAAATTAACTGATCAAGGATGGTCTTTGATGAATAAGATGTGGTCAGGTTTTTTTATTTTTTTAGCTATAATAAATGAGATTGTTTGGAGGACTCAAACTACTGATGTTTGGGTAAATTTTAAAGTTTTTGGTATAATGGGAATAACTATAGTGTTTACAATTATTCAGATACCTCTTTTAAAAAAACATTTTATCAATCTTGATTAAGAACCTTAACTCCAGGTAATTCATCCTCTTCTAATGCTTCTAAAAAAGCCCCGCCTGCCGTTGAAACAAAATGGTATTTGTCAAAACTTACATTAGCTAGATTAATTGCCAGAAGAGTATCGCCACCTCCTATTACAACTTTATTTGAAGATTCAGCTAAGAGATTTGCTAATTTAAAAGAACCTTTGGCAAAAGCAGGATCCTCTATCATACCCATAGGTCCGTTCCACAAGATAATTTTACTTCTAGCAATTAAAGTATCTAGAAGCTTAACGGACATATCAGATAAATCTAAAATTTTAAAACTATCGACTGAAGAAAGTTGGTCAATGGTAAGGGACTCTTGATTATTTGTAACAACATCTAAAGGAAGGTGTATCTCACATTCATATTCTTTAGCTATAGAATATATTTCCTTTATCATAGTTTCTGATCCATCTTCTAACAATGAGTTGCTAACTGGAGTACCTTGATATTTTAAAAAATTATTGGCCATAGCTCCCCCAATAAAAATATTAGCACAAGACTTAGTAAGTGAGAGTAGAGTGTTAATTTTAGTTGAAACTTTAGATCCACCTATAATTGCTAATTTTTTTTTGTCAGAATTCTTTATTTCATTTATAGCCACAACTTCTTTTTCAAAATTTAAACCAGGAAATGCATTCATAATTTTGGGTATCTGATTTACAGATGCATGGCTACGATGAGAAGCTGAGAATGCCTCATTGATGTATAAGTCTAAATAATTAGATATTTGTTTGCTAAAATTTTCATCATTTTTTTTTTCACCAGAAAAAAATCTAATATTTTCAAGTAAGGATAAATTTTCATTAGAGCTTATAAAATTTTTCAACCCATTTTTCAAAAAATCTGCATATGTTATTAAGTTTAATTTTAATCCTAATGCTTCAGAAAATTGATCTATTAAATGATGAAATGAAAACTTATCTTCAAAACTTTCTTTAGGCCGTCCAAAATGGGAGATCAACAAAATTTTACAATTTTGAGCTAGAACAAATTTAATTGTTTCACTAGCTCTTAACAGTCTTGTTTTGTCTGTTATATTATAATTTTTGTTAACTGGTACGTTAAAATCAACTCTTATTCCAACTGTTTTAATTTTTTGAAAATTAATATTTTGTATACTTTTCATACTTATTCACATTTTTTTAATCATTTTCCAGTAGATTACTACCACTATATATAGTATAAAATTACGGATAAAAGGAACTATATAGAGTAGGTTTAAAAAATGTCTTGGAATCAACAAAAAGTCGACGATCTTAAAAAACTTTGGAATGAAGGGGTAGCTACAAGCCGTATAGGTGAACAGCTAGGATTTACTAAAAATGCAGTTATTGGTAAAGCTTTTAGATTAGGTCTTGAAAGAAGACAAAATTCAAGAAAAAAGACCGCACAAACTCAACAATTTTCATCAGCTACAATGTACAGAGAGTCAAGTGGTGCTTCCACGACACAAAATATTGTTAAGAGGGAGCCAGTTAGAAGAAGAGAGAAATTTAGTTTCAAAAAAAGTATTGTTGGCACAGGAAGTTTTAAATCTTGCCAGTGGCCAATAGGAGACCCCCTAGAAGAAGGTTTTCACTATTGCGGTGGTCAAAATATTCCTACAAAACCCTATTGTATTGACCATTACAAAAAAGCTTATAATGTCGATGAAAAATATTTAGATAGACTCTTAGATTTTTTACACGAAAAAAATTAGTTATTTATATAGCTAGTTTGGCCAGAGCCATTTATCCAATTCCAGATTAACTTTTGTAGAGTTATTCCATCAAAGTCTTTAAAATATAGATCGTTTGCTGTCATAACATGACCCCAATTTTCAAAAGCTTTCATCTTTTTTTGCTCTGCATTAACTGAAAATCCAGCATTATAATAATCTGAGTCTTTTTTTATAGACTGTCTAACCATCTCTAAATCTCCTTTGATGTATGGATCTCCAATGTTCCAAATAAAAAAAATATTTTTAATTTTGTGTTGATCAAATAAAGGCTTTGATGGGAAACAGTTTGCCCAGTGAGAATTTTTACAGTGATCAAACCTATTGTTATAAAGAAATTTTTCAATTCCATCCCAAAGACCGCCCTTCAGACCTTGTCTCACTCGTAAAGACTCTGCATCCAACCAGAAACTATCAGGAATTAAATATGGATTTTCATATTTTGAAATTAAGTCTACATTAAATCCAAGAGCCAGAGAGCCAGCGCTATGACCAGCAAAAACTAATTTATCTGCTTTTAAAAACTTATCGTCATACTGCTTAAAAATATCATCAACTATGTATCTTCCGTGGAAGTATACATCAACTCCATCAATTTTGTTTATGTGCATCCCTTGATAGAGGTCATTGCTGCAATATGATACATAGATAACATTGAATCCATTTTCAAAAAAATCTTGAACCATAAAGTCATAACCTCTTTTATCCGAGCTTGCTGGCGATTTCATCTCTTTTGATCTTCCTTTATACATATCTGCATTTGCAGCAACGCCTCCACCTTGAAAATATATAAGCCAATTATTAGATTTGTTTTCATAAAAATTAAAAGTGGCTTGTTTGCCATTACTGCATAAGGCCTTAGGGTCTTTAGTTTTTAAAATTTCAGCATTCGAAGAAGAAAAAAGTAAAAGTGATAAAATGATGATGAGTAAATTTTTCATAAGTATTTCTTATCAAAAAATGAAAATATTTTAAACTAAGGATCTGGCGCACTTGGCAGGAATCGAACCTGCGACCCCCAGATTAGGAATCTGGTGCTCTATCCTACTGAGCTACAAGCGCTTTTGTTTATGAATATATTTATAAATTAAACAAGTTTTATGAAATTTGATATAATTTTGAAATGAAAATATATAAATACTTATTTGTTCTTGTTTTATTTTCTCTCTCAAGTCATGCCTTTACCAATAATCCAGAAAAATATGAGAAAATGCCTCGTAAGCTATGTCAAATAAGTCAAGATTTTATGCTAAAGTACAGTGCTCGCGATCGTGTTGATAATAGTAATGATTGGACTGAATGGAGAATTCAAGAAATAAAATTAGCAAAAGGTGATTTTTTATACTTATATAAAAGAAAAAATGATAGTAGCTATGTATACGTTACATCAGATTTAAGTAAAAAATTTCCGGAAAAAAGTAGAGATTCGGATAAAATTGAGAGTGGTTTTTTATATGAAGACATTAAAATTGACGATGTAATTGTTGATTGTAAAAAAATTAAAACAAAAACAGAATTAATAAAGTATGAAACCTACGATGTTTTTTTACAAGATGATTTATTTAACGGTTTTAGCGATAACAAAGAAATAGCAGGTGAAGGGGTATTAGAGTTCCCGACTCAAAGTGAGTGCCGTAAAATAAAAAATTATCCAGTAATGTTTTTAATCTATCATTCTGGAGGTAAAATTATGACTGCTTACAAAAATATTTTACATGAAATGTGTATTGCAACATTTGAGCCAAAAATATTTGAAGCCAGGGGACACGATGCAAATTTTTATGATACCTCCAAAGATATAGCATGGACCACAGAGCATGCTGGTGCCTTAGATGCGTTAAAATCATTAGATGTTGTATCTAAAAATAAAAAAGTTGACTCATCTAAAATAGGAATTATGGGATGGAGCTGGGGTGCGTCAGTTGCTATTGAAACACAAAATAAATTTAATATAGATATCATAAAACCTAAAAATGAATTTGCATTTCATTTTGCTCTTTATCCATACTGTTACCATTATGAAAATTCTAATGCTACAAGTGCACCATTATTTATTTTAATGGGAGATAAAGATTATTTACCTCACGAGCTTTGTGAAGAATATATTTCAGATTTAAATGAAAATGGTTTTCAAAATAAAGAAGTCAAGGTTTTCAAAGGAGCAACACATATGTTTGACCAGATTGGTTCTGCTAATGTTGACGGCACAATAGTTAGCCCCGAATGCAGAGTATATACTGATTTAAAGGGGGAGGTATGGGTTAGGCCCAATGATCCCAATAAATGGTTTAATATAACTTCGAATGGTGGATGGTTTGTGGAACCAAGTAACTCGGAGATTTATTCTTACATAATGAATATTTGTTGGGGGTTTGGGGACTCGCCAATAAGGAGGCACGATAAGGCTTTTAATGAAACACTTAATTTATTTAGACTAAATGTAGAAAATTATTTATCTGTAGAGATAGAAAAAACTGAACGCAAAACTTTTTTAGATTAAAAATAAAGTAATATCTTATCTATTTATCGACAAAATCTTTATTTGATATAGCATCATTCTACAGATAGCTATTCTCTGTCAACGAATACACAGGTAACGGTATTCCCTGTGATGAATACCTCTGTAAGATGAGGTTAATATGACTCAAAAACATAAACACTTAATTGTAAGAGCCGACATTGGTTGGTGCCCCCAAGAAGAGGATTTAAACAAAATATCAGACTGGATAAGGGGTTTAATAAAAAAAATTGATATGAAATTATTAGCAGGTCCTTATACAACATATGTAAATGAAAAAGGAAATAAAGGAATGACATCTGTTGCAATAATAGAAACAAGTCATATTGCTTTACATATATGGGATGAGTCAAATCCAGGACTTATGCAGCTCGATGTATATTCTTGTGCAGATTTTAATCCTTCTGATGTTTTCGATGAAGTTAATAAAATGTTTAAAACAGTGAAAATGGAATATAAATTTCTTGATAGAGAGAAAGAGTTAGTCGAAGTAAAAGTATAACAATGAAAAAAAATGCTGATGAGTATTTATTTAATGAAGCTGTAAAGTACTTAGGAAAATATCCTGCTACAAAGAAAAAAATAAGTGAATATCTTCAAAAGAAGATTAGAAATAAAAAAACATATCAAAGAGCAATTTTTCCAGAGGGGATTGATAAGGACTTATTAGTGGAAGATATTGTTGCAAAATTAGATGAATTAAAAATGATTAATGAAAGTCATTATTTAGAAAGTATGTTTAATTATTATCAACAATCACTTTTTTCGATTAGAAAAATTAAAAATAAATTGTATCTAAAGGGATTTGACCAAAAAAAAATAGATGAATTTATTTCACTTCAACTACAAGAAAGCCCTGAATTAGAATTAAATATTTTAAAGAAGTATATTGTAAAAAAGAAGTTAGAAAATATTGATAAAGTTGAATTAAAGAAAAAACTTTATCAACAAAGTTTTTCTGAGAGTTCAATATATAAGATAATTAAAGAATAAAATTACTTTGAAGTTGGTGCTTCAATAGTTTTGTTAGCATCATCCGTATTTATGGGAGCAGTTGTCTCTGCTGGTTCTTCTTTTTTTGCTTTTTTCACAATGATTTGTTTTCCACGATACATACCAGTGCTTAAATCAATATGGTGAGGTCTTCTTAGTTCACCTGATTTTTTATCTTCAGCAAAAGATTGAGTGCCAGCTCTGTGATGAGAGCGTCTCATGTTTCTTTTAGAAGGTGTGGTTTTTCTTTTTGGTACAGCCATAATGAAGCGATAACATAATAAAAATTTGTATAAATTACAATAATAATGTATAAATCTGCCACCATGTCAGAAGAAAAGATTGATTTAGGTCATAAAAGAACCTGCCCTCATTGTGGTGTAAAATACTACGATTTTTATCAAGATGAATTAGATTGCCCGGAATGCGGAAAATCCATAGAGGCTGTTAACATTATGAAGCCTAAAAGAGGTCGTAAAGCTGGTGTTACTATCGCAACAACTCCCACAAAAACTAATAAAGAAAACGACGAATTAAAAGATCTAATCGACGAAACAGACGATAGTGCTGCTACTACCGAAGAAAACACTGATGATTTAGCAGAAGATATCAGCATAGATATCTCTAAAGATAAAACTGAAGAAACTAGTTAAGTTTATCTTTTATTTAATATCTCCAAAATTTTGGTTGAAGCTTCCTCAAACTTTAAATCTGAAGAAATAGCAAATTCTCTTGTATATCTTTCAAAAGCCACCTGAAACATTTGTCTTTCGCTATATGACTGTTCAGTTTGATCGTCTTTTCTAAAAAGATCTCTTACAACTTCTGAAAGTTGCTTAATATCACCTGAATTAATTTTTTGATCATACTCCTGTGCTCTTCTCGACCACATTGCTTTTTTAATTTTAGGTTTTTGTTTTAAAATAGAAAGAGTTCTTGTCATTGAAGGCTTGCTTGTAATGTTTCTAAGTCCGATAAGCTTAGCTTTCACAAAGGGGACTCTTATGGTTAGTTTATCTTGAAAAAACTGAATAACATATAACTGCTCTTCGACTAAGTCATATTGAAATTTTTCAATTGTTAAAATTCTTCCAACACCGTGAGTTGGATAAACAATATTTTCTCCAGCTTTAAACTCTTGAGGGGCTATAATTTTTTTTATCTTTGGGGCTTTAGGAGTAACTATTTTTTTTACTACTTTTTTTATGACTTTTTTTACAACTTTCTTAGAAGTTTTTTTGACAGATTTTTTTGTTGATTTAGACTTTACAGTTTTCTTCGATGAAGGAATTTTTTTCTTGGCTACTTTCTTTTTAACAACTTTAGTAGTTTTTTTTTTGATAGCTTTTTTGGTAATCGATTTTTTTTTAACAGGCATTATTCTGCTCCTTTTTCACTAAAATATTTTTCAAATTTATTCTCAACGTTTTCCCATTCTTTGGCGTCAGCGGGTGGGTCTTTTTTGGATGTAATGTTAGGCCAAATTTGAGAATATTTCTCATTGACATCTAACCATTTCGTACCTTCATCTAAATTATCTGGAATGATTGCCTCAATTGGACACTCTGGTTCACACACGCCACAATCAATACATTCATCGGGATTTATTACAAGCATATTTTCTCCCTCATAAAAACAATCGACAGGGCATACTTCCACACAATCCATATGTTTACACTTAATACACTTATCATTAACGAGATACGTCACAGGCTGCTTTTTACTCTATTTCTTATCAATATAAAATCTTTATCCTCTAGGCCTAGCAAGGTAGATATAGTTCTTACAGTTGAGCTTTCTAGCTTATCTTCAATATTATCAACCATTAAAACTTGCCAGCATATTAGTATAATATCCATACGCTGTTCGTAAGATAAGGATGATTTTAGTCTCATAGCGTATTGAGATAAATCGGTGTTAAAGTGTTTATTATCAATTAATTTTTGAAACTGTTCTAAATTTTTACTTTTAGGAATTTGAAAGTAAAATTCAATTAAGTTAGAAGATAATTCAATCTCATCAGATGTAATCTCATGATCAGCAATAATTATTTCGTATACTAAGTTGTAAAGATCATTATCTATGGAAAAATTATCTTTTTTTTCAATTTGGTTGAATGACTGAAAGAATTTATTTAGCATTTATATCTCTTAATTGGTTAAATGGGTTATTGAATAATTTTTTAGGTGGAGTTTTTTTTACTTTTTTTGGCTTTGATTTCAATATTTTTTTATTCTTTTCACTTGCTTGTATTTTATTGTTAAAAACTTTTTTAGAAATTACTAGGTCATTTTCTTCAATTTCTTGGATTAAAAAAGACCTACCTTTTAAAATATCAATAAGTTTTTCTTTTTTAATTCCCAATAAATTAGAGAGATCCATTGGGAGAGAAAATGGACCGCGATTTTCTCTTTTGAAAAGTTGTTTTTCAAACTCATTAAAGATGTCTATTCTAATGAGAAGTTGATTTTGAGGTATGAAACCGAGAAACATTGCTAAATTTTCATTAATTTTATTTTCAATATTAAGAGTAGAATTACCATCTTTAGGAATATAAGAGTTATATGAAAAATTTTCTTCGTGGAAAATATTCCATAGGAAAAATTTTATTCTCATAAATTCAGGTCGAATTAGTTCACTATTAAATATTACATTTTTTCCTAAACGAAAATTCATAGCATGAATTTCTTTTCTTTTACTTTCTTCAATTAATTTGAATTCATCTAAAATATTTATTTGATAAAAGTTAAATTGGTTTTCATTAAGCTTGAAAATTAGACTTCGTTCTTCTGCTGTTTGATCAAACTTATTTAAGCTAGGTGTTAGATTAATTTTATGCAAGTAATTGGTTTCAAACCAATTACATATTTTACTAGTTATCTTCTTAGTTTGATCTTCTGAGATTAGAGTTTCATCTTTAATTATTTCAATGTTAGGTTTTAGAAGTTCTTCACCTTTGTTAATAGAGGCTATATTAGTCTCACCCCAAGAAATATAAAGATTTGAGAAGCATCCTTTTTCATCTATCAAAGGATTTAAATTTAAGCTTTCATCAGGGGCGGTGATAAAATTTTCTACGTTTAATGACATATAAGGGGCGATTTGTTCTTTTATAATTTTTTGGTAACTGCTATTTAAAATATCTTGAAATTTTTCATCGAAATTAATTTTAAATCCACCAATTACTCCTATTTTTTCATCTTTAATCATAACATAACTGTTGTTACTTACTGAGATATTTTTTTCACTAATATTTAAGTTTTGGACCATTTCACTTTTGTTTTTATCAACAAACTTTTGCATCAGGCTTTGATGTATCTCTTCTGATAATTTATCTTCTATATTTTTAACTTTTTCTATCCAAGAAGAGTCTGGCATCCAATGCTTCTGATTTGTAATATAAAGCCATATTCTTGTTTCATTTAAGGTATAAATTAAATCATCAATACTTCCCGAGTAGTCTTCAAGTCTAGAAATATTTTTATTTAAAAAATTTAAACCTAGTTGCCATTTATTTTTTTTTAATTCATAAAAAATTTCTATCAATAAAGATATATGCTTATCATCAGATATATTTTGATAATCAGGTATACGACAAATGTCCCATAATTGCTTTAGTGAAATTGCATCATTTAGACTTGACGATAAAGATTTATTTTTTAAAAACCCAAATAAAAACTTTTGATCCTCTGCATCTTTTTTCAAAATTAATCTTGGATTTGCAGGTAGTTTGAGAAGAGAATTTTTGAGATCATAAATAGTCTTAAATGAAAGGAGGTGATTCCTCCAAAATATTTTTTTAATAGATTCAAATTTATGGGCTTGAATATTATTCACTGTTTCTTCATTTGAAAACTTAGCTCCTAAGGTTGATCCAAAATATCCTGTTTTTGTGTAACGACCAGCTCTACCAGCTATCTGAGCTACCTCCATATCATTTAAGGGCCTGACATATTTTCCATCAAATTTTTCTAAACCTGAAAAATATACTTGGTTGATATTGAGATTAAGGCCCATGCCTATTGCATCTGTAGCTACAATATAGTCAACTTCTCCATCTTCGTATAATTTAACTTGTGAATTTCTTGTCTTGGGGCTTAAGGCACCAGCAACTAAAGCTACACCTCCTTTCAAAGTTCTTATTTGTTCTGCTATTTCGTAAAGGCCTATTAGGTTGAAAGCAATGATGGCTGATCGTGGTTTTATATTTTGAATTTTTTTATGACCAATAAAATTTAATTGAGAAAAACGATTTTTAAATTTTATTTCCGCTTCAGGAATTAAATCTTTGACTATCTCTTCCATTGTAAGAGAGCCTAAAAAAATAGTTTTTTGTTCACCTCTTGAATATAAAAGACGTTGAGTAAAAATATGGCCTCTTTCATAGTCAGCCGATAACTGTATCTCATCTACACAAATGAATTCAAAAAAGTCATCTGGCATAGATTCAACGGTACAAAAAAAATATTTCGAATCTTTAGGTATAATTTTTTCTTCGCCTGTAATTAAAGCGATTTGATCAATTGGATATAATTTACATGCTTTATCATAGTTTTCTCTTGCTAAAAGTCGTAAAGGGAAACCAAATGCGCCGTTTTTATAAGAAAACATTTGTTCAAACGCATAAAAAGTTTTACCCGTATTAGTTGGACCTAAAATAATTTCAATTTGACTCATTGTTTAAAAAAAAGTTAACACAAATAAGATGTTGACTTAATTAAATACTTTTTTAATGTTTTTTTAAGTAAATGAATATTTTTAAATATTCGTTTTATACTTGCTAGTAAGTATAAAAGTAAGGAGGCTATAATGGCTGTAAAAAAGAAAAAAGCTGCCAAGAAGAAAGCAGCTCCTAAGAAAAAAGCTGCAAAGAGAAAAGTAGCAACTAAGAAAAAAGCTGCTAAGAAGGCGGCTCCTAAAAGAAAAGCTGCCAAGAAGAAAGCAGCTCCTAAGAAGAAAAAAGCCACTAAGAAAAAAGCTGTAAAGCGTAAAGCGGCTAAGAAAAAGGCGGCGCCTAAAAAGAAGAAGGCAGCTCCTAAAAGAAAAGCTGCCAAGAAGAAAGCAGCTCCTAAGAAGAAAAAGGCTGCACCTAAGAAAAAGAAGGCTGCTCCTAAAAAGAAAAAGGCAGCTAAGAAGAAAGCAGCTCCTAAAAGAAAAGCTGCCAAGAAGAAAGCAGCTCCTAAGAAAAGAAAAGCTTCTAGAAAAAGAAGATAAATTTCTCAGTTTTAAATATTTAAAACTTCAAAAGCGGGTTATAATTACCCGCTTTTTTTTATGATTGAAATAAGAAACTTATCTTTTGCTAGAGGGAATGACCTCATATTTAAAAATATCTCCTTAGAAGTTAAACATGGTGAAATGATGGTTCTAAAAGGAGCTAATGGCCAAGGTAAAACAACCTTGCTTTCTAATATTCTTAATTTCTTAGATCCATTGGAGGGGGAGATTATCTACGATGGTAGAGTTATAGATAATGCTATTTCCTCAAAATACTTTTTGTATATTGGTGAGAATAATTTTGCCTATGATGAATTATCATTAAATGACAATATTAAGTATTGGCTTGCAGTACACAATGTAAATTTTTCTCAAGAAGTAAGAGATAAGAGTATCAAGTTTTTATTTGATGAATTGAATCTTAATAAGAAATTCTATCAACTCTCCTACGGGCAAAAAAAGAAATTACAGTTACTCTTATTAATGTTAGTAAATAAACCTGTCTGGATCTTAGATGATCCTTTCAATGGCTTAGATAACAAAACGATAGAAAAAATAATAATATTATTAACAAAAAAACTTGAAAACAATGGTTTAATACTGATATCAAGCCATCAAGATGTCCTCACATTAGAGCATAAAATTTTTCAACTTTGATGATTAAAAACTTTTTAAAACTGATTAAAAATGAATTTTTATTAATGCTCAGAGGGAGTATTTTTACTATTGTTTTGTTCTCTCTATTACTAATTGCATCTTCAATATTTTCTCTTGCTATAAGAAATATTACTTATGATATTGAAATTACTATCGCTTTTTTATGGATAATAATTTTTTTCATATCATTAATTAAGGTTGAAAAAGTTTATGCAAATGATTTTTCAGAAGCAAAATTACAACAATATATTTTATCACCATTTGCTTTAGAGATTATTGTCTTTATTAAAAATATTATGATTTATTTAAATCTAATTTTTGTGTTTATTATTTTTTCTCCTTTAATTTTGATTATTTTAGGAGTTCAACTTTCATATCTAATTCCAATCAATCTATTATTGATCCTCTCCTTATTAAGTATTATTTTTATTTCTTCGATGACAGCCTCAATAACAATTTCAAAGAATAATAAGTTGTCTATTACTAGCGTTTTGACATTACCCTTATTTGTGCCAATTTTAATTTTTTCGATGGCTTTAACAGAAATAGTTGATTTTCAAATAAGTAAATTATATTTATTCTTTATCGCATATTTTTTGCTTAATTTAGCTTTTTCTCCTTTATTAACCAGTTTTGCCTTGAAAAGATTATCTGTCTAATGTTTGCAATAACACCAAATACCTTATCTAACTTTCTAAATTCAATATCTAGATATATTATTTTTTTAACGATAATACTTTTGGTGGTTTCTGGCGTTCTAATTATTCTTTTAGAGAATGATTATTATCAAGGAATTTCTTTTAAAATAATGTTCATACATGTCCCTGCTGCCTGGTTGTCTTTGCTTTTATTCTCAATAATGGGTGTCAGCAGTATAATAGGTCTTGTGTTCAAATCTCCAACGTCTTTTACAATTTCCAGAGCAATGTCACCTATTGGCTTTATCATGAGCATTATTGTTCTGATTACTGGATCTATTTGGGGAAACCTTACATGGGGCACTTATTGGGTTTGGGATGCCAGATTAACTTCGATGCTTATATTATCTTTTATTTACCTTGGTCATATTCTTCTATTATATTCATTTGATCATTTTCAAAAAGCAGACTTTGCCGCTTCAATACTGGCAATAATAGGTCTTGTTAACTTGCCTATAGTTAAATTTTCAGTTGATTGGTGGACAACCTTGCATCAAGGTAGCAGTATACTGAAAATTGGTGGTCCTAGTGTTACTACTGATTATTTCATCACTCTTTTAATAAGTTTCTTTTCATTATTTTTATTATGTATTTACTGGTTTTCTAATATCTTTTATATAATTATCGAAAATAGAAAAATAGAAAGATCAAAACTTCTAGAATAATGACTAGTCTTCAATTTGTTCTTATCTGTTATGGCTTCTTTGGGTGCGTTTGTGCTGTGACAACGATAATAATTATGCTTATCAAGAAAAAAGTCTTTAATAGGACTAGTGCGTATCATCAAACTAAACAATCAGATTAAAAAGAGATTTATTTTTTTATTAGTAATATTTGTATGCTTTTCCTCTTCAATTGTTTTAATTAGTTATTCCTTAAAAGATCAAATAGCTTACTTCGTATCTCCTTCAGATCTTCAACAAATGCAAAACATAGATAATAAATATTTAAGAGTTGGTGGATTGGTAAAAAAGGGATCTTTGAAATTTGATAAAAATATATGGAAGTTTGAAGTAATTGATGAATTTAATCAAACAGTTGAAGTAGAGTTTTCGAAAACCTTACCTAACCTTGTTGAGGAAAATAAAGGAATTATTGTTGAAGGTGTAATGAACAAAGAAAATATATTTATTGCTGAAATTGTCTTAGCAAAACATGATGAGAATTATATGCCTCAAAGTGCAATTGATAAAATGAGAAATGATGGTATCTGGAGAGGAAATTAATTGATTTCTAATCTTGGAAATTTTTTTTTAATATTTTCACTATTAAGTATTATTGCCCTGTACACAGGATGGTTTAAAAAGTTTTTTCTATCTGATAATTCTTTTTTAAATATAACTTATATTACTGGTTTACTTCCCTTTTTAATATTAGTAGTTGGTTTTTCTATTTCAGACTTTAGTGTGCTGAATGTTTTTCAAAATTCTTATATAGACGACCCTCTCTTTTATAAAATAACATCTGCATGGGGAAGTCATGAAGGATCAATTCTTTTATGGATTTTTTTAATAAATATTTTTGGAATATTTTTTTTAAGGTCTAACAATAATAAACAAATACATAGACAGATTATTTTTATTTCTAGTTTATTTATCTTATATTTATTGGTCAGTTCTAATCCATTTCAGAAAATTGAAACAAATGAGATGTTAGAGGGTTTGGGTTTAAACCCAATTTTACAACATTTTTTATTTACGATACACCCACCTACACTCTTTTTGGGATATATAGGTTTGATTATACCATTTGCAATAGCTTCCCACATTTTAGTTTCTAAAGATTTCTCTCAGAGTCTTTTTCAACAAATGCTATTTTGGTCAAAGATTTCCTGGTTTTTTTTGACATTTGGTATTGTTCTAGGTTCTTATTGGGCTTATTCAGAACTTGGTTGGGGCGGATGGTGGTTTTGGGATCCTGTAGAAAATATATCATTAATTCCTTGGCTGCTAAATACAGCACTAATTCACTCTCTTCAAGTTTCTGTTAAAAGTAACCAATTAAAATTATGGTCTTTAAACTTAGCACTTTATAGTTTTATTGCAGCTGTTTTTGGAACCTTTCTTGTTAGATCCAATTTAATAGTTTCTGTTCATAGTTTTGCTACAGACCCACTAAGAGGCTTATTTTT
>CABWYP010000013.1 GCA_902509695.1 uncultured Alphaproteobacteria bacterium | reverse complement strand
TGGAAGAAATTTTAAATAGTCAGATTTATGACCAATTACCGTCTCTAAAATAGGAATAGAACGAAGGGTGCCGTAAAAAAAAAACGTATTCATTTAATTTAAAATAATTCAGGTAGTGTTTGTTGTTGTACTCCCATGGAATGAAGGAGTATGCAAATTTGATTGGAAATTTCAACACTATTTGGGGTATCGCTATGAAGGCAAATGGAATGAAAAGTGGCTGTAATTTTTTTTCCTGAACGACTTATAATTGCTTCCTCCTCGATCATATTTCTTACATACGTCCGAACCTGTTCCGGATCAGTGATCAAAGAACCCTCAATAGATCTAGGTGTCAGAGTCCCATCATCCTCATAGGTTCGATCAGCAAATATTTCTAAAGCAGTTACTAAACCTGCAGCTTCACTTGCCTTAGCCAATTCACTGAAGACAGGAGCTAGCATAATAATTTTTGGATGATGGTGTTTTATATATGAAACAATAATCTTAGCTAACTCAGGGTCTTTACAGGCCATGTTGTTTAAAGCCCCATGGGGCTTGAGGTGGGTAATAGATATTTGAGAGTCTTTTAAATTTGATAAAATAGAAATTTGATCTTTCATTAAATTATGAATAAGATCTTCATTCCAATCTATCAGAGATCTTCCAAAGTTGTCCTTATCTGAGAAAGAAATATGAGCACCAATCGAGACACCCTGGTGAAAACACTCTTGAGTAGCTTTTTTAATTACCTCTTTTATGCCCCCATGATAAAGACATCCAATATTTGCGGAGTTGATGTGAGAAATTAAGGGTAAGTCCACTAACTGATAAAAGGATAAGTCTCTCTCTGCAATATCAGAATTAAAATTTATTTTATTCACAGACATCAATATTACATTAAAATAAATATGTGTTTTTCAAAGAAATAAATCATTACGGTGATCTTGGATTAATTCTGGATTTTGGATCTGATAGCTCTCAGCAAATATCGCAGGAAGTCAATGCTATTTGTGCCCTCCTCCAAGATCTTGATCTACCTCAATTAAACGTCATACCATCCTTTAATAAAATCGTGTTATCCTTTCAAAACACCAAAAATCGTAATCAAGCTCAGGATATTATTGAGCGCAAACTTGCCAAAATAAATCTCGCAAAATCCCAAAAAGACCAAAAATTATGGAATATTCCTTCATGCTATGAAGATAACTATGCTCTTGATCGTGAACTTATCCAGTCAGTTCATGGTCTTACTAAAGAAGAGGTAATATCTAAACACACCGGGGTATCTTACTACGCCTATTATATTGGCTTCATGCCTGGCTTTCCTTATCTAGGAGATATAGACCCCTCACTTATTACACCTCGTTTGACGACACCTCGAATTCAAATTCCTGCTCGGTCGATAGGCATAGCAAAGGAACATACCTGCGTCTATCCCAAAGTATCCCCTGGTGGTTGGAATATTATTGGCCAGGTCCCCTTTGATATTTTCAACCTCGAACACTCACGAACCTCCTTATTTCTTCCGGGTGATACAGTACAGTTTCAATCTGTTTCAGAAAAAGAATTTCAACAAATCCAATCCAAGCATTTTGGGCTTGATGAGATCATCAAGGAATTTTCCAAGTGAATACTTTTAGGGTCACACGAACAGGAACATATTTAACTGTCCAAGACTGGGGTCGATTTCATTATCAACATCTAGGGGTCTCACCCAGTGGGATTATGGATCAAAGAATTCCACAGGCCCTCACGAAGGTAATTCCTCATCATCAAAATCAATTTTTAGAGTTTGCCTATGTGGGTCCCTCTTTGAAAGTAGAACAAGGAGCTATTAAAGTCAGTGTGGGGGGTCAGTGCAATATTTTTGTCCAAAAAAATAATAATACACAAATTGAACATGAGCCCTATACTAGTATTAATTTATTTGAGGGGGATGAGATTAATATTCATAACACCATCGACTCTGTGTATGGATATATTGCATTTGAAAATGGTTTGGGTTTAGAGCCATGTCTACAAAGTTTTTCCACCGACATAAAGGCTCAAATTGGTAGTATTAATCGACCAATTCAAATTGGAGATGAATTTAAAATATCTGAAGATGTTAGATCTTGGGACCTCCAATCTAATAAAGAGGTGAATATTTCAAAGCAAACTAATTTCAAAGTCTATCCAGGTCCTCAGCTCAATTACTTCTCTGATGAGGTGCTTCAAACATTTATTTCAAATCCATTTTCTATTACTACGCAAAGTGATCGGATGGGTCTTCGTTTAGAGGGAGAAGCCTTAAAAAGCCATATTTCTCATGATATTTTATCTGAAGGGATCCTTCCTGGCTCCATTCAAGTTCCTAGTGAAGGTCAACTTATTATCTTGATGCGAGATATTCCTTGTACTGGTGGCTATCCAAAAATTGCCATTCTCGCTAGTGAAGATATATCCAAAATAGCTCAACTTCCACCAGGCACAAAAATCACTTTCGATCTCTAATACTGGTCTAGTTATCTTTCCTAAAAGTATAAATAAATGTGAAAATAAAGTCCGAGCAAGAATTATTCTCCCAGTCACAATCACATCTTACTTGGCCTTCTCGAGAAGTATCTCTTCAAAAATTTCAAGATTTCAATCCTAGTCGATACGCAAAGACTCGAAACTTCCTCAATGGGCATATTTCCCAAATGTCACCTCAAATCAAGCATGGGGTTATTCAAAATAGAGAGTTACTGAGTATTATTCGTGATAAATTTAATTTTGTAGAAAGTGAAAAATTTATTCAAGAATTAGCATGGAGAGATTTTTGGCGAAGCTATGCATATAATCATCCTGATCAATTATGGACGGATGTGGAAGAGTATAAAACAGGTTTCAGGCCAAATGACTATCTAGACAATCTTCCAGACGATATCTCTAAAGGAGAAACTCCAACTCAGTTAATCAACTATTTTATTCAAGAACTAATTCAAACTGGATATCTCCATAATCATGCTCGAATGTATTTGGCTTCATATGTAGTTCACTTTCGAAGAGTGAAATGGCAAGAAGGTGCAAAATTTTTTCTTACTCATTTACTAGATGGTGATATTGCTAGTAATAATTTTTCTTGGCAATGGATTGCCAGTACCTTTGCCGGTAAACCATATATTTTTAATTTAGAAAATGCTTATAAATACTGCCACCAAACTCTTTCCATTGATCCTCAACAAAATGTAGAAATTGATGGAAGCTATGAAGAAATCAGTGCAAGGTTATTTCCCAATCTATGAACCTCATTTATCTTTATGATGAATTTATGAGAGCACCCAGCCATATAGAGGGACAGGCAATATATATCATTGATAAAGAGATTCAGGAAGGGTATGAAGTTAGTGATAAGGTACAACTGTATCGCTATCAACTAGCAGAACAAGCCGGTGCAGAGATTTTTCAAGGAAAAACCCTTGATATCCTTCAAAATTTTCACCAACAAAATCCAATTACAACCATTACCTCAAAATCTACATTTCGACCCGTCTATCAAGCCCTTTTTCAAAAAATAAGGCAACGACATGATTTAGAGCTTCTTCCAGACTTTTTTTTATCAACAGATAATTATCTTCAGCCCGCCAAACGCTTCTTTCAATATTGGAACAAAATTAAGAAAAACCTAAAATATTAGCCAATGGCTGAGTCCTGTAAATACTGCGAGGCTGAACTATCCACGATGGATGCAGCTTATATTGAGTCTGAAGTACGAACTGCTCCACAAAAAGTTCAAAATTTAATAGCCACATATCACAATATGGTTTGTTATAACTGCTTTAAAAGATTAAAAAAAATGCGAATAGTTGATTTACCTGAAAAAAAAAGGAAGAAAATTTAATTAAAGAGTTTTGACGACTTCGCGAAGTTCAAATTTTTGAATTTTACCTGTTGAGGTCTTAGGTAAAGTTTGAAAAATAAAAGTTTTTGGCATTTTAAAACCTGCTAAATTTTCTCTACAAAAGGTTTTGAGTTCATCCTCAGATACTTTCTGACCATCTACTAACTCAATAAAGGCACATGGGGTCTCTCCCCATTTTTCATCAGGTCTTGCTACCACAGCAGCAAGAGATACTGCTGGATGTTTAGTGATAATATTTTCAATTTCTACAGAGGAAATATTCTCGCCACCACTTATAATGATATCCTTTGATCTATCTTTGACTTGAATATATCCATTGGGATGAATAACTGCCAAGTCACCAGAGTGGAACCATCCATTTTTCATTGAAGCTTGGGTTGCTTCTTCATTTTTATAATAACCCTTCATGACTGTATTACCCCTAATCATAATTTCTCCCATTGTTTCACCATCAGCTGGTATTGGATCAAGGGTCTCAGGATTTAGTACCGCTACTACTTCAGTATGGGGATAGCGAACTCCTTGATAGGATTTACGTTCTGAGCGCTCGTCTTCAGAAAGTTTATTCCAATTTTCATTCCAGGCACAATGTGTGACATGTCCATATGTTTCAGTAAGGCCGTATACATGCATTACTTCAAAGCCTAATGAGTCCATTTTTTGTAGAATTGATGAAGGAGGAGGTGCTCCTGCTGTCATTACATAAATCTTATTTTTTAATGTTTTTTGATCTTCCTTAGGGGCATTGGCAATCATATTTAAAACAATGGGCGCACCTCCAAAATGAGTTACTTCATACCGATCAATCAAATTAAAGATATCTTTGACAATAATATTTCTGATCAATACCACTCGAGCATGAAGCATGGCCAATGTCCATGGATATCCCCATCCATTACAATGAAACATCGGAACAGTATATAAATATGTCAATCGATTTGGCATATTCCAGGCGCTAATGCTCCCCATAGACATCAGATAAGATCCCCGATGATGATAAACAACACCTTTTGGGTTTCCTGTAGTACCGGAAGTGTAGCTTAGTGATATGGCTTGCCATTCGTCTCTTGGTCTTATCCAATCAAAATCCTCATCGCCTGTTAATAGGAAACTTTCATACTCTAGCTTTCCTATAGCAGACATTTCTCCAAGACCTGCGTAAATATCATTTATATCTATAACAACAATTTCTCGATCAACTTGGGATAATGCCTCACTTGCAACTTTTTGAAACTGACGATCAACAATAAATACTTTACAGTCACTATGATTAAGAATGTAAGAAACAGTTCGGGTATCTAATCTAGTATTGATTGTATTAATTATCCCCCCTGTCATTGGTACAGAATAATGAGCTTCAAAAAGTTCTGGAGTGTTTGCAGCCATAATAGAGACAACATCTCCTTCACCTACACCTATTTTTGTAAGAGCGCTTGCAAACTGAGTACATCTATCATAAACCTGCTTCCAAGTATATTTTCTATCTTCATAAATTAGAGCTTCGTAATCTGGATAAACATCTTTGATACGATCAAGAAAGCTTAAGGGAGTAAGGGGAACAAAGTTTGCATCATTTTTTTGCATTCCTTGTTCAAAATGGTTCATTAGTTTTTCAATCTTCTTCCGTTTAATAACATTGCATGGATCCTATCGCGTGTTTTTTGTGATTGTATTAAATTTATCAGTGACTGTCGCTCTAAATCATATAAATCATTTTCAGATAAAATCTTTGATTTATCAGTTTCTCCACCGCTTAGAACATTAGCCAAATGAAGCCCAATATCAACATCATACCCAAAAATAATATTTTTTTTCTCTAAATCCAGTAGGTGTTGATGCATTTTTTCTTTTACTTCATTGCCACTAAGACAAAACTGAGGTTTTTGTGGAGGTTTATAATCAAGTTTTAATTCGGCTAATTGTTTGAAGGATTCAACAAGTAAATTATCTCTATTTAAAACCATTATATCATTAGAAAGAAAGAATTTATGTTTTCTAGCTTGAAGTGGTGAGTGCGCCATTAGTCCATATCCTATAATGTCAAAAACACGAATTGCTGCTTCGTCATGATCGCTGGCATATTCAGGGTCTTGAACCCATCTCCATAGAAGTTCTTTACAACCTCCTCCTCCAGGAACCAGACCTACACCTGTCTCAACTAATCCTAATGTGCTATTCATGTGAGCTACCATTCGAGATGCTTGACATGCGACTTCAAAACCTCCTCCAATGGCTAACCCCCCTACGGCGCTTATCGTCGGCTTTGAAGAGTACTTCATTTTTTTACAAACTTGTTGAAAGTGAGAGAGGTATTTATCAATTCCCTTCCAGTCAGCTTGATCTGCTAAGTCAATCATAGTATTTAAATCAGCACCAGCAGAAAAATTCATTGCCTCATTGTAAATGACTAAACCTTGATAATCTTCTGACACCATTTTTTCAATAGATTCCTCTAAAATTTTCATTGCATCACCATTTAGGGCATTAGCCTTAGTGTGGAATTCACAAACTAGAACTCTTTGCTTCCTTGCATCATCAGTAAATTGCCAAATAGTAGAGGCATAATTTCGGGAAAGAGGATTGGCATATTTTTTATGGTCACCCAATCGGCGCACACCCTCACCTCGATTAATAAATTTCATTCCTGCTTCATGATTATAGGACCTCGAAGAAGTAGAGTCATAGGGCTCTTGCTTTAAGCGAGTCATGGTAGTGAATAAATCAGGTACATGTATATTTTCATCTTGGAGACGGCGGATATAATTTTCTAGACCATATTCAAAGAGAAGTTCAAAAGGTCCCTCATTCCAGTTAAATCCCATACGAAGAGCATCATCTATATCAGTGATCTTAGAGGAGACTTCAGGTATACAAAAAGCGCTATAATTGATAATTTTTGAGAGAACAGCAAAAGTATATTTTCCATATTCACTATTATCATCAAGTAAAGATCTAATACCCTCCTTTTCCACTCGTCGTGCGATAGGTAAATCTACTTTATCAAAATCATAATAGCTCATATCAGAGGTATTTAGAGCTTTTGTAATCTCATCACCATCTACAATTTTATTTTCGTAAAAACCTCCAGGCCCTTTGTTTCCTGTAAAGCCCTTTTCCAAAAGTTGTTCTACAATAGGATGGGGTTTTACAACTTTCATGAATGGATCATCCTCTTGTAACTCTCTCTTAAATGATGCAAGAACATCTTTCATAAGATCGATCCCTATCAAATCATATAAACCAAAGACACCTGTTTTTGGAATACCTAATGGACGGCCAAATAAAGCATCAGCAATTTCTATAGGGAGCTCACGCTCAAGGGCCTCATACATTGCTACCTGCATAGCATAAACCCCAATTCGATTTCCAATAAATCCTGGTGTATCGTTACAATCAACTATTCCTTTACCAAGTTCGTTTTGACAAAAATTTCGAAGAGAGGCTATTTTTTTTACATTGACTTGGGGAGTTTCTACTATTTCTAGTAATCTCATAAATCTTACTGGGTTGAAAAAATGCGTAATACAAAAATCTGACTTCATGTTATCAGACATTTCTTCGGTCAGAATAGACAGTGGTATGGTGGAGGTGTTAGAAGAGACAATAGAGTGAGAGCTACGTACTTTATCTATTTGAGAATAAAGTTGATGCTTGATATCAATACGTTCAACAACAGCCTCTATAATCCAATCTGCATCTTTAATATCATCAAAATCGTCAGTAAGATTACCAGGTTTGATATAAGTCAATCGAGACTTTTCAACTAATAATGGAGGGTCTGACTTTTTAATCAAATCTATAGCTTTTTCAGATATTTGATTGGCAAACTCTTTACCTTTTAAATCTAGTAAAACAACCTGGCGTTCAGAGTTAGCTAAATGAGCGGCAATACCCGATCCCATTGTGCCAGCACCAATCACAACAATTTTTTTAAAAGAGGTCATTATCAAGGACGAGATAATAGCAAAAAAACACTTCATGTTAATCATAATACCGATATGAAAAAAATTATTCTTATTCAAAAAACATTAATAAATTCAATATTTTTTTGTATAAAAGTGGTTTGATTAAGAGATTTGTTAAATTTGCATACCTGCCCTTCAATCATAATCTGTCAATCTATTAAAATAGTAGAAAAAGTATCAATTATGGAGAAATGCTATGAGCAAAATAAGACTCAATATACTTAAAGACGCTAAGGCATCAGAGAGCTTTCGTTTCTCAGCCTTGAACACTCAAAAGATAATATTTGCTGCTTTTAATAAACCCCGCAATCAAAGCAAAAGAATATCTCTTTAATAATATTATGGATATGGGGGGCAAAATCCCCCTTTCGTCCAAATTTTATAATTAAATATCGTCAAAACCGTCGATAGCTGAAACAACCATCAATGACTCAATATATCTTTGTTTTCCACAGTCGTAACAAATTGTAATTAAATCATCATTCAATTTATTAATATATTTTTTTGAAACTTCCTTATATTCACCACATTCAGAGCATTTATGATAAGGAACAATAGTTTCTTCGAGCTCATCTTCTTCACCAATCCACCAACCCATATTTATATACTATCATAAAGTAATAAAAGAATATTAAGACAATTCTTTAAAATGATAAAAAGTTGTTTATAAAAGTTTTAGAGATGTTGAATTATAAAGATTATATTTCTGATAAAGATAGAGATTTATCAATTGTATGTCATAGAACTTTGTGGGGCAAATATCCCGAAAATAGTATTTCTGGAATAAAAAATGCCATAGATAAAAATTTTTCAATTGTTGAAATTGATGTAAGGAGAAATATTGATGGAGATTTTTTCGTAATACATGATGAAGATCTTGAAAGAACCACCAATCTTTCAGGTAGAATTTCTTGCACATCCTCAAATATTATCAAGAATGCTTTTTTAAAAAAAAGCAATGGGAACAATAATAGAATTACTGATGAGAAGATTCCCTCTTTATTGGAGGTGCTAAATTTATTTAAAGGAAATGTCTTATTTGATATAGATGTAAAAAATCCATCAGACAGAAAAGCACTTTTATCTTTTATTCATGATAATGATTTCCATAATTATGTTGATGTGAAAAAACCTTTGAAAACAGCCTCTGAAGCAAAGAAATATATTAAAGAAAGACATGAGTCCAAAATTATCAATATGATTGTTTTAAATATAACAAATCAATCTTTGAAGGAGATTTATGAGGTCATTGATATCACTGATCCACAGATTGTTGAAATAAACTTTGATGACATCTCAATCTTTGAAAAGGTTTCTAATTTTTGCTTAAAGAAAAGTGCATCTGTATGGGTAAATACACTAGATGATGTTCCTAATGGTGGTTTTACTGATAAATTAGCCCTAAGCTCACCTGATGCTTGCTGGGGATCTTTAATATCTAAAGGAGTATCATTAATACAAACTGATTATCCTGAAACACTAAAAGATTGGCACAAATCGAAAATTTAACTATTTTGTAAGCTCTTTAATCAAGATATTTAAATCAGATATAAATTTTTTTTTATCTATTGATGTTCTTAGATATGTGGAACAATGATGAACTGATAAAGTATCTTCCAAAAAAAATAAAACATTTTTCTCTCCTTTCCAATCATCACTAAAATCCTCTGCGGCCTTAAAAAAATAGTCTAGTGATTCTTCTGTACAGTTATTCCAGAAAGCAGGACAGAAACTATTGTCTGCTGTAAACAGATTTATATATGCATCTAAAATAATTATTTCAAAATTTGGATAATTAACTTTAACATATTTACTTAAATCTATATTTTTCCAATTAGTAATGAATTGTTTGGTCTTTGAGTTGTAAAATAAATCAAAGTCTAGCTGATCTGAGCCAGGATATTTTTGATTAAAAAAATTCTTTATTTGGTTTCTAGTATCATCTTCTTCTATAGGATCAAGGGCCCAATATAATTCTTCAAAATATCCTACGCAATAATCTTTTAAATATTTTTGATCAAAACTCCATGCCTTTAGACTAATTAAAAATAAAATTAATATAAATAGATTTCTACATACCATCATAAAAATCTATCAATTTTATAAGCCTGGTTATCTGACTCTTCCTTGTTTATGAGTTTAGTAATCATTTTTCCAGTGACCGGCCCTAATGTCCATCCTAAATGGTTGTGACCAAACGCATAGTATAGATTATTATGATTTGGTGACTTTCCAATTATAGGTAAACAGTCAGGCAGGGTTGGTCGAAATCCTAACCATGTCTTTTGATAGTTTTTGAGCTCTGAAATTAATCTTTTAGAACCGCGATCTATATAATTTATTCTAGAATAGTTAATTTCATTACTATTTCCTGCTAATTCTACTGTGCCTGCAGCTCGAATACAGTTATCTAATGGAGTCAAATACATCCCCGAGTCTACCAAACATATAGGTCGAGAAAGAAACCTTTGCATATCTTGAAATTCTAAATGGTAACCTCTTTCTGTCTCTAGAGGAATTGATTTTCCTTCTAGCTGCTTAACAAGTGTGTTTGAAAAAGCACCACAACAGATGACAACCTCGTCATATGTTTGACTATTGATATGGAATTTTTGATTTATAAAAGAGATATGAGATATTTTTTCTTTTATGAATTGGCCATTTTTTTCTTTAAATTTTATGAAGATCTTACTTAAAATTTTATCGGGATTAAGAGTATGATGTGCTTTGGGGAAATACCAGCCACCTTTAATATTAGGATTAAGATAAGGTTCTAAATCTAATATTTCACTTTTAGAAAGGTAAATTTGTTCAATGTTATTTTTTTCTCTAATCTTTATTTGATTTTTTGTAGGTTTCTCTTTTTCATTTATCCAAACATATAAAACACCTCTGTTAACAATTAAATCATTTGCTTGTATCTCATTTAATAGGTTTTGATAAGTAGGTAATGCTTTTTTCAAAAGATTGGCAGTTTGTTCAGCTGTAAAGTTCATAGAAATTGAATTACAATTTCTAAGAAAATGTATCAACCATGGTAATGACTTATGTAAATATGAAAATTTAATAGACAAGGGAGAGTTCTTATAAAACAAGTATTTAATTAGATTTTTCCAAACATCATTTTGATTAAGTGCTGGTATTCCATAATTTGCAATTACACTAGCATGTCCACGTGACGTTCCTGAGCCTGGATCATACTGATCGTATAATGTTACTTTATTTAAAGAGGATTGAAGATAATAAGCAGTACTTAACCCTACTATTCCCGCTCCAATAACTGCAATATTTTTTTTTGTCATTAAATAATTTAATTTTGTCTTCTATAGTCCCATGGAAAAATAAAATTCATACCCCACATTCCCTTATTATGCCTCATAGCAAACTCTTCATCTTTAATAAATTTTTTTGAGTACTTTCTATAAGCGAAAGCATAACCTTGTCTTACAAGGTAACTACTTAATGATTCATCTTCTAAAAAGCATTCTGCTAAGGTTCTTCCATATTGATCCTTTCCTTCAGAGATACAATTAAGATTTTTAAATTCAATTTTATCCTCAATTAATTCTTTGGATATCTGACCACAAGGAACTTCTAATTTCATTTTTATGCATTTTTGCTTTATCTCAGGTGCATCTATTCCACTAAAGCGTATAGTTTCTCCGTCTAATTTAATAGTATCTCCATCAATCACATAGACCTCATCAGCAAAACAAAGGTTAAAAAGACACAGTAATAAAGTTGTAAAAATTATTCTTATAAACAATTTATATCAACAAACGAAAATCTTTTAGTGACATGAGATATTATATTTTTTTAATTTCCAATAATTATATGGCCACGGTGTAATAAAACCTACAAATAACATTATCGGCACTACCCACCATGTCAGTATTGCACCACCTGTGATAACAAAGTCAGTTAAATTCATTGCTAGTTCCATCGCTATCATCGATATAAAGCTCATACCTAATGCAGTTTTTAAAGCCTGAGAAAGACTCATTTTTTGTTTAATTAAAATAAATGTTTCCAAAGCAATACTAGTTAACAGTCCATTAAAAATAGCTAACATCATAATTGCTGAAGTTGGCCACGGTATTTGTGAGGTTTGAAAAAAAAATATAGTTCCTAGATCACCAATTGAGCATCCAATTAAACACCATTTAGTGTTATGGGCGCTTTGTTTCCAAGTATCTCTACAATTCCAATTAAAAAAAGATTTAGTTGATTTCATAATTTTATAAATTTTATTTTAATGTCCACTAGTGAAAATTTTTTGACATAACCAAAAAATGGAATTGAAGTTTTCATCATCTCCGTACACGCTTTTGTAAAAAAGGCGAGCTTGTTCTATCTGACCCGTCACATAATTATAATAGTATAATGCAGCAAATAAATTAAAGACAATTACAATTAAAACTAAAAGTTTTAAAGATGTATAACTATTTTTTATCATTGATATCGATTTATCAAATAAAATACTTAGACACCTTTGCGTTGTTTACCTTTACCTTCTTGAAAATCTGCAAGTGCATCTTTATTTTCTCCAGTGATAGGATCTTGAAGAGTTGGGCTTTCCCAAAAAGCTGATCCCTCCAGCCATTCGTAACCATGTGTTTTAATTACAATAACATAAGTCTTATCTGATTTTTTGGCTCTTTTATATGCCGCCTCTAATTCTGATGTAGATTTAACTGTCTCAGCATTAGCTCCCATACTTTGAGCGTGTTTTTCATAATCAACAAATTGAAGATTTTTGGCACGAGCTGATCTCAAATTACAAATATATTCCTTACCGCCTTTTGCCAGCTGAAGGCGGTTGATAACCATATGACCTCCATTATCGCATAGAACGATGATAAGTTTTTGGTCATAAATAATTGAACTATAAATATCACTATTGCTTAACAAATAAGAGCCATCACCAAGAAAGACTACGACTTCTTGGTTAGGTTTTGCCATTTTAATTCCTAGTGCACCAGAAATTTCATAGCCCATACAACTAAACCCCCACTCTGTTTCAAAAGTATTGATTTGTTTGGGTTTCCATATTTGTACAACCTCTCCTACCAATCCTCCTGCCGCTGTAACAACGATATCACTTGGATCAGCATTTCTATAAACTGCCCCAATGGCATGAGCATAGGAGGGTTCTTTCTGATTTGTTGGTCCACTTTGTTTTTGAATATGTGACTCCCAATCTGCTCTTTCTTTAATGGCTCGTTCATACCAAAGCCCAGGTGCCTTCCAAGAACCTAGAGCCTCAGATAATTGTTTCAAACCAATTTTTGCATCACATATAACAGGGGTAGCTAAATGTTTAGATGTGTCATGTCTAGCGGTGTTTAAAGAAACTAATTTGAAATTAGAATTTTCAAAATTTGCCCAGGATCCAGTTGTGAAGTCTGCTAATTTAGTTCCTATAGCAATAGCTAGATCAGTTTCTTTTGAGAGGTTATTTGCTGAACGCTCACCCAAGCCGCCAATTCCACCTATATAGTAAGGGTCATCTTTAGTCATACAACCAATTCCCATAGCTGTTGCAGTAACAGGAATATTATGTTTTTTAGCAAAATTATGTAAATCGTCTTCTGCCTCTGAATATAAAACCCCACCACCTGAAATAATTATAGGTTGTTTTGAATTTTTTATTTGATCTGCAGCAATACTAATTTGTTTTGGGTCAGGGTAAATTCTTCTAATTTCATGAGTTCTTTCTTCAAAAAATATTTCTGGATATTCAAAAGACTCTCCTTGAACATCTTGAGAAATAGCAATAGTAGCTGGACCACACTCTGCAGGATCTAACATTATTTGAATTGCCTGAGGAAGTGAATTTAAAATTTGCTCAGGTCGGGTGATACGATCGAAGAAACGAGACACAGGTTTAAAAGCATCATTTTGATTTTCAACAGGGGAATTAAAATTTTCTACTTGTTGTAAAACAGGATCTGGAAAACGACTAGCAAACACATCGCCGGGCAATAACAAAATTGGAAGTCTATTACTTAAAGCTACGCCTGCCGCAGTGACCATATTCATTGCACCTGGACCTGAGGAGGATGTTGCAATAAAAATCTGTTTCCTTCTCATTGCTCGTGTGTAGCCAATCCCTGAAAGAGCCATGCTTTGTTCGTGATGTCCCCGGTAGCCTGGGAGGTCTGATTGAAACTCCTCCATTGCTTGACCTAAACACGCAACATTACCATGACCATAAATTGCGAAAGCACCTGGGAATAAAGGAAACTTTTTACCATCAATTATAGTTTTTTGTGCGATCAAAAATTTAAAAAGAGCATGGGCGCAGGACATTTTGATAGTTGTCATTATTTTTCCTTTGTTATCGTATTACAAAAGCATATTACACAATAGAAATGAAAATTGAATGAAAAACCTTTTAAGTTTGATGTTTTTTTGACATAACTTTTAATCAGATGAGTAAAATGAAAATAGCGATTGTTGGTTTGGTTCACCCAAAAGGTTTAAATTTTTTAAGAGAAAATGATTTTGATGTATTTGAGATCAAAAATTTTGAGGAAGAAAATTTAATAAAAAAATTAGAGTTTGTTGATGGCGTTCTGCTAAGAACTCCAAAGCTTGATAAAAATATTCTTAGTAACTGTAAAAATTTAAAAATTATATCTAGACATGGTGTTGGTTATGATAATGTAGATCTAGAGTATATTAATAAAAATAAAATTGCTTTGGGTATTACCTCAACCTCTAATGCAGTTAGTGTAGCTGAGCATGTAATGTCATTTTTTATTTATCTGATGAAAAATTTATCTTTATCAGACACCTTAGTAAGAAGTGGTAATTTTAAAAAAAAATCAGAATTGCCAAATTTTTTTGAGTTATATGAAAAAAAAGTATTAATTTTAGGATTTGGAAGAATAGGTAAAGAAGTAGCAAAAAGATGTCAAGGATTTGACATGAAAGTATATGTTTATGATCCTTTTATAAAAAAGGATTTAATAGAAAAATATAATTGCACACCTATAGAAAAAAAAGAAGGGCTTAGCTTAGCTGATTTCGTAACTATTCACCTACCTCTAAATGACAATACAAAAAATTTCATCTCAGAGACTGAGCTTAAATTTATGAAAGATAACTCTATACTCGTAAATACCTCTAGAGGAGGAATAGTTAATGAAAAAAGTCTTTATGAAGCATTAAGTAAAAAGATTATTAAAGGTGCAGGAATGGATGTTTTTGAAACTGAGCCTCCTGATTTGAAACATCCTTTTTTTAATTTAGATAATATCTTACTTACCCCGCATAACGCTGCATTAACTCTAGAATGCAGAGAAAGAATGTCGTTAGAGGCTTCTCAGAACATTTTTTATTTTTTAAAAAACAAAAGTATGCTTAATGAAGACAACTTAGTGAATAAAGATTTTTTATAATATTAGATTTTACATAACATTTGTTCAATACCCTTTAAACCCGTTTCAACTTTATATAAATTTCCATCGAAATTATTATTGATTGACTTTGATTTCAATGAAGTTACGTATAAAATATTTAAATCAGACCCACCAAAAGTTAGACAAGTTGGTGTTTCTGTTGGAAGTTTAATTTTTTTTAAAATACTTCCACTCTCTTTATCAATGCAGATTATACATTTTCCTCTTACTCTGGCTGACCAATAATTGTTATCACTATCAATTGTTCCTCCATCTGGTTCTCCAATGCCTTCGAAATAAAAGATAGAGTCTAACGCTTTTAATTCTTTGAAATTATCTGAATATTGAAATTTTCGTATTTTTCCAGTTGGTGTATCGGCAAAATACATAATATTTTTTTTTTGAGAGAACGCTATTCCGTTTGAAACAGTGATGTTATTTAAAAGAGAAGTTAAAGAACAGTCAGGCGATAATCTGTAGAGATTGGCTATGGGTTTTCTATTTCTCTTATCAGGTGATTCGTTATAAGTACCAAATACTATTCCACCTAAGGGGTCTACTTTGGCATCATTTATTCGAGTTTCTTTAATTTCCTTTTCAACATCACATATCTTTTTAAAAGAGGTTAAATTATGATTAGAGATACTAATATGTTTCGGAAAGCCTATGACAAAACCATCATTTTCTCTTGGTAGGATAAAACACGCTCTATCTGGTAGATTAAAAAAAGTGCTTTGATTCTTATTATCGAGATTCCATATTTTTTTTCCCTCTATATCTGTCCACCATAATGAATTATCTCTAGGATCCCAAAAACAACTTTCCCCTATTAAGTTTTGACATTTTAGGGCTGTTTGAACTTCTGGGCTAATCATTTTAATTAAAATTGATATTTGGAAATATTTTAAACTTATCAGTAAAACTAAATTTTACTTAGGACTTCTTTAACTGTCTCACCAATAACAGAAGGGTTTTTTGCAACAGTTACTCCAGCTTCCTGAAGAATTTCAACTTTTTCTGAAGCAGCCTCGCCATAGGCAGTAACTATTGCTCCAGCATGACCCATTTTTCTTCCTTTTGGTGCTGTCAATCCTGCGATGTAAGAAATTATAGGTTTAGACATATTTTCTTTTGCAAAATAAGCAGCTTCGGCTTCTTGAGGACCACCTATTTCACCAATCATTAAAACCACCTTTGTTTTCTCATCTTCTTCAAATAACTCTAAAATATCTTTAAATGAACTTCCATTAATTGGATCTCCACCAATACCCACGCTTGTGGAAATACCAATTCCTAAGTTTTTCATTTGTTGAGCAGACTCGTATCCCAGTGTGCCTGAGCGACCAATAACACCTACCTCACCCTCCTTGTATATATGTCCAGGCATGATGCCCAATAAACATTTTCCCGGACTAATGATTCCAGAGCAGTTAGGGCCAACGAGAGTCATTTTTGAAGATTTAGGATATCTCTTCATATACCTTTTCACCTTAATCATATCATGAGAGGGTATGCCATCAGTAATGGCTACACAAACCTTAATACCTGCATCTGCTGCTTCCATTGCAGAGTCAGCAGCAAACTGTGGTGGAACAAATAGTATGCTACTATCTGCACCTGTATTTTCGACAGCTTCCTTTACGGTATTAAAAACTGGTCTTTCTAAGTGAGTTGTGCCTCCCTTACCGGGTGTCACTCCTCCAACAATATTTGTTCCGTAATCAATCATTTCTTGTGCATGAAAAGACCCTATCTTTCCTGTGAAACCTTGAATAATAATTTTAGAATTTTGATCTATGAGTACAGTCATATCTAATTTACTCCTTCATTGAGAATTGATACCGCTTTCTTTGCTGCATCTTGAAGAGAAGAAGCCTCCTGAAATTTTATGCCACTTGACCTTAGAAGATCTTGTCCTTTTTCAACATTTGTTCCTGCCAGTCTTACAACAAGAGGTTGTTTAACTTGTACTTCATTAATAGCTTTTATAATACCCTCAGCAATCCAATCACATCTATTAATACCTGCAAAGATATTCACTAAAATTACTTTTACATTAGGGTCATTGGAAACCAGCTTAAATGCTTTGACTATTTTCTCTGGAGTGGCTCCACCCCCCACGTCTAAGAAATTTGCTGGCTCTCCGCCAGCCAGTTTAATCATATCCATTGACGCCATAGCTAGCCCAGCACCATTAATTATGTTTCCAATATTACCATCGAGTCCTACATAGTTAAGATCCCTATCAGATGCATAAGTTTCTTGAGGATCTTCTTGAGATTTATCTCTTAATTCTGAAATTTCAGGGATTCTAAAGAGTGCATTATCGTCAAAGGACATTTTACAATCAAGCGCAACAATATTGTCATCAGCGGTTAATACTAATGGATTTATTTCAACCATTGTGGCGTCGTACTGACTAAATACTTTTGAACAAGCCATAATTGCCTCTGCGCATCTATTTATTGATTTAGTATCAAGCCCTAAACCAAATGCAATTTCTCTTGCTTGGAAAGCCTGCATTCCAACTGCAGCTTCAATTTTTGCTCTAATAATAGTTTCAGGTTTATTTTTTGAAATTTCCTCTACGCTCATACCTCCTTCAGATGAAGCAACGACCATAATGCATTCCGAGCTTCTATCAAAAACAAGACCTAAATAAAATTCTTCTCTAATATCTGTTGCTTCCTCTACATAAACTCTTTGAACAACCTTCCCCTTAGGGCCCGTTTGATGAGTAACTAAACTTTTTCCTAGTAATTTATTAGCTGCTTCTGATACTTCTTCAAAGCTATTGCAAACTATTACTCCTCCTGCTTTACCTCTTGCACCTGAGTGAATTTGTGCTTTTACAACCCATCTATTTCCGCCTATATCTCTTGCTATATACTCGGCATGTTCTGGGCCATAGGCCACTCTGCCCTTTGGCACTGAAATATTGAAACCTCTTAAAAGTCTTTTGGCTTGATACTCATGTATATCCATATCTATAATTTCCTTATCTTTTTTTTTGTAAAATTAGTTTATCAATATTGACTATATTTTTTGCCATTCTCTCAGATGCAGCGTCTATCATTCTTCCATCAAGTTGAGCAGCGCCTTTACCTAAAGAGGCGGCTTTTTCAAGTTCAATAATTATTCTTTTTGCTTTCTCAACTTCATTTTCAGGAGGAGAAAAAACCTCGTTGGCCAAATCTATTTGCGAAGGATGAATTGCCCATTTACCTTCATACCCAATGGCAGCAGCTCTTTTAGCAGCATCTACGTACCCATCTGGATCATTAAAATCACCATAAGGTCCATCAACAGCTCTCAAGCCATAAGCTCTACAAGTAGCAACCATAGTTGAAAGTCCATGATGCCATTGATCACCAGGATAGTCAGGATTTAATCCTCCAATAACAACAGTTCTTGCTCTTAGACTAGCAGCGTAATCCGCTACTCCAAAATGAAGTGCTTCTAATCTTTGAGAAGATTGAGCAATGCTATCAACATTTACCATACCTAAAGCTGTTTCAATTAAACATTCTAAGCCAATCTTTTTCTCTAATTTAAATTCATCCTCTAGTTGTGTAAGTAAGCAGTCAACCATATAAACATCATCTCTTACCCCGACCTTAGGAATTAGAATAGTGTCAATGTATTTTCCTGAGTGCGTAACAATTTCAACAACATCCCTATACATGTAGTGCGTATCAAGACCATTAATTCTTATAGATATTGTTTTTCCATTACCTTTCCAGTCATATTCTTTTAATCCTTTGATGATATTTTCTCTAGCTAGGGTTTTATCATTTGGCGAAACTGCATCCTCTAAGTCTAGGAAAATGTAATCAGCATTCGAAGCTAATGCTTTTTCAAACATTTTATAATTTGAACCAGGTACTGCTAATTCACTTCTTTGAAGTCTAGTGTTTTTATTTTTGTATAATGTAAAGCTCATTTTAAATCAGAAAATAATTTATTTGATTTTTTAAAAAGTAAAATAAAAAAATATTTACTGGTATATTTAATACATTAAATATCTCTTATTTTTTATAATTATGGCGATTAATGATCCAATAATTTATAAATTTTAGAAAATGAAAACAAATTCATTTTGATCTAATCACAATGAAATTCGTTTTTAATATTAGAAAGTCAAACTTAATGAATAAACCAAATATATCCCAAAAAGGCTCATATGTGATTGAAGTGCAAGAAGGCAAAAAATACTTTTGGTGTGCTTGTGGATTAAGTAAAAAACAACCTTTTTGTGATGGTTCACACAAAACAACAGGGTTTTCAACAATTCCCTATACTGCAACAAAAACAGGAAAAGTCTATTTTTGTGGCTGTAAACAAAGCTCTAATGGTCCTTTATGTGATGGAACTCACAACAGACTTAATGACTAAGTACTACTTAACTCCTAATTTTTCTTGAATATCTTTTGAAGAAGTTGTGTAACGAAAAACATATTTTTTGTCATTATGACAATAGTCAAACATTTTTTTTGCAGCTAGAGCTGCCTCATGAAATCCACTTAATATAAGTTTTAATTTTCCTGGGTATGTACATATGTCTCCAACAGCAAATATTCGAGGAACAGATGTTTCAAAGTTTTCTGTATTTACTGAAATCAAGTTATTATCTAAATTGAGGCCCCAGTCAGCTATTGGGCCTAGTTCAATCTTCAGTCCAAAGAATGGGAAAACAGCGTCTACTCCTTTTATTACATTCTCATCATCTAAAAATACATCAACTTGTCCTTTACCATTGTCGGTCATTTTTTTTATGGTGCCTATATTAAAATTAACTTCTTTTTGATCTACCAAATTCATCACTTTATTAATTGAGTCTTGAACACCTTTAAATTCTTTTCGACGATGTATAAGTGTAATGTCGGATGCAATATTATAAAATCCTAAAACATAGTCCAAAGCAGAATCACCACCTCCAGCGATTAAAATTTTCTTATCCTGAAAATCAGCTCTTTTTTTTACTGAGTAAAAAATATTTTTATTTTCAAATTCTTCTAAGCCTGGTGTAGGGATTTTCCTTGGAACAAAACACCCTGATCCAGCTGCTATTACTAAAGACTTACATTTAATAGTCGTATTCAAGTTAGTTGTGACTAAAATATGATCAACCTGAACATCTATCTTGGATGTTAATTGATTCAGGTGATAGGACGGGGCGAAGGGTTCAGCTTGAGTTATAAGATCATCTGTTAATTCTTGGCCAGTGATTGCTGGTCGAGAGGGAATATCGTAGAGATTTTTGTCAGGATAAAGCTCAGCACATTGGCCACCAATTTTATCGAGGTTGTCAATTAGATGAGCCTTCATATCTAATAAACCAAGTTCAAAAACTTGAAAGAGTCCGCAAGGGCCTGCTCCTATAATTACAACATCAGTTTCATGACTTGCTCCAGGGTTTACTATGTTGCTCATGTCTTATTATATAGGTTGTTTTATAGAGTTTTCAAACTTAGGGAATAAGTACCAATTTTCCAATAAACTTCTTCTCCATAAACACTTTTTGTGCTTTATGAATATCTTTTAAAGGAAAAGACGCTGATACTAAAGGCTTTATTTGTCCTTTCTCAATATATTGTATGACATTCTCAAATACATATTTATCATTAACAGTAGCGCCGAAAAGGGTTAGGTCTTTTAAATAGAGGCTTCTAAGGTCTAGATCGACAATTGGTCCCGCGATTGCCCCTGAAGTTATATACTTCCCTCCCGGCCTTAAGATATCCAAAAGTTGTGGCCAATTTCCACCACCTACCAAATCAAGAATTGCATCTACAGAGTTATTTCCTAAAACTTCTACAAGATCATCATCTCGATTTACCGTTTGATCTACACCTAGGTCTTGGAGATCTAATACTTTCTCAGGAGAGCATTGGGCTATAATTGTAGCACCTCGAATTTTAGCTAGTTGGATTGCAGCTGATCCCACTCCACCTGAGGCACCAGTAATCAATATTTTTTCCTTATAAATATTGGCACGGCATAACATTCCCTCAGCTGTAGAATATGAAATAGGTATAGAAGCTAATTCAATATCTGACCAGTCACAATTTATTGGAAATGTCTCTTTTGCAATTGCGACACAGTATTGGGCAAATCCTCCATCAATTTCTGATCCTACAGTTTGCATAGAAAAAGGATCTTCAGTATTTAATGAGTTTTGCATTGATCTGACCAAAACTCTTTTTCCAATAAAATCAGAGCTTACACTTTCGCCTACTTGGACAACGTAACCACAAATATCTCCTCCTTGGATACGAGGAAATTGAAGAGGCGTACCACTCCAAGAACCATCGCTCTTATCAGCTAAATCTAAATCCTCTTGGTCACTTGAGTTAGTATCGCTTGTTACTTTTTTAGAGTACCATCCAAGACGAGTATTGATGTCTGTATTATTAATACCGGCTCCTTTGACTTGGATGAGTAATTCTCCAGACTTAGGTATAGGTACTTTTATATCTTCTTTGTAAACAAGTTTTTCTAAACCACCGTGTCCGGTTAAATAGACACCAGACATTTTTTGAGGAATGTTAGGCATTCATCAAATAGTGCTTAATATTTTTCTAGCATACCAATCGTGAAAAACGTGTGTTGGTTCATCCATAACAGGTGAAAATCGACCACCATCGAAGCCTTTGGCATATCGACCCTTTTGCATTCCCTCAACAACAAAAATATCCTCTTCGAATACTGTCTTCCAAAGATGTGCATTTTCTTGACGTGTTTGTTTGTATTCATCACCTAACATAGAGGGGTCAGAGTAATATATTTCAATGTGTTCTTTGATTTGATTTGGACCTAAGGGTTCTATAATAAGGTTGAAAACATGGTCTTTTTGAACACCCAGTATTAAGTTAGGGAATAAAACAACATACTCTCCTTTAGTACTCCATTCTGAACCGAGGTTTTGAAAATCCTTAAATTGTTTTCCTGTTGAGTATCTTGGAATATATTTATTGCTGATCTGGCCTGAATAGTGACCGTATTCGACAATATTTTCATGATCTTCTAATTTGGAATAGCTATTTAACCCAGGGTGAACCCAGGGGAGGTGATATGACTCTAAATAATTCTCTACTGCTAATTTCCAATTTGTTTGAACATTAAGACTAAACGAAGAATCGCTCATGTCTGAATACATAGGTTGATCAAAAACAGACCAACGATCTAAGAGATGTTTGTTAGCTTCTTCAAAAGGAGGTGCAATACCATCAGGGTTAACGAAAATAACATCCCTCCAAATATGAGAACGAACTTCGATAAGGGACAATTCTTTTTTATCTATTTTTGAATGATAATTGTAGCCAGGACCACCAATATGAGGAGTGGCAACTACCTCTCCTGTTTGTTTATAACACCAAGAATGATAAGAACATCGGATAGCTCCTTTTAAAACTGTTGGTTCTTCTATGAGAACCATTCCTCGATGACGGCATACATTTTGAAAAACGCGAATTTTTTGATCTTGTATGCTACGCACTAACAAAAGAGGATTTTTAAAAAAGTTAACTGGCTTGACTGCTCCAGGCTGTGGTAGGTCTTTAACGAAACCAATGGCAAACCATCCTTTATTGTAAAGGTGTTCTCCTTCCATCTCAAAACACTCTGGTTTTACGTAGTAATCATTCGGTACACCACGAGCTTCATGAATGGGTTTAATACATTTTTCTAATTGATTACGATGGGGTATAAATATCTCTTCAAATGGCTGATTATCGATATCTTCTTGTTTCATAATATTTTCATCCCTTACAAAATTCTAAATTACTTTTTTGAATTTTAAAAAGAAAATATGGGAGGGCCAAATATAGTTTCATCTATCTCAATACCCAAACCTGGTTTTTCTGGGACTGATATGTGCCCATTTATGATGTTTATTCCATTGTCTATGTCGTAATTACCCTCAATATATGGGGCGGCTAACCAAGCTCCTTCTAGTAAACTATCTTTAACTGTTGATGCTATATGAGTACAGGCTGATGCTATGATGTCGCCTCCCCAACTGTCATCGCAAGTGTGAGGTAGATTAGAGGCTTCACAGATATCTCTAAATGTTTTCATATTTTCTAAACCCCCAATTCTTGTAACTTTCATACCAAACCCGTCAACAATCCCTCTGTTTACAGCGCTGTGAACAATCTTTAAAGAAGTACTATTTTCATCCATATAAATAAGATGACTTACATGAGGTTTAATTTCTTGAAGATCTTCAATGGTATCGCAAGGTTGCTCCATTACAAAAGGTATATCCACGCATTCTCGACTAACTCGAATTGCATTCTCGGTAGTCCATCCTCTATTTGCATCCACAGCCATTTTTATTTCTTTACTTCGAATGTGTTCCCAAACTTTTTTAATTACCTCTATATCAATCTCAACTGGCCTGCCTCCCACTTTAATTTGAACTCGGGGATAACCTTCTAAAATTTTTTCTTTTACTACTTTTACTACATCTTCAGGAGATCCTACACCCGTAGCGTAATAAGAGGGAACCTTATTTCGCAAAGATCCTCCCAAAAGAGTCGAAACACTTACTCCTAAAATTTTTCCTAAAGCATCGTGAGCTGCTATATCTACAGCAGCCTTAGCATAATTATGTCCATTTAAAAGAGAGTTCATTTTTGAATGAATAGCTTTGGGTTCAATAGAACAACCAATCAGACCAGGTGCCATTTCTTCAAGGGCTGCTCGGGCTCCTTTAGCATGAGCTTCAGCATAAGTTGGACCAACAGGACATGTTTCGCCCCATCCTATTTGACCTGACTTAGTGATTATTTTAATTAAAGTTGTATCTAATGAATACACTTTTGCGTTGGCCATAGTGTATGGACCATTCTTAACTGGAAGGTCATGTTGGTAGATATGAATTTCAGCAATTTCCATGAGGAGCTAATTTATACAATGAAGCATTTTTAGTAATACCCAAAACTATGTTGAAAATAAACAAAAGTAATCATTTTTCTATAGTTAATGTTAGTTTTCTTTTTTTGTATCTACTTTGTTTATTGGTAATTGTGATAAGGCAATTTTCAATTCTAGTTGGGCTGTATCAGATACATCAAGAAGAGGTTTCCTTGGAGGGCCCATTTTTCTTCCAGATAGATTTGTGGCAGCCTTAACCCCTGTTAGATAATCTACATCATATTTGTTTTGACCAAGCCATAGACAAACTGGTTCCATCAATTTCCACAAATCCATAGCCTCTTGATATTTATTTTCATCTATCAAATTAAAAAGTTGAACACATTCGTGAGGCATAAAATTTACTGCTCCCCAAATCATTCCAGTACAACCGCTCATTAATGCAAAAGGGGCAAAAGAGTCTATGCCACAGAAAACTTTACCACCAGTCTTAATAAATCTTTGTAGGGTTAAAAAATCTCCGGAGCTATCCTTAACATAATCTAAATTTTTTATATTTAACAACTCCCTATAAGCATCTTCGGACAAGGGTGCTGCTTGTTGGGGTACGTTATACATCACAATAGGAATTTCAATGGATTTGGCAATTGTCTCATAGTGATGAATAACTCCTTTTTCAGAAGGAGGTTCTAAAAAGGGAGGCATAACCATTACTGCTGTTGCGCCCAAGCCCTCTGCTGTCTTTGCTTTGTCGATGCATTCTTTTGTACTCAATGCTGTTGTTTGAGCTATAGTAGGGCATCTACCATTTATGTGTTTAATACCCTCGATAATTAAAGTGTGTCTTTCCTCATCAGTAAGATAGGCGTATTCACCAGTGCCAGAACATAAAACTAATCCATGAACACCAGCCTCTAATAAGTTATCAATATGTGAGTGATATCTTTTCAAATCAATACCTTCACCATTCTCTTGGAATGGGGTACACATAGCTCCAAAGATACCTTTTAAAATACTCACTTTCCTAAATCTCCTTAGTTAGAATGCTAAATGTATCATAATTGATTATCATTTCTTTTATAAATCCCTTCCAGCAGTTATTTCTCGAGATTTAATTTTTAAATTAGCACCAATTTCAGTAATAAAATTTGGAGGTAAAATAGCAGGTTTTTCAATACTTTCGAACTTATCTAACTGAGATGAGTTAGACTGACAGGCCTTGTCGATGATTAGTTTACCAGCTAAAGTGCCTTTTACTGTACCTAGGCCATTGGAACAACAAGCCGAGTATATATTTTCATCCAATTCTCCAAAAGCAGGAACCCCATTAAGGGAGAGGCAAACTCGACCTCCCCAACTAAATTCAAAAGGAGACTCTTTTAGATTTGGGAAACGTTCAATAAAGCTCCTAAGGTGTTTTTCACAGGATTTTTTAAAATCATGGTCAGTTGACTCTAAGTTTTGACGACACCTCCATGTATTTCTAATAAGAAGTCTAGAATTATTTTCATCAACCCTAACCTTTCTGACTGTGGTTCCTATTGGATTAGAAGAAGTCAAACCCCAAGAAGGATCACCTTTTAAAATATTATTATTAAATTTTTTACTAAGAGAAGAGTAAGTAATAATATGTAAAAGTCTTTTTTTGTAAAACCCAAAATTGTTAATGTGTCCATTTATTGCAAAAATAATATTTTTTGTTGTAATTTTTCCAAGTGGAGTATGCGCCTCCCATGTATTTTGATTTTTTTCAATTTTTTTGATAGGGCTATTTTGAAAAACTTTAATCTTCTCATTTAGTTTTTCTACGATTCTTTTGATGAATTCTGCTGGTTGGATTAATATTGTTCCTGGAGTATAAATACCTTGCTGATAGTATTGAGAACCAGTAATTTCAGACATCTGCTTGGCATCCAAGGACTTGTAGTCCTCACCTAGAGCATCTAATTGTTTTTTATAATCTTGATTAAAAGAAAATCCTTTTTGGGATGCTGCCCCATTAAGCTTTCCTAATTTATTAAATACCTTTTGAGGAATATCATAATCTTCTACCATCTGTGAGGCAAACTCTATAGCCTCTCTATGAAGAGAGATTGTGACTTTATCTTTCTTAATAGAATCAAGATAATTGCCCTTAGCATTAATGTTATGAGGAACATCAATCATGAAGCCACTATTCTGGCCAGCAGCCCCCTCGCCAATCCCTATGGCATCAAGGAGAATGATTTTATCAGTGCTTCGAAGTTCAGTAAGTCTCCTAGCAGCCGAGACCCCAGCAAAACCACTACCTATAACAAGCCAGTCACAAATATGATCTTGATCAATTGATGGTGCGGAATATTCTATTTCACTCGTTTTTAACCAGCCATTTTCACCAATTTCTCTGGGAAATCTATTGGAAGAATAGGTAATCAAAGAGCTTTAAATGCAAATTACCCTTTAGGTAACCACTTCTCTTCTGCTTTGTACTTGTCTTGATGATCTGTGTTAATACTTTTTAAAGTTTTGTCTGTACCAATAAGATAATGTTTACTCATATCAGGATAGTATTTATAGGATATGGGTTTACGTCCCAGGGCTACAGCCATCTCTCTTACATGATGAGGGGCAGCTCCACAGCAGATACCAATAAAATTAATATTTCTTCTCAAACAATCTTTAGCAAACTCAGCCATCTCATATCGATTGCAATAAAGATTATCAATGCCTGTCGGAAAAGCTCTATTGCCAGGAATACAATCACAACCCTCATCAGGTAAAGAAAACCAAACAGGAAATTCATCAGTAGTTCTTACTGGAACAGGTAGTCCAGATACATGACAAGAAACTTTTTCTCTAATTTTAATAAGATGTTTCATAGTATGGTCAGGTCCTCTGAAACAATTAAGTCCTACTACTTCCGCACCGTTGTCTTCAAACATTTTACAGGCATCTTCAGGAGTATGGTTATCACGTGTCAAATCATTCGCAGGTATTGCTAAGTTGACTACAGCTATTAATCCAGCATCTTTAATTTTTTTTAAAGCAATGAGGGCCTCTCCAGTCCATTGAATGGTTTCTGCAACAACAAAATCAACACCTGCTTCTTTAGCCCATGCAATTTGTTCTTCATACATTTTTTCTACTTCTACTATAGACTTGCTATCACT
>CABWYP010000012.1 GCA_902509695.1 uncultured Alphaproteobacteria bacterium | reverse complement strand
TAGTTTTAGGAGACCCTAAGCAAGTTGCTGAGAAAATACTAAGACATAGTGAGGCACTTGGAGGTATAAGTCGTTTTCAATTTCAAATGGATATTGCTGATATAACACACGAAAACCTAATGAAATCAATAGAATTGATAGGTAGAGAAGTAATACCTATGATTAATAATTGAACTCCAAATTAATTCTGTACTTTATGCGTCTTTATTACAGTTTCTTTTACAATCGAAAAAATTAACTTTATGTTAGTGAAAAATCATAACTGGAAAACTAATTACACTAGTACTTTACAATCTGAAATCGATAAAATTAAAGATGAAGGTCATTATAGGGTATTTAATAATATAGAACGAAAAGCGGGCCAATATCCAAAGGCAACAAGACACAATAATGGAAATCAAGAAGAAATAGATGTTTGGTGTTCAAATGACTACTTAGGAATGAGTCAGAATAGGAATGTAATATCTGCTATGCAAGGCGCCGCTGAAAAATTAGGTGCAGGAAGTGGTGGAACTAGGAATATTTCCGGTACTACAAACTTTCATATTCAACTTGAAAAAGAAATTGCTCAATTACACAAAAAAGAGAGAGCCTTAGCTTTTAATTCAGGATACAGCGCCAATGAATCTGCTTTAAAATCTATCATATTAGCATTTGACAACTGTTTAGTTTTAAGCGATGAACTTAATCATGCATCCTTAATTGAAGGTATTAGAGCTAGTAAAAAAGAAAAAGCAATTTTTAAACATAATAATGTAAAGCATCTTAAAGAAATTTTGAAAGGTGTCGACTTTTCTAGGCCTAAAATAATTGTACTTGAGTCAGTTTACTCTATGGAGTCAGATTTTGCTCCTTTAGAGGATGTAATTGAAGTAGCTCAGGAGAATGGAGCTTTAATTTACCTTGATGAAGTTCATGCGGTTGGATTATATGGCCCCAATGCTGCTGGTATAGCTGACGAAAAAGGTCTGGCAGAACATATAGATATTATCAATGGAACACTTGCCAAGGCTTTTGGTCTAGCTGGTGGATATATTGCTTCAACTGATACAATAATTGATTTTGTTAGAAGTTTTTCTAAAGGTTTTATTTTTACGACTTCAATGTGTCCAGCAGTTGCTGCAGGTAGTTTGGAAAGTATTAAACAAGTTAAAAACAACAAAGAGCTAAGAGAGAATTTTTTTGAAAATGTTAACTACGTTAAAAAAGAGCTACGACAATCAGAGATTCCATTTTTAGACTCTGGCTCCCATATTATCCCTGTATTAATTGGTGATAGTAAGCTGTGCAAAGAAATAAGTGATTTTTTATTAAATGAACACCAGGTTTATGTTCAGCCAATTAATTATCCAACTGTTCCTAAAGGAACTGAAAGAATAAGAATTACCCCAACCCCTTGTCACTCCCAAGAGTCTACTGAAAAATTTGTAGAGGCTCTCAAGGATGCATGGTTTAAATTTATGCCGCGTTTGGTAAAATTTGAAAATCAATTTATCAATAAAACTAAAGCATTTTAACTCCCCTCATTTGATCTCATAAGAGATTTATTGTAAAAATTAAATATGCGCGTGATTGCATTTTATACTTTTTTTGAACTAAAAGACGCAATAGATACAAAAAAAAAAATTAATAAATTTTTTAAGAATATCGAAATTAAAGGAAATATTCTCTTAGGTCCAGAGGGTCTTAATGGAACTATTGCCGTACCTGAGTCCTTTGAACAAAAAACTGTAATTTTTTTAAAAGAGATTGGAGTAAAAAGTAGTTATATTAAATACTCTAATTTTGGCAGCGATCAATTTTTTAAAAAAAAATTAAAAATTAAAATAAAAAAAGAAATTGTAACTTCAGATTTTAATTTGACCGTAGATGATATTAAGAGGGGACAATTCATAGAGCCAAAAAATTGGGAAAATTTTATCTCACAAGAAGATGTTGAAATTATAGATACAAGAAATGAATATGAATTTAAAATAGGTCATTTTAAAAATGCCATTAATCCCAATATCGATTCCTTCAGAGAATTCAAAAATTATATAGAGGTTAATAAAAATAAATTTAAAAATAAAAAAGTGGCATTATATTGTACAGGGGGAATTCGATGCGAAAAAGCAGGCCCATTGATGCAGAAACTTGGAATTGAAACATTTCAACTTAAGGGCGGTATTTTAAAATACTTTGAAGAGACTAATGCTTCATCTTGGGATGGAGAGTGTTTTGTATTTGATTACAGGGTTTCTGTTGATAAAGAATTAAAACCTGGGAATAATAAACTTTGTTACGGATGTAATATGCCCTTGACTGAGGAAGAGACATTATCACCTTATTACAAAGAGGGATTTGCTTGCCCAAATTGCTATGAGAAGTTAACTGACAAAAGAAAAAGGTCTTTGACTGATAAAAGAGAGCATTGGAAACGAATTTCATAATTTTTTTTGACAAACAATCTTGACCAAAGCAGAAATTAGTTTATTTTACGCCAATGGCAAAAAAGTCAACATATCAGCTAAAACAGCTTATTCCTGAGGAAAAACCTGAAACCGGAACAAAATACATTGTCCGCAAACCCACTAAAGGCATGAAAGTTTCTGATAAACTTAGGCAAAGGAAGTACGATCCTGTTCTGAGACAACATGTTTGGTTTGTAGAAAAGAAAATGCCTCCTCACAGCAAATAATTTTGCTAAAATCATCCCATCGAACATAAAACCTTATACTGGCTGAGAAGAGATCTTCGCATAGAGGATAATCCTTGCTTGCTCTCTATCCAAAATGAAAAATCTCATGCATTAATAGTCTACGTGTATGATGAAATTGAAAAGGAAGCTACTGGAGAAGCAGGATGCTGGTGGTTATATGAATCATTAAAAAAACTAGAATCTTCACTAAAAACAAAATTCAAGCTTGATTTAATAGTTGTTGAAGGTAGCGCACAAGAGTCCCTTAGTTCACTGATTAAAAAGTATAAAATAAATCGTGTGGTTTGGAATAGGCTTTACTCCAAAAATTCTATTAATCGGGATAGTAAAATTAAACAAAATTTAAAAGAAAATGGCATTGAAGTAGAAACCTTTAACGCACACCTATTGAACGAACCTTGGGAGGTTCAAAATAATTCAGGACAATATTTTAAAGTCTTTACTCCATATTGGAGAAAAGCCTTTGAGGTATTTAAAGCCAAAAAATATCAAATTACCCCTATTAACTTGATTAAGCCCTTACCTCATAAGGAAAAAAATAAATGGAATTTTTTACCATCTAAAAAATGGTATCAAAAATTTTCAAATTATTGGGATCCAGGTGAAGCAGATGCACTGACAAAGTTAAAAAATTATTTATCTAATAATATTGATAACTATAAAGAAGGTCGAGATAGACCTGACCTAGATCAAACTTCTAAACTCTCACCTCATTTGCGTTTTGGAGAAATTTCACCTCGAATGATCGTTAATCATGTAATGAAATACAAAAAACTAAATACATCTACGATTACTTTTCTCTCAGAAATTGGATGGAGAGAATTTTCATATTCTTTATTGTATTACTCAAAAGATTTATCTTCTAAGCCAATAAATGAAAAATTTAATAAATTCCCCTGGCGCAAAAATGAAAAAGATTTCAAACGTTGGAAGCATGGTGAAACGGGCATACCTTTGATTGATGCCGCTATGAAACAAATTTATGAAATGGGATGGATGCATAATCGATTAAGAATGGTAGTAGGTAGCTTTTTGGTTAAAAATCTATTGTTAAACTGGACTTATGGAGAAAGATATTTTCAACAAACTCTCTTGGATTATGATGAGGCTAGTAACGCTGCTGGTTGGCAATGGATAGCTGGTTGTGGGGCAGATGCGGCTCCATATTTTCGGGTTTTTAATCCTGTTTTACAATCAGAACGCTTTGATCCACAGGCAAATTTCATACTAAAATACCTACCTAAATTATCAGAATTCAAAAAACCTAATTTAATCTTTCAACCTTATCTTGATGAAAATTTACTTAAAATACTTATTAAGAAAAATCACTATCATCAGCCTATTGTTGATTTAAAAGATTCACGAAATCGAGCCTTAGAGGCTTATCAAATGATTAAATCTTAAGTTGAAAAAGAGCGTTGCAGTAATTGGTTCGGGCATAGCGGGATTATCACTATCATATTTTCTTCAAAATAAATTTAACGTTACTCTTTTTGAAAAAAATGATTATTTAGGTGGGCACGCCAATACTCAAGATGTTAAAGATTTAAAACAAAATGATATTTCTATAGATACAGGTTTTATTGTTTTCAACGAATTAACTTATCCTAACCTTACAAAATTATTTAAAATACTTGACGTAAAAGTCTGCAATAGCGATATGTCTTTTAGCTTTTATAATTCAAGTAATAAATTTGAATATGGAGGAGGAAGTTTAAGAGCTTTATTTGCCAATCCTCAAAACCTTCTAAATTTAAATTTTTATAAAATGTTAAAAGATATTGTTTTCTTTTATAAAAAATTTCAAGATTATAATGTCTCTTCTAATATCACCATACGTCAATACTTAGAAAAAGAGAAATTTTCACATGAATTTATTTATAATCATTTTTTGCCATTAATATCTAGTATTTGGTCCTCTCCTGACTCTAATTCTCTTGATCAACCTTTGATGAGTATTATTAATTTTTTTCAAAATCATAAACTATTCAATTTCATAAATCGTCCTAAATGGAAAACTGTAAGAGGGGGTTCCAGAAATTATATTAAAAAACTCATTCAATCATCTCATTTTGATATTAAAACCTCATTTCATATTAATACAATCAATCGCGAAAATGAAATTGATATAATTTCTAATGATAAAAGATTTCACTTTGATCTTTTAGTTTTTGCTTGCCCACCTCATCATTTTTTACCATTACTCACAAAAAAGAACAATCAGGAACTATCTATTCTTAAAGCTTTTAAATTTCAAAAAAATCTGGCCCAACTTCATCAAAATTCATCTTTGATGCCACCTCATAAAAATGCTTGGTCTAGTTGGAATTTCCATACTAATTCCAATAACCAATGTACTCTCAGTTATTGGATGAATAAACTTCAACCCTTGAATACTAAAGAAAATTTTTTTGTTTCTCTAAATCAAAATCAATCATCAAATTTATATCAAACTGTTTATGAACATCCAATATTTTCACTAGATACTCTTCGAGCACAAAAAGACATATCTCAAATACAAGGAATGAATAACACTTACTATGTTGGAAGTTATTTAGGGTACGGTTTTCATGAAGATGGTGTTCAATCAGCAATTAAAGTATCTAAAAAACTTAATATAGACCTAGGCCAATTTGGTGATGCAGACACATCAAGGATTCAATGGAATTAGATCTTCATCATGGTATTGGGCAAGGTAAGATTATTCATAAGCGAACAAGAGATACACAAAACTTTTTTGAATATAATGCCCCATATGTTTGTCTTAATTTAAATCAAACACAAAAAATTCACCCGCTAATATCATTAAATCGATTTAATTGCTTTTCTATTTTTTATAAACAACATGGTTATAGAGATAGAAATAAAAATTTACTTAATTTTACTAAAAATATTGCTAATAAATATAATATTAAATTTAATAGAGTAAGTTTTATTTCAATACCATCTACTTTGGGATATTCTTTTAATCCAATTAGTTTTTACCTATTTTTAGATAGTAAGAATGAATTAGTTGCTATTCTTTACGAAGTTAAAAATACATTTGGTGACCAAGTTCATTATTTATCATTGGGAGATTTCTCTAATAAAAAATTTAAAAAGAATATGTATGTATCACCATTTATTGAAATGGAGTGTTATTATAAGATTTCAGTAAAAATTAAAAATAAATCTAATTTTTTTTGTGCTATCAATCAGTTTAATAATAAAGATAGACAAATTTTTTATGCCTCAATTAGTTTAGATTTAAGTGAAATTCAATTTTTAAATGTTTGTAAATTTTTTATTTTGAATCTTCTAGGAAGTATTAAAGCAATTTTACTCATTCATTTTCAGGCTTTGAAATTATTTTTAAAAAAAAGTAAATTCTTTAAATATTCACATCGTATTAAAGATAAACTATACTTAGATTAATTTTGGAGGAGAAAGATTGATAATCGAATATTACATAAGAAAAGTATGTTCCCAAATTCATTACGGAGAATTAAATTTAGATGTTAAAGGTAAAAAGTATTATTTTAAGGGTTTAAAAGATGGCCCAATTGTTAATTTAAAAGTCCATAGCATATCTATGCTTTGGGATTTATTCTTTCGCGGTTCTGTTGGACTAGGGGAAGCTTACATCAAAGGTAAATTTGAAGCTGATGATCTCAGTAAATTTTTAGAATTTGGAGCCATGAATGAAAAAGCTTTTGGTGGAGAAATGGGTGGATCTGCTTTATACCGTTTACTTTCTAAATCTTACATGAATAAGACACAAAATTCTCTAGGGCAGAGTAAAAAAAATATCCATGCACATTATGATCTAGGCAATGACTTTTATGAGGAATGGCTTGACGATAGTCTTACATATTCTTCAGGATTTTTTAAAACAGGAAATGAAACACTATCACAGGCACAAAAAAATAAATTCGATAGTCTAATTAAAGGCAATGAACCAAAACCAGGAGATCATGTTCTTGAAATAGGTTCTGGATGGGGAAGCTTTGCTTTTTATCTAATTTCAGAATATCCTAATATTACAATCGACACCTTAACTATATCTCAAGAACAATACGATTTTGTAAAATCTAAAATAGAAAAACATAAACTTCATGGAAAGCTCAATGTAATTTATAAAGATTACAGAGAACACCAAGGACAATACTCAAGAATTTATTCTATTGAAATGTTTGAAGCTGTTGGAATGCAATACTGGCAGACTTATTTTGACAAAGTTAAAGATTTATTAAAGCCATCAGGTGTATTTTCTATGCAAACTATTGTTATTTTTGATGAGCTTTTTGAGAAATATAGTCAAAAAATTGATTTCATTCAAAAATATATATTTCCAGGAGGCATGCTTCCAACAGTTAAAAAGCTTGAAGATATCGCTAATCAAAAAAAGTTTAGTTTTTTCATTAAAAATCAAATGGCAGATAGCTATTATCAAACACTAGAGATGTGGCGCCAAAATTTTAATCAAAAATGGGATAAAATAAAAAATTTAGGTTATTCAGATGAATTTAAAAGAATGTGGAATTTTTATCTTTCATACTGTTCGGGTGGATTTAAAGCCAAAACTATTGATGTTTTTCAAATAGATTTTAAGAAAAAATAAAAAAAATATTTGCGCTTAAATTTATTAAATCTTATAAATCCAGTTCAAGCTAGATGCGTAATAAGGTCAAGTGTATGTTAAAAAATATATTATTTATAAGCTTTTTAGCTTTTGCATTATCGGGGTGCTCAAATATGAAATTATCTAATTTTTCTGACAAAAAACCTGAACTAAAAATTGAGGAATATTTTCTTGGAAAGACATCTGCATCAGGTCTTTTTATAGATCGTTTTGGTAAGGTAAGAAGGCAATTTAAAGTTGATATGGAGGGTATTCAAGAAGGTGACACATTTATTCTTAATGAAACTTTTCTCTATGACGATGGAGAAGAAGAGTTTCGCCGTTGGGAGATAAAGAAAACTGGTGAAAAAACTTATGAAGGTAGTTCAAGTGATATCAAAGGAATTGCCTTGGGCGAGCGTTCTGGCAATGCAATAAATTGGCATTACACTCTAAAATTAAAGCGCAAAGATGGTATTATGTTAGTTAAATTTGATGACTGGCTTATCATGCAAGATGAAAAAAATGTTTTTAATAAAGCTACTATGAAAAAATTTGGTATTCGATTGGGAGATGTTTATCTTTTCTTTAAGAAAGATTAGTCTGCTCTAACTTAGCTGCTTTATCTTTTGCTTTTTGATCCCTGTCTGCTTTTCTTTGACCTTTTGCGACTACAGCCTCTAAATCTTCGTACGAACAAAGTCCTAAGTCAGTGGGATTACGAAACTCAGTTATAGGTTGGGATTGGTTACCGGCTCTAATATTTGCTACAGTAGGCTTAGTAGAGCTTGTAAGTTTGGCGATTTGAGTATCTGAAAGAATTTTTCCATATTCTCTTATTAACCAAGCAATTGCCTTAGGCCTTTCTTGCCTAACAGATAATGGTAAATACTTTTTAGCTTTTATATTAGATTGAATTGATTCTGATTTTTTATTTTGAAGTTGAAGCTCAGCGCTTGAGTCGCTTTCACATCGTTTTATTTCATCCATAGTTAATTGACCGCTTGCTATTGGATTTAAACCTTGCATTTTGTATGCATCTTCACCATCGGCAATACTTTGAACTTCTAGTGCATGGAGCTGACAAAATTGAGAAATTTGTGAGAAGCTTAAAGCTGTATTGTCAACTAGCCATACGGCTGTAGCAAGGGGCATTAAAGGTTTGTTATCAGACATTGTAAAAATTATTAAATATTAAAAGATTTATATTTATTTTTAAAACGGGCTACTCTTCCACCAGAGTCAACCATTTTACCAGAACCTTGATTCCATGCTGGATGAGAAAGAGGATCTATTTCCAGTTTCATAGTGTCACCGGCTTTCCCCCATGTTGATCGGGTTTTGTAAGTGGAGCCATCAGTACGCTCTACTGTAATTTCGTGGTAATCAGGATGTATTTTTTCTCTCATGATTTAGAGAAAATAGAGATCAACAGTTAAAAAATCAAGTAAATATTTGAAGATTTTTAAGGAATTCATTGCTAATGGCACTACTTGAGGCTACTAGAGTCTCATCTTTAAAAGGGTCAAACTCTTTTCCCTCTATATTTAAACACAAACCCCCAGCTTCTTTTACTAAAATTAATCCTGCAGCTATGTCCCATAGATTTAACCTACTAACCCAAAAACCATCAAATTTTCCTGAAGCAACATGAGCTAAATCTAAAGCAGCTGATCCCATAATTCGAACACTAACTATCTTCAACATATGCCCAATTTGCGAAACTCCACGGTCAAGAATATCTGAATGTTTAATTTGGATTCCAGTTGCAAAAACACTTCCCTCAAATTTATCTCTATTAGAGACTCTTAGACGTTGATTATTTATCCAAGAGCCAGAACCTTTGTGTGCCCAAAAAAACTCATTTAAAATAGGATTGTAGGTAACACCAGCAATTATTTCTTTTCGGTGAATTAAACCAATTGATATTGAAAAATATCCATTCCCATGAATAAAGTTTTTTGTTCCATCTATAGGGTCAAAAACAAAAATAGGATCATCTCCTTCAAGTTTTTCTAAATCTTTTTCAGAGTAAGTTTCTTCATCAATTTGTAAAAAATCGGGACGATCTTTATTAAGGTTATAGCTAATTGTTTCTGAGGCTTTTAAATCTGCTGAAGAAACAAAATCATTTTTATCTTTTTTGGATATTTGAAGTTTTTCTAACTCACCAAAATCTCTTAAAAGGCCTTTGGCGGCATTACGACAAGCTTTTTCCATAACAACAATTACAGGAGGAATGATCGACATAGAAAAATTATTTTGATTTTTCTATATAAGTTAATTCTTTGGTGTGAATTTTAATTTTATCGCCAGTTTCTATATGAGGGGGTACTGTAACTCTGACGCCATTTGTGAGAAGAGCAGGTTTGTAAGAGGAGGATGCTGTTTGCCCTTTAACCACGGCTTCAGTTTCAGCTATTTGAACAACCAAATTTTCAGGTGGGTTAACATTTGCAGGTTTTTCATCATAAAATTCAATAGAAACTTCCATGCCATCTTCAAGAAATTTTGCTGTTTCTTCGCTTACCTGCTCGCCATTTAAAATAATTTGTTCATATGTTTGGTTATTCATAAAAGTGAAATCATCACCGCTTCTAAACAAAAATTGATGATCAATTTCCTCAGCTCGAATTTTTTCTATAGACTCCGCACTTCGAAATCTTTCATTAGACTTAGATTGGGTGCTAATATTTTTTAACTCAGCTTGGATATAAGCGCCACCTTTTCCAGGTTGAGTATGAGAGAGTTTGGTGACTTTCCATAGTCCATTATTATGTTGAATAATATTTCCTATTTTAAGATCAATTGCGTTAATTTTCATTTAGATTTATAAATTTTTATCATTTGATCTAGTAAGTTAAGAGAGTTTTCTCGGGTTCTTTGAAAGCAATTTCTTCCAATAATAGATCCATTACCTCCACCTGTATGAATTGCTTTAACTTCATTCATTAAAGCTTCGTCATCTTTGGCATCACCACCAGAAAAAACAACTAACCTTTTTCCCTCAAAAACAACTTTTTTTATATGGGCAACACGATCTTTTAAGGAACTAATAGAAATTTTATTTTTTTCAAAAGCTAACTTTGTAGGATCCTCTTCAAGAAAATCACTAGGAAGTTTTACTTTAATTACATTTGCACCAAGTAAAGCGGCCATGTGAGCAGCATAAGAGATTATATTCATTGCAGTTTCACCTTTTTTACTAATGCTATCCCCTCTTGCATAAGCCCAAAGAACCACAGCCAAGCCTTTAGATTTCGCCTCGTGGCTTAAAGATTGGAATTCCTCCATTAACGAAAAGTTGTGATCTGATCCAGGGTAAATAGTAAAACCAATTGCAGAACAACCAAGTTTTAAAGCATCATCTATACTGCCAGTAATTGCTTGATCAAGAGATGTGGCTAAAGTATTTGAGCTATTAATTTTTAAGATTGTTGGAATTTGGCCGTAAAAGCTGTCAGAGCTTGTTTGTAATAATCCAATGGGAGCAGCATAAGCCGAGAGTCCTGCATCAATGGCTAATTGATGATGATAATTTGGATCGTAGGCTGGAGGGTTAACTGCAAAGCTACGATCTGGACCATGCTCAAAACCTTGGTCAACAGGAAGAATTATTAATCTTCCAGTTCCTCCAAGCTTACCTTGGCCCAAAATTCTCATTAGATTTGATCGAACACCCACATTCTCATGAGTGTAGTGCGAAATTATTTTTTTTGTTATATTTGTAACTTTCATGTCAATTCTTACAATTTACATACTTGTTCAGCAGTCTCAAGCATTCTATTGGAGAATCCCCACTCATTGTCATACCAGGTCAAGACTCTACCAAAAGTATCTGAAATTGTTGTTGTTTCAGATAAGTCTAAAATAGAGCTTCTTGGATCGTGGTTGTAATCACTAGATACTTTTGGATCAATATCAACTCCTAAGATACCTTTGAGAGGTCCATTAGCGTAATCTTGAAATTTCTCATTAAGTCCTTTAACAGAAATATTTTCTTTAGTGTTAAACTTAAAATCAATCAAAGAAACATTTGGTGTAGGAACTCTAATAGCCGTACCATCTAGTTTGCCTTTTAAATGTGGAAGGACTAAACCAACCGCTTTAGCTGCTCCAGTACTGGTTGGGATAATATTATTAGAGGCAGCTCTTGCACGTCTTAAATCTTTATGGAAGGTATCGACTGTATTTTGATCTCCAGTAAAAGAATGAATTGTTGTCATGTATCCATTTTCAATACCAAATTCTTTATCTATAACAAATGCAACTGGTGATAGGCAATTGGTAGTGCATGAGGCATTAGATATTATAGTATGATTAGAACTCATTTGTTCATGATTAACTCCTTGAACAACAGTAAAATCAGCATCGCTACAAGGTGCAGATACAACGACTTTTTTAGCACCACTTTTGATATGTGATAACGCTTTTTCTTTGGACGCAAAAACACCTGTACATTCTAGAATAATATCAATTTCTTTTTCAGCCCAATTAAGATTTATTGGATTTCGTTCAGAGGTAACTGTTATTTCATTTTGTCCAACTTTAAATTTATTATCATCAGTTTTTTGAACTTCTAAATTAAGAGCACCGTGCACACTGTCATACTTTAATAAATGGATGTTAGAGTCAATATCAGCTAAATCATTTATGAGGGAAATTTCATAAATTTCATTAAATTCTTTTGATCTTTCCAAGTAGGCTCGAAAAACTAAACGACCTATTCTTCCAAAGCCATTAATGGCAACTTTCTTTTTCATAATTATCTTATCCTTTTCATAATCTTTGATGAAAGATTTTTTGGTGTTAAACCAAATTTATTGAAAACATCTTTAGCTGGAGCACTGGCACCAAATTCATCAATTCCAAAAATATTTTCTGTTTTTGTGTATTTATTCCAATACATTGTAGATCCGGCTTCAATTACAAATATTTGATCTAATTTTGATTGAAGTAATTTTTTTCTAAACGATGATTTTTGTTTTTCAAACAAAGAGGAACTTGGCATAGAGACGATCTTGGAATTAATTTTTTGTTTACTAAGTAAATCAGCTGTTTCTATTGCTAAAGAAACCTCTGAACCAGTGGCAATTATTGTAATATCACTAATTTTAGATGTCTGATTTATAATGTAGGCGCCTTTAAAGCTATCAAGATCAATTTTTTTATTTGATATTTGTGGTAAATTTTGGCGAGATAAACAAATAAATGAAGGAGCATTTTCGATGCTAAGAGCAGTTTTCCAGCAAGCTAATGTTTCCATCATATCACAAGGTCGAAATACATAGCTATTGGGGATAAGACGAAGCATATTAATTTGTTCAATTGGCTGATGAGTCGGTCCATCTTCACCTAATCCAATTGAGTCGTGAGTAAAGACCTGGATAGGATCAATTTTCATCAGAGATGCTAGCCTTAGACTAGGTTTCATGTAATCAGCAAAGCTCAAAAAAGTGCCTGAATAAGTCTTATAAAGTTTAGTTGCAGCTATGCCATTCATTATTGCTGCCATGCCATGCTCTCTAACACCATAATGTACATACTGGCCACTATAATTTTTATGACTTAAAATACTCATCTGTTTGCCTTTGGTATTGTTGGAACCAGTGAGATCAGCTGAGCCTCCAAACAAAGGCATATTTGAGTCAATAAAGTGTAAAACTGCTTCTGAGGATTTTCTTGTAGCTTGTGGGCTATCAAAGTCTTTAAACTGTCTAAAAGCACTTTTAAAAATTCTATCTGCCTGTTTTTGAAAATCTTTCAAACCTCTAATTTTAGAAGATGCTTTTTTAGTTTGAGTATAAATTTTATTATTTCTTTTTGAGGAGTCTCTCCAATTTTTTAAGAGGTTGGATGGAATATCAAAAGGCTTTTCATTCCAATTAAGCTCTTTTTTTGTCAAAACTATTTCATCTGAGCCTAAAGGTGAGCCATGCGAGGAGGCTTTAGCAGCTTTATTAGGAGATCCAAAACCAATAGTGGTCTTAAAATTAATAAAACTTGGCTGAGATGTTTTTTGAACTTTTTTTAAGAGATCTTTGATATTTTTATGATTATGCCCATCGCCAAATAGAACATTCCAATTAACTGATTTAAATCTTAGGTTGCTATTATCGCTAAATGCGAGATCTGTTGAACCGTCTATACTAATTTTATTATTGTCATAAATTAAAATTAAATTATCAAGTTTCAAGTGACCTGCAAAACTTATCGCCTCTTGGCTTATTCCCTCCATCAAGCAACCATCACCACAAAAAACGTAAACCTTAGGAGTACGTTTTAATTTCTTCTCTGAGGATAATCTTTTTAATGCCAGCGCCATACCCACTGCATTAGAAATTCCCTGACCTAATGGCCCAGTTGTAATTTCAACTCCTGCATCTGGCTCATATTCTGGATGACCAGCTGTAATTGAACCTAGTTGACGAAAGTTTTTAATTTGACTCAAATTAATTTTTTTGTAACCAGCAAGATATAGAAGTGAATACAAAAGCATTGACCCATGACCGTTTGATAGAACGAATCGATCACGAAGCACCCACTCAGGATCTTTAGGGTTGTGAACTAAAAAGTCATGAAAAAGGACTGTGGCAATATCCGCCATACCCATCGGCATACCAGGATGACCAGATTTCGCCTTTTCAACAGCTTCAATGGAAAGAAAACGAATGCAGTTTGCAAGATTTGTATAATTTTTCAATGGAATAACTTTATTTAATACTTAATAATTAAAGTATGAACGAATTTCAACAACAAATACTTCAAAAAATTGAACAAATTGCCCTAAAATTAGAAAATTATAAATCAAATAATGAACAATTGACCAAATATAAAGAGGAATTAGAGGCAAAAGTAGAATATTTAGAAAAGAGAGAACAAGAATTAAAATCTGAATTAGAAAATCAAAAATTAGAGCTATTAGAAAAAACAGAATTAATCGATAAAGCAACGAATAAAATAGAAGATCTTTTAGGCTCAATAGATATTAATGGCTAACTTAACTTTAAGCATAGGTGGAAGACCTTTAAAAATTCAATGCTCAGAAAGCAACATTGATAGAGTAAAAGAAATAGGTGAGGCTATTAGTGAATTAGTCGAAAAAGAAAAAAAAGAAAATGTTCCTTTTTTAACTTCTGCCCTCATTGCATATCTTAAATCAATGGAAGAGATTCAAAAAAAAGAAAAAATTTTACAAGACTCACTTAATCAAAAATTATTTTTTGAGAGTCGCATTCAGGAATTACTAAATGAAAATAAAAATCTTAAATATGACTTAGAACAAATATTTCAAAAATTAAGTGAACAAATTTCAGTTGAATAAAAAAGAAATTCGTAAATTTCATTTGGACTCTAGATTGAAAATGAACACTGAAGAAATTACTAATTTTTCATTACAAATTAATTCAAGAATATTAGATATACTAAACAGCTTATCAAAAAAATTATATATTGGTCTTTTCTACCCATTCAAAAATGAAGTAAATGTTTTGGAATTAGCACAAAAATTAGAACAAATAAGATTGAAATGTTTACTTCCTAGAGTTGTTTCTAAAAATGAACCCTTGAAATACTTCTCTTTTTCTTATGAGGCACCTAATTTAAACAAGGGATTTGGTGGAATTATGGAGCCCACTGGTCAAGAGTCTATCGATCCAGATATAATTATAGCCTCTTGTTCTGCTTTTAATATTGAGGGATATAGAATTGGGTACGGCGGGGGTTTTTTTGATCGAACTATCTCAGAACTAAGTAAAAAAAAAAATATAAAAACTATACTTGCTGCTTTTGAAATTCAAAAAACAACTTTTCAATTTCAAGAAAATTTTGATGAAAAAGTTGATTATATTTGTACAGAGAATAAAACCTATAATATATGAAATTTTTATTAATAGGTGATGTAGTTGGAAGGTCAGGACGTTTAGCTTTAAAAAACAATTTACCAAAAATTAAAGATAAATTTGAAATTGATTTTACAATTGTAAATGCTGAAAATTCTGCTGGGGGTTATGGTATTACTGGTAAGATCTACGAAGAAATGATCAGCTGGGGAGTAGACGTTATTACTCTTGGTAATCATGCTTGGAAAAAAAATGATATTATTACTTATATCGAAAATAATCCTCAGAATAATATTATAAGACCATTAAACTTCCAACAGGACTCACCTGGGCAGGGCTTCAAAATTTTTAATCATGCTAACGGTAAAAGAATTTTAGTATGTCAAGTTCATGGTCAAACATTCATAGATCTCCAATTACAAAACCCTTTTGAGTTAATTGACTCTAAAATACTTTCTCTACTTAATGACCATGAAATTGATTACTCTTTTTTGGAAGTTCATGCAGAGGTCACTTCAGAAAAAAATGGTATTGCTCAAAATTATGATGGTAAGTTTACCGCAATATACGGCACTCATGTTCATATACCTACATCGGACGCAAGAGTATTAGACAAAGGAACTTGTTTTCAGACAGATATAGGGATGACAGGTGATTACAATTCTGTTATCGGAATGAAGAAAGATAATGCCATTAAGAGAATGAGAACAGGAAATCTTTCTCATAGGTTGGAACCCGCTGAGGGGGAGGCTACTATATCTGGTGCCATTATTAGTACAAATAAAGATAATAATAACTCTATACAATCAATTCAAATAGGTGGTGTTTTAGATCGTAATTTAATATCTTAAGACATGGCAGGACATTCAAAATTTAAAAATATTCAGTTTCGAAAAGGGGCCCAAGATAAAAAAAGGGCAAAACAATTTGCTAAAATTGGAAGAGAAATTCAAATTGCAGTAAAAATTGCAGGCACAGATATCGAGTCGAATCCAAGATTAAGATTGGCTATTAGTAAAGCTAGAAGTGTAAACATGCCAAAAGATAATGTTGATAGAGCAATTAATAAAAATAACTCTGATACCACAGAATATACTGAAGTAAGGTACGAGGGCTATGGACCCTTTGGAACAGCATTCATTGTAGAGGCTTTGACAGATAATAAAAATAGAACGGCATCTGAAATTAGATCTATTTTTTCAAAAAATGGTGGTAATTTAGGTGAAACTGGAAGTGTGAGTTTTAATTTTGATAAAGTTGGAGAAATACAAGTCAAAAGTGAAATCAATGATACAATACTAGAAGAATTACTTGATTATGGCTTAGAGGATTACTCAATCGAAGATAATATTACATATGTTTATTGTAAATTTGAGTCTCTAATCTCATTAGAGAAAGTCATTATAGAAAGAGGCTTAGAAGTTGAAAGTGCACTAATAATTTGGAAACCAAATATGTCAGTTAAGATAGAAAATACAGATGAGTTAAACCGATTGATTAAATTAAATGATGATTTAGAGGATAATGATGATGTTCAAAATTGTTTTTCAAATTTAGATTTTGACAACTCATTATTAGAAAATGACAATGCCTGATAAAGCTTGGAAAAATAGAGAAAGGCTTGTTTCAAGATTTTTTGGAGGGGTCAGGAATGCTCTTAGTGGTATAAATTCAAAAGTTACTCATTCCGATGTTATTCACGATAACTTGTTTATAGAGTGTAAATTAAGAGCCAAACATTCAGCAGTTAAATTGTGGGATGATACAAAAATTTTAGCAGATAAAGAAAAAAAAACCCCAGTAATAGCGCTTTGTGAAAAAAATAGACCTGGTTTTTGGATAATGGTACATTCAGATGATTTTAAAAAAGTTTCTGACGAACTAACTATTTATAATAAAGTTGAAACAACAGAAGAGGATTAAGATATGGAAGAAGTTGTAAATCTAGCTGCCATAGAGGGATCTGTAGATTTCTCGATGTTTGGAATGTTTTTAAAATCAGATTGGGTTGTAAAGCTTGTGATTATTCTTTTGGTAATTTTTTCAATTCAATCTTGGAAAATTATCATTCAAAAAATTCTCTTAATCAATAAACAGCATAAAATATCAAAGCAATTTGAAAATCATTTTTGGTCAGGAGTTTCGTTAGATGAACTTTATCAAGAGATAGATAATTTTGATCAAGAGAGCTTTTCTAATATTTTTAGAAATATAATGAATGAATACGAAAAATCTCAATTAAAAAATAATAAAGTAGACTCTGCATTTATTCAAAGACTTTATACGTCCCTCGATTTAAGTATCGCAAACGAAGACTCGAATCTAAATAAGGGCTTATCATTTTTGGCGTCTTCTGGCTCAGTTGCTCCATTTATTGGTTTGTTTGGAACTGTTTGGGGAATAATGAATAGTTTTCAGGCAATTGCTATTGCCCAGAATACAAATTTAGCAGTTGTTGCTCCAGGAATAGCCGAAGCACTCTTTGTAACTGCTTTAGGATTGTTTGTAGCAATACCCTCTACTGCTTTTTATAATATGATCACTTCAAAAATTGATAACTATCTTTCAGAAGCTGAAAGTTTTGGAAAAGATTTGGTAAACATAATCTCACGCCAAGTAAAATAAATGAGAAAAAAACATCGTCCTGTTTCTAATATTAATGTAACCCCAATGGTTGACGTTATGCTTGTATTACTTATTGTTTTCATGGTTACCGCACCATTATTAACAGTGGGTGTACCAGTTAATTTACCAAAGGTAGAGGCTAATTCGCTAGATGCACAAAAAGAACCATTGGAAATTTCTATTAATGAAGAAAATGAAATTTATCTTGGAGAGGAACAAATTTCTTTTGATGATTTAATATCAAAAGTAAAAATTATTGCAGGTTCAAATACAGATATAAGAATTTTTTTAAGGGCAGACACTTCTATTAATTATGGAGAAGTAATGAAAGTATTAGGTGCATTAAATACTTCAGGTTTCCTAAAAATTGCACTTGTTACTAAAAAACCTAGTTAATTGAGTACTATTTCTATTTTTAATCCTTTAAGAAAAATTATTTATAAAATTGAGAATATTAGTTACAAAAAAAATGACTCTTTTTTTCAACTCATATCTTTTTTAATTCACTTATTAATTTTAATCCCCATGATCAATTTTACATTTCAAAAAGAAATAAGTGATATTCCAATGATTTTACCAGTAGAGATGTTTATTGTAGAGGAAGAAACAGCGGCTCCTCAATTTACTGAAGAGATTAATGAAATTATCCCAACAATGCAGGAGGAAGTTGTTGAGGCATTAGAACCAAAAGATCAGAATAACACTTCTGAGGCTATTGTAGAAGAAATTACCCCTGATATATCTCCTGAAGAACTCCCCAAAATTACTTCTGAGGAAACTAAATCTGAAATCATAAAAGAGATTGAGGAAGTCCTAGTTGACAAGAGTGCTGATGACGCAAATGAATTTGTAATTGAGGAAGAAATTAAGGAAAAACAAATAGAACCTGAAGAGGAGCTACCACCACTAGTTGAAAATGACTTTGAAATTGAGCTTAAACAAAAACCAACACCCAAAGAAATTGAAATTCCTTTTGAGAATTTAGAAATTGTTGTTAAAAAAAAACCTAATAAAAAAACTTTTAATGTAAGTACTGTTTTAAAAGATTTAGAAAACAAAGATCAAGAATTTAAAAAAGAACAAGAAGAAATAGAGGAAAAACAGGAAGAGGTTTTTACAGAAAAAGTTGGACCATCAATGACTATCTCTGAGATTGATTTATTAAGACAACAGCTTCATTCTTGTCTTAACTTAAATGTTGGAGTTGCAAATTTGAAAGAAATTAAACCTGTCATTTACATTGAAGTAAATCCCGACAGAACTGTTAAAAATTCTAAAGTTGTAAATCAAGAACGATTGATCGATCCTTCATTTAGAACTGCTGCAGAAGCTGCAATGAGGGCAGTTAATAATCCTGATTGTAGTCCTTTACTTTTGCCTTTAGATAAATTTGAGCAATGGAAAGAAATTAACTTTACTTTTGACTTTAGTTGGATGTTTGATTAAGAAAAATTGATATAGTTAACTAAAAATATGATAGAAATTTACAATGATTAAATTTTTATTACTCTTTTTAATTTTCACCTTCAAATCCTTCGCGGCATTAGATGTAACGATTTCTCAAGGTCAAGTTGAACCCACTCCAATTGCTATTACTCAAATATTTGGAGCAGATGCAGATACTGCTAGATACGGCAATACAATTAGAAATATTATTTCAAATAATTTAACAAATTCTGGTTTATTTTACACTGTCAATGAAGACTTATATATCCAGTCGGATAATCTAGTTGAAAAAGTTCCAAGATTTGAGGACTGGAAATTAATTAAAGCACAATTTCTTCTTAGCGCAGATGTCAACAAGTCTGACAGTGGTATCAGATTAAGGATGCGATTGTACGATGTCTTTAACGGCACTGAAATTGAGAAATTACAATTAACAATACCAGATGAAGATTTAGTAAGAAGAGTAGGACACACTGTAAGCGATATAGTTTATGAGAGAATTACAGGAGAAACTGGATATTTTGATACAAGAATAGTTTATGTATCAGAAGTCGGTCCACTAGATCAGAGAATTAAAAGATTAGCTATTATGGATCAGGATGGACACATAGATAGCCACCAATTTTTAACTGATGGAAAAAATCTTGTTCTTACACCCAGGTTTGCTCCTAATAATCAAACGATAACTTATATGGAGTATAAAAAAAACCTTCCTCGTGTGTATATATATAATTTGTTAACAGGAGAGAGAGAAATAGTTGGTGATTTTCCTGGAATGACATTTGCTCCTAGATTTTCTCCAGATAGCCAAAGTGTAGTTATGTCTTTTTCAGATCCTAACACAGCAAATTCTGAAATTTATTTAATGGATTTAAACACTAGGTCTCTCCTAAGGCTAACTAATGACTCGGGAATTGATACCTCTCCCTCTTTTTCTCCAGATGGTAGTAAAATTGTTTTTAACTCTGACAGAGGAGGAAGCCCTCAACTTTTTATAATGGACAAAGATGGAAAAAATATCAAAAGAATTTCCAAGGGAAGAGGTGTTTATGGAAATCCTGTTTGGTCTCCAAGGGGGGATTTGATTGCCTTCACTAAGTTGACCCAAGGTAATTTTCATATTGGTGTGATGGATATAAACGGTGATAACGAAAGAGTAATCGTAAAAGATTTTTCACTAGAATCTCCAGCATGGTCGCCAAATGGTAGATATTTAATTTTTCATAGACAAAAGAGATCAAATCTTGATGGTACTGGGGGAGAAACGACAATACATTTCATAGATATTACTGGATATAACGAAAGAATCATACCTACTCCAAGAGATGGAAGTGACCCAGCTTGGTCCCCTTTATTGTAGTTTTTTTTGTTTTTTTAAATTAAATTACCATAAATCAATATTAATTTGAGAATTATTGACTTGATTTAACAGAAATTCAGTGTTTATTTAAGTCAAATAAAGTTACAAATATATTTCGCGGAGATAATTATGTTAAAAAAATTACTTTTACTCATAGCTGCTGGCTTCTTTTTAGCCTCATGTGCAGCTACTAAAACTGAACAAGGTGGTGACTCAGATGCTGCTTCTTCAGCGTCAAGCTCTTCCTCAGACGGGAGTATTACAGTTGGTACTCAAGAGGACCTAATTGTTAATGTTGGAGACAGAGTATTCTTCGAGTTTGATAGTTCAGAACTTACTGTTGATGCGCAAGCAACTTTGGATGCTCAAGCTGCATGGCTACTTCAATACACTGATACTGATATCACTATTGAAGGTCACGCAGATGAAAGAGGTACAAGGGAGTATAACCTAGCCTTAGGCGATAAAAGAGCTTTTGCTGTCTACAGCTATTTAGCCCAAGCTGGAGTAGATACCAATAGAATGGATTATGTAAGTTGGGGTAAAGAAAGACCCGAAGTAATTGGTTCTGATGAAACTGCCTACAGTCAAAATAGACGTGGCGTTACAATAGTTACAAATTAAATTTATATTTCGGGTGCTTGTATTCTTATGAGCACCCAAATCCTCGATGAGTAGACTAACCTTTTATCTGGTTTTCATATTCACCTCTATATACTCATTTTCTTACTCTCAAAATCATAACCAAGTTGAAGTTGAATTAGATAGGATCAAAAAAGATATTATTGATCTTCAGAAATTCGTATACAAAAATAGTAATGAGGTAACTAACCAACAAAATGAAAATTTTGATTTAGAAGTTATAAATCAATCTCTTGAAGATATTATAAATAAATTGACTTCTTTTGAAGTTCAAATGAAAGATATGAAAGATGACATAAGTAATCTCTATCTGTTATATACCTCTCCAAATTTTGATACCACCAATCGTATTGACTCAACAAAAGAATTAAATATTGATGAGAGTACATCAAAGATAGTATCAGAAAAAAATAATGACAAACAAATAATTGGCCAATTGGCACTAAATGATTTGGATAATAAAGTTGGTGAAGAAATTTCTACAGAAAATCAAGATGAAACTAATAAAGACGAAGCTAGCTCCTCTAAATTATTAGGGGAACTCTCTATTTCTGATTTAGAAGAGAAAAATATCATTCCATCAGAACCTTCTGAGGAAGGTCAAACTACTCTTAATGACCTAGATTTATTAATTAAAGAAAAAGAAATAGAGTTAAATAAACCAGTTATTGATATTTTAAAACAAATGCAATTGGCTAAACAAAATTTAGCTAGTCTTGAAAACCAAAAAGCTATTGAAAGTTTATTACTTGTTGTTAATTCTGAACCTAAAGACTTAGATATTTTAGCTGAAGCCTACTATTTACTAGGAAGAACATATTTTATTGAGGGTCAAATTATTGAATCTGTAAAATATTTCGGGATAAGACACAGAGATCTATCGGAGACTCCTAAATTTAGATCTGAAAGTTATTTTTGGCTAGGAAAATCTTTATTCAGTATTGGAGATCAAGAAAATGGTTGTTTAATAATGGAAGATATAATCTTCTCAAATTTATATCTAGACAAAGCTATAATTATAGAAGATGCCAAAAACCTTCAAAACGAGAGGGATTGCGGACTCATAATTGATTAACAAAAATTATCTTAATCAAAAAACTTTTAATTCATATCTTGTTAAAAATTTTTCTGGAAAAGAAAAAATATTAATTTCCCTATCATGTGGCGTAGATAGCACTGTATTATTTGATTTAATTTTAAAATCTAAATATTTTAAAAGTAAAAATATTCATTACCTTTTTTTTGATCATCAAAAAAGACCAGAGGGAAAATTTGAAATTAAAAAATTTATTAAAAATTATAAAATTGAGAAATCACAATATTTTTTAATTAAACTAGATGTAAAATTATCGAAAAAAAATTTTCAAAATACCTCTAGAAATATAAGACACAGTTTTATTAAATCAATATCTCAAAAAAATGATATCTGTGATATTTTTTTAGGCCATCATTTGGATGACTTGGCTGAAACCTTTTTCTTAAGAGACTTGCAACAATCAAATATCAATGGTCTAACATCAATTTTTAGTAAAAAAATAAATAGTTTGAATTTTCATCGCCCTTTAATAATTCATACAAAAAAACAAATATATAATTATGCTATAAAAAATAAAATTTTTTGGAGTGAGGACAGAACAAATTCAGAGTTAGAATTTACTAGAAATAAAATTAGAAAGTTCATAAATTTAAAAGAAAATTCTCAAGTTTTGAAAAAAAAAATAAAAAATTACGTAAATATAAAAAATGTTCTTTATTTGCAAAATATGTTCTTCAAAAAAATCAATGATCAAAATTATGAGATAAACTATAAAGAATTCAACAATTTAACTGAGTCATTGAAACTTTCCGTGATTCAATCATTTTATTACAACCTAAGACATGTATTTAAAAAGCCAATTAGAAAGGATAGTTCAGTTATTATTATTGAATTTTTAAGAAATCCCAAGAATATCAACAAACAAAGATCTGTATTTGGGGGAAAAATAACTAGTTATAGGGATAAAATATGTTTAAATCTTATCTAGTACTTTAAACGTAGATAAAGTTGACTATATATAGTATGAACCAAAAATTATGAAAAATTTCTCTAAAAACATATTCGTATGGGTAATAATAAGTTTAATTCTATTGGGGCTTTTTAACGTATTCAAGAATTCTCAGAGTAATTATTCCTCTATAACATATACCTATTCAACTCTTTTAGATAAGGCTGAAAATGGTGAAATCAGGTCAGTTGAGATACAAGGTAATAATATTTATGGGCAAACGATAGATGGTATTGAATTTTCTACTTATGCACCAAGAGACCCAAATCTTATCGAAACACTTAGTAATAATGACGTAGCTATAAACGCAAAACCTGAACAATCAGGTATGCATCCTCTTCTAAGCATATTCGTTTCATGGTTTCCTATGCTTCTTTTAATAGGTGTTTGGATATTTTTCATGCGTCAAATGCAATCTGGTAAAGGAGGCGGCGCTTTAGGTTTTGGTAGATCAAAAGCAAAATTACTAAATGAAAATAAACAAAGAGTTACATTCAACGACGTAGCAGGAATTGATGAGGCAAAACAAGAACTAGAAGAAGTTGTTTCTTTTTTAAAAGATCCACATAAATTTCAAAGACTAGGTGCAAAAATACCCAAGGGTGCTCTTCTTGTTGGACCTCCTGGAACAGGTAAAACACTTCTTGCTAGAGCAATAGCAGGTGAAGCGGGAGTTCCATTCTTTTCGATATCAGGTTCAGACTTTGTTGAAATGTTTGTGGGAGTCGGTGCTAGTCGTGTAAGAGATATGTTTGAGCAAGGAAAGAAAAATGCTCCTTGTATAATTTTTATTGATGAAATAGATGCAGTTGGAAGACACCGTGGTGCAGGCCTTGGTGGTGGTAACGATGAAAGAGAACAAACTCTAAATCAACTATTAGTTGAAATGGATGGTTTTGAGGCCAATGAAGGAGTAATAATAGTTGCAGCAACCAATAGACCAGATGTCCTGGATCCTGCCCTTCTTAGACCTGGTAGGTTTGACAGACAAGTCGTTGTACCAGCTCCTGATATTATTGGAAGAGACAAGATTCTAAAAGTTCATACCAAAAAAATTAAAATGGATAAATCAGTGAAAACTATTTCTATTGCTAGATCCACTCCAGGATTTTCTGGTGCTGATTTAGCTAATATAGTAAATGAAGCGGCTCTAATCGCAGCCAGAAAAAATAAGAAAATTGTAACTATGGATGATTTTGAGGATGCAAAAGATAAAGTCATGCTTGGTACTCAAAATAAATCTAAAATTATCTCTGACTCTGAAAAGGAAGTTATTGCTTATCATGAGGCAGGTCATGCTTTAGCTAACTTGCATTGCAAGCATGCTGATCCAATTTACAAATCCTCAATAATACCTACCGGTAGAGCTTTAGGATTTGTTATGAGTGTTCCAGAACAAGATAAAGTTATACATAGAAAAGACGAGTACCTTGATAAGTTAGTTGTAACAGTCGCAGCAAGAATAGCTGAAGAGCTAATATTTGGCCCAGAAAAGATTGGTTCTGGTGCAGCTGGAGATATCCAACAAGTCACTAACCTTGCTAGAGCAATGGTAACTCAAATGGGATACAGTGAAAAATTAGGTAGGGTTAGATATACAGGTAATCAAGAGGAAGTTTTCCTTGGTCACTCAGTTACTCAATCTAAAAATATATCTGAAGAAACAGCCAGAATAATTGATCAAGAGGTAATAAGACTAGTTCAAGAAGCTGAGAGTAAAGCTAGAGATATTTTAACACAAAATATTAATGATCTTCACACCATAGCTAAGGGCTTGCTTGAGTATGAGACTTTAACGGGTGAAGAAATTAAAAATCTCCTTAAGGGAATCAAACCAAAAAGAGATGATGACCTCACTGATGACTCTGATAATTCTACTGATACCACTAAAAAGTCATCTAATAAAGGTCCTTTACCTTCTTTTACAAAAGATCAAAACTTTCCTCTTCCAAATTAACTCTATATCTAATATTAAATATTTCTAATGAGATTATTTGGAACGGATGGCATTAGAGGCGAAGCAGGTAAATACCCTTTAACTCCTGAGAATATACTAAAATTAGCAAAAGCTTCTTCATTGGTGCTAAAAAAAAAGAATTCTATTTCTAGGGTTGTTATAAACAAAGACACACGACTATCTGGTTACATCTATGAGCCAGCACTTACAGCTGGTTTTATTTCCATGGGCATCAATGTTGTATTAGTTGGCCCATTGCCTACACCAGCCTTAACATTATTAAGCAAATCTCTAAGAGCAGATTTTTCTGTTATGGTCACAGCATCTCATAATCCATTTTTTGACAATGGATTAAAATTTTTTTCCAATCAGGGTTTGAAAATATCACCCGAAGAAGAAAAAATGATTGAAGAATACTTTTTCAACTATGATTTTGATAACTTTAAAATTAAGCATTCAAATTATGGTAAAGCTGTTAGATTGAAAGATGCAATAGGCAGATACTCAGAGGCTCTTAAGAGAAGCACAGATAGAGATCTGGATTATAGTAAAATTAAAGTAATTTTAGACTGTGCAAATGGTGCAGCATATAAAGTTGCCCCTGAGGTTTTATTTGAAATGGGTGTAAACTTACACACTATTGCTGATAAACCATCCGGCATAAATATAAATGATAAATGTGGATCATTATTTCCGAACAAGGCATCAAAATTAGTAAAGAAAAAAAAAGCCGATATTGGGATATGTCTTGATGGTGATGGCGACAGGGTTGTTTTAATTGATGATTCCGGTGAGGAATTAAAAGGCGAAGAGTTAATATTTATACTTGCTAGTTATTATCTAAAAAACAATTTTCTTAAAAAAGGCTCTAAAATTGTTACAAACGAAATTGCTAATTTTGGTCTAGATATATCGCTTAAAGCTTTGGGATTAAAATTGTTGAGAGTTAAGGTTGGAGATAAGAATATTTTAAAAGAGATTAAAAAAAATAACCATTTGTTTGGTGGCGAGCCCTCAGGCCATTTTATTTTCAAAGATGATCTTTTAATTGGTGATGGTATGACTACAGCTATTCGAGTCCTTTCTATAATATTAAAAGAGGGCAAATCACTCTCACAATTAAAAAAGGGCATAACTTTGTTAAATACTGTGGAAATAAATCAAAAGATAGATAAAGAAAAATTTTATCAAAATGAAGAATTGATTTATCGTAAATTAAATAACCTTCTAAAAAATAAAAATCTTTTCTTTAATATCAGACCTTCAGGCACAGAGCCGCTATTAAGAGTAAACTTGCAATATTACAAAAGAAATATAAAAGTAAATGACTTAAACAAATTAAAAAAAAATATAAAGACAATAATATCTGATGCTTGTTAACTCTTTTGATACTAAATATTCACAAACAGCACTTAAATATGAGTCCTTAGATAATAACTTTACATCAATTTTATCTAAAAATAAGAATTTTTCTCGAATTTTTACATCTACTGTTGAAAATAAAACTTTAAAGTTATCTACAGATATTTCCCTTAGATCAGATATCACAGGACAAGTTATAAATACTGTTCTTACTCATGACTACAACTCTCCACATTATCTTTATTACATGGGGGATATTTTTAAAAAAGATCTAGTTAACAGTCAATTAAAACAATATCGACAACATGGAGTTGAAATAATTAATAGCCCAAAAAAACAATCTTTTTGTGATGTTATAAAAATCTTAGATAAAATATTATCAAAAATTTTAAAAAAAAATTTTATTTTTGTATTCACTGATCCTCAAATTCAAAATAATAAAAATTTCTTACTAGATCAAAAATCATACAAAAATAATATTAATAAGTATGTTAAAAGCTTTAAAGAAATTGTTAAAACACCCTTTAGTTTGAATTTAGAAAAAAATTTTTTTTCAAAAGACTATCATCAAGATATTTTCTTTTACGTTTATTCAACTAAATCAAAAAAAATCTTAGCTCAAGGTGGCGGTTATCGATATCATAAAAATAAAAAAGAAATTGAAGGTTTTGGCTTTTCTTGCAATGTTGATTATTTAGCTGATTTAATATGACTAATAAAGCAGTAATAGGATTACAATGGGGTGATGAAGGAAAAGGTAAGATAGTTGATTATCTATCCGAAAAATTTGATTTAGTCACAAGGTATCAAGGTGGAAATAATGCTGGCCATACAGTAATTGTTGAAGATACGACTTATAAACTTAATTTAATACCTTCTGGTGTCATTCGTGGTAAAGTATGTTTTCTTGGTCAAGGTATAGTTCTAGATCCTGAACATTTTTTGAATGAATATAAAAAAATATGTGAAAAAATCATAGATCCAAAAATTTTTCTCTCTTCTAATATTCCACTCATACTTAACTATCATAAACAACTTGACGGAATAAATGAGTCCATATTAAGCGGTGAAAACAAAATAGGAACAACTGCAAAAGGTATTGGGCCTGCCTATCAAGATAAGGTGGGTAGAAAGAGTATAAAACTTTACGATTTGAATAATCATTCTTTATTAAAAGAAAAATTACTTACGATAAAAAAGTTTTATGATCCTATACTTTCAACCTTCAATAAAAAAATTATAAACATTGAAGAAAATTTACAATTACTTAATAATTTTTATAATGAGATAAAAAAATTAATCGTAGATAATAATCTTATTAAAAAAAATTTTCACAATAAAAAAATTTTGTTTGAGGGAGCCCAGGGTGCTTTGCTAGATTTAGATCATGGTTCGTATCCTTTTGTTACATCTTCAAATACAATTTCATCAAATATATTAATTGGATCAGGGCTACAGGTAAATTATGAAACCATTGGTATTTTTAAAGCTTATGCAACAAGGGTAGGCAATGGCCCATTTCCCTCTGAATTATTTGATGATACAGGTGATTATATTGCGGATAAAGGTGTAGAATTTGGCACCGTCACTAAAAGAAAAAGACGGTGTGGCTGGTTAGATTTGGTATCTTTGAAATATAGTTGCGAGATAAATGGTGTTAAAGAACTTTGTATAACAAAAGTTGATGTATTGAATGATTTAGATAAAATTAAAATTTGTAAGAGCTATCAAGGAAAATATCATCATGAAATAAATTTCAACGATAGTTTTTATCTAGATAATTGTAAGTTAGATAGCTCTGATTTTGATAGCTTTCCTGGCTGGGGAGAAATAGAGGGAATAAAAAAATACGACTCTTTTCCTGAAAATTTAAAAAATTATATAAGTTATATTGAAGAATATTTGAATATACCTATTAGTATTGTTTCTTTAGGTCCAGAGAGAAATCAGACAATTTTAAGATAACTAATCTTTAGTTAACAACTTAGTTTCTGAAATCAACTTTATTTCTTCTTGTAGTTTTTTAATAGCTTTATTTTCTATTTGTCTAACTCTTTCTCGACTTATTGAATATTTTTGACTCAAATCCTCGAGTGTTTTAGTATCTTCTTCTAACCTTCTAGCAGTCAAAATTTCTAATTCACGGGGCTCAAGTTTTTTTACTGCTTGGTTGTATAGTGCTTTTCTTTTATCGAAA
>CABWYP010000011.1 GCA_902509695.1 uncultured Alphaproteobacteria bacterium | reverse complement strand
ATCTTTTTGGGATCATCCATTTGGAATAAAAAATTTGTCATAATCAATAGTACCTTTGATTGAGTATAGAGTTTATTTCTCCGGTCTTATTGAATTCCTCTATAAGAACATCGGCAGGTGTTTTTTGTTCTTTTATTATATTTTGTAATTTTTCAAGATGAATACTTTCATCTTGGCCATCTGAATTTAAATACCCCCTCTTATTCAATCCTTGTTTTGAAATATTTAATAGCCAAGTACCTATTTCAGATAAATTTTTTCCCATAAGATTTGATTGTAAACCTTTGTTGGGAACTTCTTGGTACAGTTCTAAAATACCTTCTTGAGACCAGTTTTCAGTTTCTTCCCATAAATCATTTAAAATTTCTTCATCGTATAGAATTCCGGTCCAAAAAGCAGGAAGAGCACATATCATATCCCATTTACCTGCATCCGCGCCTCTTACTTCCATATACGATTTTAATCGAACTTCTGTAAATATTGTAGAAAGATGATTTATCCAGTCTGAAATTGTCAAATTATATTCTTGAATTATCTTATCATTTGTTGTTTTTTCTAATAATTGGAGAAATGAATACGGAGTTGTATCAATATGTTTCCCATTAATTTTTAAAAAATAATTTTTAACATTTAAAACGTAATGAATATATTCTTCTAATGTAAAATTTTTACTTAGAAATTTTTTTTTAATACCACACCTTTCTTGATCAGTATCTTGCCATGTTAATAATCTATTACTTTTAAAATTATTAAGTTTAGACTCACGAAAAGGTGAATTACAAAATAAAGCCATAACTATTGGTTGAATTCTATTTGCTACAACAAATTTTTTAATTAAATCTGACTCACTAAAATAATCGAAGTTTGCTTGTACAGTACATGTCCTCGTCATCATATCTAATCCTCGATTACCTACTTTTGGCATATAATTTTTCATAATGTTGTATCTATCTTTAGGAATAAATTTGATATCTTCTAATTTAGAAATAGGATCAAATCCAAGTCCAATTATACAAAGATTTTTTTGTTCTGCATATTCTTGTAATTCATTTAAATGCTCATAACTCTCCGTACAAGTTTGATGAACATTTTTTAAAATTTTTCCTGATAGTTCCAGCTGACAACCTGGCTCTAAAGTTACACTAGCTCCATTCTTATTTAGTGAGATTAACTGATTTGAAGAGTTATATTCATTATTTTGCCAACCTTTACTTATTAAAAATTGAAACAAATCTTGAATACTTATATCGCCCTCAAATTCAAGCCTTTTTTTGTTTTTACAGTGAAAAATAAATTTTTCATGTTCTGTGCCAATGCCTTTAAATTCAGGCTTAGTAAAACTTGATTGAAAATAGTTTATGAGATCCGATTTTTGTAACAATTAAAACACACTATTTTTATGAAAATTACATTTTTGTATTTGATTAGAATATTCCTTGGCTTGACGTTCTACTTTTTTAGCAACATCTAAAAGCCATTTTTTTTTGTTATAAGACTTTTTTTGAAAGCCCCCTCTTCCCTCGTGGTAAGCTAGGTAATGGTTGTAAACATCATTTTTGCTTAATTTTAATAATCGATATGAACCATCTACGTACCATCCAATAAAATCACTAGCATCTTTAAAATCTTTTCTGTCGGCATCTAAATTTCCTGTTGATTGTTTGTATTCTTTCCAAGTACCATCCAATGCTTGGCTATATCCATAAGCACTAGATGCTCTTAGGCCAGGTATAAAACCTAAAACTTTTTTTCTTGGTGGTCTAGCGGTCCTGCTGAAAGAAGATTCTTGTTTCATAAAACTTAATTGCAAGCTCACAGGAACACCCCATTTTTCTTTAGTGTCTTCAGTGAAAGATTTCCACTTTGGATTAGTTTTAAAAATATCACATATGTTTGAAGTATTAAAAGAACGATCAGTAACACATCCTATAAAAAACAAACAAATGATTAAAATATATTTAATCATTGATAATTATTTTTAAGAAATTCTATCATTATATCTAATCCTTGAAGAGCGGCACCTTTGGTTGATAAAAATGAACCATTTGACCAAGCAAAGGTGTCAACGTGAACCCATGGAGTATTTAAAGGTTTTAAAAATTCCTCTAAAAATAAGGCTGCTGTTATTGCACCTGCCATACCATCTAAAGATGCATTACAAATATTAGCAACATCTGAATGCAATTTATTTTTGTACGATTTGTATAATGGCAATCTCCAGCAACGGGTATCATTCTTATTTAATTTTTCAATTTTATTAGCAATACCTTCATCGTTTGTAAAGTATGCAGGTAAGTCTTCACCTAAAGCAACTCGAGCAGCACCAGTGAGTGTAGCGAAATCAAGGATTAATTTAGGATTATATTTACAAGCTAACTCAATCGCGTCAGCGAGAAGCAATCTTCCTTCAGCATCAGTATGAGATATTTCAACTTTTTTTCCAGAATAGGAGGAATATATATCTCCCGGTCTCATTGCTTTAGAGGAAATTGAATTTTCAGCTAAAGGAATAATTAGTACTATTTTAGTTTTTTTCAATAAATAGTTAGCTAGTAAAAACAGAGAAATTGCAATAGCAGAACCACCCATATCTTTTTTCATATTTCTCATAGAATTTCCTGGTTTGATATTGACGCCCCCTGTATCAAAAGTGACTCCTTTGCCTATAATGATTAAAGGTTTGTCTTTTTTTAAAATTTTTTTATTTGATAAGTGGATTGCATGGGGTTGAGAGTTTGATGACTTACCAACAGCATAAGTTAAAGGAAAATTTAACTTAAATTCTGGTGGTGTGTAATTATTAAATTTAAAATTAGAGAAAAGATTACTATTTTTAATCTTTTTATAAAATGAAATTGGATTGATTTCATTCGCAGGAGAGTTTATCAAATTTCTTGAAAAATTGAGTGTTTCTGAATAAAAATTTAAAAATTCAATATCATCTTTGTTTTTTACATAAAGAAAGTTTTTTTTTGGTAATGACTGAAACTTATAGTTTCCCCATGACCAAGCTTTTTGAATATCAAAATCAGAAGAAAGAGCAAATTTTGAAAAAATATAATAATTACCCTCATTTAGGGATGCATATTGGCTTACACCTGATAAATCTTTATCCGTACCCTCGCCTATGACAACTTCTTTCAAACGTCCATCAGGATAAGGAATTTTTAAAATTTTTGGATTTTCACCCTTGAAATTATTAGAAATACACCAATTTTTAATGAATGATGGTTGCTTTGATAGCCAATCATCATATTTATTTTGGGAAATGATTGAGATTTTTGTAGAACACTCAGTATTATCATTAGTAAACATGGCTTATAAAGGATATTAAAAAAAAATGACTAAACAACAAGCGGAAAAGAAAACAGTAAAATTTGAAACAGAGGTATCAAAACTTCTAGATATCGTTGCTAACTCTCTTTACACAGAAAAAGAGATTTTTCTCAGAGAATTGATATCTAATTCTTCTGATGCATGTGAGAAATTGCGCTATGTAAGTCAAACAGACTCAAGTTTAAATAAAACTAATCAATTTGAGATTCGCATTCATATCCATGAAAAAAATAAAACAATTACAATCACAGATAATGGTATTGGAATGAATGAACAAGATATGCAATCAAATCTTGGAACAATTGCTAAGTCTGGTACAGAAGATTTTATTAAAAAGATGGGTGATAAAAAAGGAGATATTAATCAAATTGGAAAATTTGGAGTTGGTTTCTATTCATCTTTTATGGTCTCAGATCAAGTTGTAGTAAGATCAAAAAAGTATGACTCTGAGATTTCTTTCTTATGGACCTCAGATGGCAAAGGTACTTTTTCAATTGAAAAAACTGAATACAGCAAAGTGGGTACTGAAATAACACTTTCAGTGAAAAAAGATGAAAATGAGTTTCTAAGTAAATATAAAATTGAAGAAATAGTAAAAAAATATTCTGACTTTGTTCCTTTTCCAATTTTTGTTAGTTCTGAAGATGATAAAAAAGAAAAAAAGGATAAAGAAGAAAAAGAAATTCAAGTTAATTCAGCTGAAGCTATATGGCTTAAAGAAAAATCAAAAATAAAAGATGAGGACTATAAAAATTTTTACAATCAAACATCATCCTTTTATGATGAACCTTTAAAAACAATTCATTTTAAGGCAGAAGGTGTTGTCAACTACACTTCACTTCTTTTTTTACCAAAGTCTCAACCTCAAGATCTTTATCATCCCGATAGAAAAAATAATCTTAAACTCTATGTCAATAAAGTATTCATTTCTGATAAATTGGATACTTTAATTCCTGCCTGGCTAAGATTTATTCCAGGAGTTGTAGACACAGAAGATTTAAGCTTAAATATCTCTAGAGAAATTCTTCAAAATAATGCAGTTATAAATAAGATTTCTAGTGCTTTAACTAAAAGAGTATTGAAAGAAATATCCGACTTAAAAAAGAAAAATAAAATCGAATTTGAAGAATTTTGGAAAAATTTTGGGCCTGTTATCAAAGAGGGTCTTTATGAGTTTAATGACTTTCACGATAAAATATTTAATTTCACCGTGTTTAATTGTTCAGAAAACAATGAAATGATTACTCTTGACGATTATGTAACAAAATACTCAAACGATAATAAGAAAATCTATTATATTTCTGGTGAGAATAGAGAGAACCTAATGAATAGTCCGCAAATGGAACTATTCAAGAATAAAAAAATAAATGTCTTGTTAGTTACTGATCCAGTTGATGAATTTTGGATGCCAATGAAAATGAAGTTTAAAGATTATGAATTTACCTCAATTACCAAAGGTGAAATTGATATTGGAGAAAACCCCAAAAATGAAAAAGATACCAAAGAGTCCAAAGAGGTATCAGATTTTATAAAATATTTGAAAGATCACTTAAAAGATAAAGTTAAAGATGTAAAAATTTCAAAAAGACTCACTAAGAGTGCGTCTTGTCTAGTTGCAGATGAAAATGACATGGATATGCATTTAAAAAAACTGATGGCTGCAAATAATCAAACTACTAATGATGAAAAAAGGATTTTGGAAATTAATACAGATCATAGTTTGGTTTTAAAAGTTCAATCCCTTAATAAAGAACAAAAAGATAAATTTAGTGAAATTCTTTATGATCATGCGAAATTAATGGAAGGGGAAAACCTCGATGATCCCAAAAAATATACTAACCTTATAACAGAATTAGTTTCTTTATGAGCCAAAAACTAGTAAGTACTTTGCAAATTGAGTATGTACCTCTGTCCACTGATAAGGTTATGTGTGATGGAGGAGATGGGGATCTAGGTCATCCAGCTGTCTATTTTAAAATGGATAAAAAACAAGAAGTTGTATGTAATTATTGCAACAAAAAATTCATTAAAAAAGATTAAGTTTTTTTCTCTTTATTTGCTTCTCTAACTAGGAAATCTCTTAAGGCGGCAATTTTTTTTGATCCCTTCAACTCTGAGGGATAGGTAAAATATATAACTGCTTTAGGCGTTTTGGCCTTAGGAAGAATGGGCACTAAATTATTTTTTGAGCTCTTCATATATTCAGGTAATGCTCCTATTCCAGCTCCACCACCTATTGCCCTCATGACACCGTACATATTTGAAATATATAGTGCTTTAAATTTTTTATTTTTGGGAATTAAGTCTAAAATACAATTAACATCGGGTATTGAAGGTTCTACATTATGTCCAAATGCAACAATCTTATGCTTTGAAAGTTCGCTAACATCCTTAGGTATTCCAAATTTTTCAATATATTCTGGAGAAGAATAAATTTTGAATTCAAATTCGTATAAAGGAAATCTTATCAAATCCATTTGAGTAGGCTCTCTTAAACGCAGGGCTACGTCTGCTTCTCCTTGGGAGAGGTCTGTATATTTATTCTCAATTACTATTGAAATATCTATATTTGGATATGCATTAGCAAATTTTTCTATTCTAGGCGCTAACCATGTAGTGCCAAAGGCCACAGTGGCAGCAATTGTCAAAGGACCAGTTGGTTTTTCTTTAGAGTCTGTTAATTGAGCTTCTGTAAGAGCTATTTTTCCAAAAATATCATGTGCAGTTTTAAACAAAATATTACCTTGTTCTGTAAGAGTAAGGCCTCTCGCGTGTCTTTTGAATAAAGAAACTTTTAGTTCCCTCTCAAGAGCACTTACCTGTCTACTTATCGATGAGTGGCTAATGTTCATTTTATGTGCAGCCTCTGAAATATTTAAGTCGAGTGCTACGTTATGAAAAATTTTTAATTTATCCCAATCCATGATTTAAGTTCGCTTGTTTAAATATATTTATACTATTGATTTTCTTATTAAACAATGACCAGTCATCATTTTTATCGATATCATTCCAAATATTTTCAATTTCATCATAAAGTAAAGTTTCTCTTGGTACTTCAATTAATGATTTCACATCACTGATATTTATAGCTTCGTGATGATTAAAGATTTTATCAAGATCAAATTTTGAATATTTTTTCTTTAATTCAGGCTGACTATTTATCCTCTCCCTTCCTCCTCTCAAATCATTATAAACCTCCTCATACAAAAAAGGACTGTCAATTAGAATTCTATAAAAGTCATTCAAAAGATTTTGATTGTTGACTTTAATATTACTTGGGTTAAGTGATAATCTTTTAAAAAATAATTTCATTACTTGTCTATTGTAGCTATCTAGAAATTTTTTTAATTCTGCAATAATTAGACTTTCATCTAAAAATAAGGTCATGATAGATGCGAGCTGCTGTAAATTCCAAAAAATAGCATCTACTTGTTTTGAAAATTTATATAGACCTGAATGATCAAAATAAGCTGCAATTTTATTGGGGTCATATTTTTCCATTAACCTAAAAGGGCCATAATCAAAACTCTCTCCTGTTATATTAATATTATCTGTATTTAGAACACCATGAACAAAGCCAAATATATTGTATGATGCAGCTAATCTTGCACAATTTTCTACGGTTTTTGAAAAAAAATTAATATGTGTATTTATTTTATCATCAAGCAAAAAATAGTTTTTGGCAGTTGCTTTTATAAGAAGCTCTAAACTATCGATATCTTGGTGATATGCATGGTATTGAAAACTACCAATCCGTATGTGTGAATGAGAAGCTCTAACTAAAACAGAGGATCTAGTTGGTGAAAGTTCATCATTTCGATATAAATTCTCTCCTGTTTCAATAAGCGATATAGATTGTGAGGTTTCTAAGCCTATTGCATCTAAATAACTAGAGCAAAGTACTTCTCTAACACCTCCTTTAAGCGTTAACCTTCCATCACCGTTGCGAGAATATTTTGTTTTTCCACTCCCTTTGGTTCCTAAATCATATAATTTGTCCTTATCGTAGAATTGAGCAAAAGTAAAACCTCTACCATCACCAATATCAGGATTATAAACTCTAAATTGATGACCATGATATTTCATAGCTAAATTAACTCTTGATGGGAGAAGGTCACTTTCAAATTTACCAAAAAGTTCTATCCACTCTCTATCACTTAATTGAGAAAACTGATTAAAACTTTTATTTTGGTATCTTATTTTAGTATCTGGGAAATTTGCTGGTTCTGCAATATCATAAAATTTTTCATTTAAAAATTTATATGGGGATATTAGCTTAACCTTTGATTTTGAATTCAAAAGATTTTTTGGGGATCTATGTAGGGAATATCAAATAAATTTGCAACTGCTTTATAAGTAAGTTTGCCCTGATGTATGTTCAAACCTCTTAAATAATGGTTTGAGTTATAACAAAAATCTTTAATCCCTAAGTTAGCTAGCTTAATAATATAAGGTAGAGTTACAGAATTTAGAGAAATTGTTGAAGTTCTAGGCACAGCACCTGGCATATTAGCAACACAATAATGAATTATTTCATCAACCTTATAAGTTGGATCTTGATGGGTTGTAGCCATGCTGGTTTCAAAACATCCTCCTTGATCAATTGCTACATCAACTAAGACTGAGCGTTTTTTCATTAATTTCAGATGATCTTTTTTAATAATTTTTGGAGCTTGTGCTCCAGGTATTAACACAGCACCTATAACAAGATCAAATTTAGGTAAAATTTTTTCAATCTCAATGTTATCAATATTCAATATATTTGAATTTGGAAATTCTTTTTTTAAAAATTCAATTCGAGTTGATGATTTCTCTAAAATAGTAATATCAGATTTCATTCCATGAGCAATAATGGCGGCATTGTATCCAACTACACCACCACCAATAATCAAAGTTTTTGCAGGTTCACTATAGCTCGAACCACTTAATAATACTCCAATGCCTCCTGCATGACTTTCTAAACACTTGGCACCTGCTTGAACAGATAGTCTGCCAGCAATCTCACTCATAGGGGTAAGAAGAGGTAAGTCATTTTTTTCACTTGAAATAGTTTCATACGCAATTGCACTACACCCACTTTTAATAAGTTGATTTGTAAGATCTCTAGAAGAAGCTAAGTGAAGATAAGTAAAAATAATTTGATCAGATCTAAGCTTTTCTGTCTCGATAAGTTGAGGTTCTTTAACTTTAATTATCAGTTTTGATTTTTTAAAAATATCTTCTGGAGTTTTACATATTTCAGCACCGGCCTCAATATAGTCAATATCTTCAAAACCAGAGCCTACTCCAGCATTTTTTTCTATTAAAACAGAATGATTTTCATCAATCAAAGATTTTGTACTTGAGGGAGTTAGACCAACTCTAAACTCATTATTTTTGATTTCTTTTGGAACACCAATAATCATATCCGAAATATATTTATTTTTTAAACTAAAAGCATCTATATTTTTTTTTTGCTTTCTATAATCTACAAGAAGTATCAAATGCTTGGATTAGAAATATTAAAAACTAGGGTAAAAGAGGCACCTAAAACCACTGGGGTTTATCTTTTTAAAAATAAAAAAGATGTGCCCATATATATAGGTAAAGCAATTAATATTAAAAGGAGGTTGTCTAATTATGGCAATTTACCAAAATTACCACGCCGGCTCCAAAAAATGGTGTCCCAAACTGTAAACATAGATTTTGAACTAACTGAATCTGAGAGAAATGCCTTACTACTAGAAGCTCTTTTAATCAAAAAATTTTCTCCAAAATATAATATTAGATTAAAAGATGATAAAACATTTCCTCTTATAAAAATTACTAATGATAATTTTCCTCGATTAACAAGATTTAGAAATGATTTTCACAAAGATGATAGAGTTTTTGGTCCTTTCACCTCAGCAATTAAAACAGATAAAGTTATAAAGATATTGCAAAAATCTTTTAAATTAAGAAGTTGTAACAATTCTGAATTTAAAAATAGATCAAGACCCTGTTTATTATTTGATTTAAAACAATGCTCAGGACCATGTGTAGAAAAAGTGACCAAAGAGGAATATTCCAGTCAAGTCGTTGACACCGTAAAGTTTTTTAGAGGAAATCAGAAAAAGATTTTCGATAAACTTGAAAAGCAAATGATTTACTTTAGTCAAAATCAAAATTACGAAAAAGCAGCAGAAATTAGAGATAGTCTTCAGTCATTAAACTACATAATCAGAGAAGAAATAAAAATAAGCAGCCAAGATACAAATTATGATTATATTTATATAAATGAAAAAAATTATTTTTCTATTTTTATAAGCTTCATTAGATATGGAAGATATCTTGGTGGTAATTTAATATATTTTTCTGAGAAAATAGAAGATGATATAGATCCTATATCTCTAATTATTCAATTTTATATAAAAAGTTTTAGACCAAATAAGATTGTTCTATCAAAAAAAGTAAAAGGATATGCAGAATTAAAATCTATAATGAAGGAAAATTATAAAATAGATACTTCTCTCAAAAATAATTCCATACCCGGTATAAGGCAAATTTCAAAGTTGACATCCAGAAAAAATGATAAAGAAGTCCAAATTCAAAGTCAAAAATATCAATCAAATAATGAGATATTAAATTTATTAAAAAATCGATTTGAGATATCAAATTCTATAGAAAGAATTGAAGCTTATGACAACAGTTTTTTTGGAAACAATTATGCTGTCTCGTCTTATGTCGTATTCAATAATGAGGGTTTTAGCATCAAAGATTCTAGAACATATAAATTTAAAGATTTTGATTTAAAAAAATTTGGTGATGCTGATTTAATGCGAAGAGTATTTGAGTCTAGATTCTCAAAAGATGATAAAATACTTCCTGATATTATAATAATTGATGGAGGAGTTCCCTATTTGAAAATTTGCCAAGAAATTATTTCCAAAAGCGGCATCAAAGAAAATATTCTTCTCATCGGAGTAACTAAAGGATTTAAGAGGGATTTCAGATTTGATAAATATCACACCCTCAAAGAAAAAAATATATCTTTAAATGAAACACCACAAATTGAGGGTTTTATTCAAAAAATGAGAGATAAAGCCCATAATCTCTCCAAGAAAAATAGCATGAAAAGGATGTCAGACTCTCTCAAAACAAGCTTCTTGGATGGAATAGAGGGCATTGGAAAGATTAAAAAAATGAGAGTTATTAATTTTTTTGGAAATATTCAAAATTTAAAACAAACTTCACGTGACGAACTTATTCAAATTAAAGGTTTAAATTCAAAAAATATTCAGGATATATTAGATAAGATAAATGCCTAGAGTTTATACGATACCAAATATAATTACTTTCATAAGAATATTCTTAATTCCTATCATTCTTTATCTTATGTTTTCTGAAAATCCTAATATTGTTCTATTTGCGGGAGGATTATTTATTATTTCTTCAATATCTGATTATTTTGATGGCTACCTTGCTAGAACATTAAATCAGTCATCAAAGTTAGGTACATTGCTAGACCCTATTGCTGACAAACTTTTAGTAGCATCTGTTATCATAGTCTTAGTGGACACAAGAGTCATAACAAATATCCATGTTATCCCAGCAATCTTGATTTTACTAAGAGAGATTGCAATATCAGGATTAAGAGAATTTTTAGCTAAATTAAATACCGATATGCCAGTTAGTAAATTAGCTAAATACAAGACAACATTTCAGATGATTAGTCTATCTATTTTGATAATAAGCTTAGGTTTTGAATTAAATGATCTTTTATGGAATACAGGCTTAGTAGCACTATGGTTGGCTGGCTTAATAACACTGCTCTCTGGCTACAATTATATGGCTAAAGGTCTAAAACATATTTGAAAATAACTCTTAAATATTTCTCTTGGATTAGAGTAAAGATGAAAAAAGGTAATGAAGAAATAAACGTACCAGATAATCTAAATTTTTTAGAATTTAAAAATCTACTAAAAGATAAAAAAGGAATTTTTTTAGAGATATTTAAAGACAAAAATGTCAAATTTTTTTTGAATTTAGAAGAAATAAGCAATCCTAGAATTAGATTAAAAGATGGAGATCAAGTTGCTTTTCTTCCACCAGTAACTGGTGGATGATGATTAAGATTACAAAAAAAACTTTTAATCTAGAAAAGGAATTTTCAAGAGTAAAGTCAATTAAAAATGGTGGTTATTGTTTTTTTTTAGGAACAGTAAGAGATGATATTAAAAATAAATTCACAAAAGTAGATAGTATATTTCTTGAGTGCTATGAAGAATTAGCTTTAAAACAACTCAGGCATTTAAGAAATCAAGCAATCAAAAATTGGAAATTAAATGACTGCCTAATAATTCATAGAATAGGTAAGATTTTTCTTGGGGAGAAAATTGTTTTAATAATTACAGCATCCTCTCATAGAGAAGAGGCTATGAGATCATGTGAGTTTATTATTGATAATTTAAAAGTAAATGCTGCTTTTTGGAAATTTCACGTATCAAAAGGCATTCAACAAGCTGTTAAATATAAACAAAAAGATTTAAATAAATATATTAAGTGGTCAGATGTAGTAAAATTTTAATTATCTTTATTATTAGGGTCAACTTCGTTCATGTACAGATTAGATATTTTTGATGTTATATTACCTACTTTGTATTTATGGTTATCAATTTGGCCGACAGGCGTAACCTCAACGGCCGACCCTGTTAAAAATATCTCATCAGCGTCTTTAATTTCATCGGGATAGATTTCTCGTTCAACGACTTTTATTCCTTGTGATTTTGCTAATTCAATAACAGTTTTTCTGGTTATTCCATTTAGAAAACAGTCAGGAATTGGCGTATGAATTTCACCATTAATTACAAAAAAAATATTTGAACCTGTGGACTCACTAACTCTTCCTTTGTAATCAAGCATTAGAGCGTCAGCATAACCATTTTTTTCAGCTTCATGTTTGCTTAAAGTGCAAATCATATATAAGCCAGCAGCTTTGGCGTCAGTTGGAATAGTATCTGGAGCCGGTCTTTTCCAAATAGCAGTTTGGAGTGATATTCCCTTAAGTCTATCTTCCTTGGTAAAATAACTTGGCCACTCCCAAGTAGCTATAGCTACGTTAATTTTATTTTTTTGTGCAGAAACAGCCATCATTTCACTTCCTCTCCACACAACAGGTCTTATGTAACCATATTTAATATTCATTTTCTTTATTGTTTCTTTTTGAGCTAAATTGAGATCATTCTGAGAAAAGGGTATGTTAATGCCCATTCTACTTGCAGAATAAAATAACCTATCTGTATGTTCCTCTAATTTAAAAATTTTTTCTCCATAAACACGTAGGCCTTCAAAAACACAACTACCATAGTGAAGACCATGATTCAGAACATGAGTGGTAGCATTTTGCCATTCAACAAATTCACCATTATACCAAATAAAGCCTATTCTTTTATCAAAAGGGATAATTTCCATAATTTGAAATAATGTATTATTATTTATTTCAATTCTCAATATAATTATATTTAATTCAAATGAATTTAAACTTTGCTGATACCTTATATTTTAAAAAAGAAAATATTTTAGAAATTATACTTGGACTTCATAGATCTTATAAATATTTACATAGAGAAATTCAAACTTGTTGTGAAATAAGCAATCTTACCTTTAATGAACTCTTAGTTATTTTAGAGATCCAAAAAAAATTTAATAGAAAGATTGATATTGCTAATAGAGTTTATTTAAAAAAACAAAATTTAAATTTAATTCTCAAAGATTTGTCAAATAAAAAAATAATTGTGATAGAAGACAATAATATTAAAATTACATCAAATGGAAAAGAAATTATTGAAAAAACTATTGATAGAATAAATGAAAAAATAAAAAAGATATTTCAAAAAACTGATCCTAAAAATATGTCTGGTTTTATCAACATAATTGAGTCTTTATGATTAACGATCAGCACATTCTTTTAGTTGAGGACGATGGAACACTCCAAGAGCTAATAGAAAAATTATTAAAGGATAATAGTTATATTGTATCCAAGGCAAAAAATATTGCAGAAGCTGAAAAATATATAAAACTTTTTATTTTTGATTTAATCATCTTGGATGTAATGCTTCCAGATAGCACAGGTTTAGATTTTTATAGAGATAGAGTAAAAAATAGAATTAATACTCCAGTTATTTTTTTATCAGCATTAAGTGATGTTGATGATAGAGTTTCTGGCCTAGAACTAGGTGCAGATGATTATATTGGTAAGCCTTTTGACTCAAGAGAACTACTTTTAAAAATTCAAAAAAATATCTTAAAGAAAAAATCTTTAGATACTCTCCAAATAGGTCTTAACACCCAATTTGATATAAAAAAAGAACAACTTTATTATAATAGTAAAAAAATTAACCTTTCTAGTAATGAAATTAAGATACTAAAACTGCTTATTAATAATTCTCACGAATATTTGACAAGAGATTTACTTAATGCCGAACTTGGTTTGGATTTTTTATCAAGAAGCGGTGACATGCAAATATCAAGACTAAGATTAAAATTAAAAAATGAATGCCACTTAGATGATTTGATTAGATCAATTCACGGCAAAGGCTATAAAATATTCCTTTAATGTTTAGATGGACTAAAATATCTGGAAGTCTTCTAGTAAGATCAGTTTATCTAATAACTATTCCTATAGTTTTAGTCCAAATTATTGGAATAGTAATTTTTTTTGAACTTCACTGGGATTTAGTTTTAAAAAGATCAGCGCAATCAATAACAAATGAAATAGAAATTTTAGAAATGAACAAATCATCAGAAATGATTGATAATTATGCAAATACACTAGAAATTATTAGGGTAAAAGATTTTAAAATTGTAGATGCATATAATTTAAACAATTGGATTTTCAAAAAAAGAATAATGCAATCACTAGATAGAATACCAGGTGATTTTTATGTAAAACAAGATAATAAATTTTTTATATTTTACGACAGATCTAATACAGAATACTTTTATTTGATTCCAAAAAAAAGAGTTGAGACAAAGACTGTAGTTGGATTCTTTCTTTGGACAATAGCAATAAGTATTATTCTATCTTTAATTTCCTACTTTTTTATTAAAAAACAAATTCAACCTTTAAAGAGACTTGGGATTATCACCAGAAGTTTTGGAAGAGGTATAGAAACACCAAATTTAAAACCTACTGGTTCATCAGAAGTAAGGGGTCTTATCAGTGACTTTAATAATATGCACAACAATATAAATTCTACTATAGACAATCAAAGGAATATGCTCGCAGGAATAAGTCACGATTTAAAAACTCCCCTAACAAGAATAAACTTAATGATAGAAGAGTTAAATAACGCAGACCTTAAAAACTCTATATCTAAAAATATTTCAGAGATGAATTTAATGCTTAATCACTATTTAGATTTTATAAAAAATGAAAAAAATGAGAACTTAGATGAAGTCGATACTGAATTTTTAATTAGACAATTAACTGATAATTATCCTAAATTAAAGCTGTCGCAGTGTGATAAAAGAATTATTCTTTTAAGAAAAAATCAAATTTCAAGAGCTATCGCAAACATATTAGACAATGCTGACAAATTTGCTGATAATATTTACGTTGACTCTTTAATTATTGATAAAAGGTGGGTTATCACAATAGAAGATGATGGTCCTGGAACATCGTTGTCACAAGAACAATTAATTAAACCATTTAGTAAAGGCTCAAATCAACTCAATCAAGGAACTGGTTTAGGTCTTTCTATTGTTCAGAAGCTAGTAAAATTAAATAATGGTGAGTTAAACTTTGACACCTCTTCTCACGGAGGATTAAAGGTGATTATCTCTTTTGAAATAAATAACTAAAATAACTTTCCACCATTATTAACCCTTTTTGTACTTGTTACTAATATTGGATTATTGTTATCATCGGGAAAGCCAAGAACTAAGACCTCAGATATCATCTTTCCTATTTGTTTTGGTGGAAAATTAACCACAGCAGCTACCTGAACTCCAATTAATTCTTCTGGATTGTAGTTATCATTTACTTGAGCTGAAGACTTTTTGATTCCAATCTCTTTGCCAAAATCAATAATTAAAGTTGTGCTCGGCTTATTTGATTTATGATTTAGTTGAGATTCAATAACAGTTCCCACTCTTATATCGATCTTTTCAAAATCTTCAAAAGAGATCATCTTTTAAAAAATGATTGAAATTTATTAATCGCATCAAAGGAATTTCCAATTGCGGCCATGGTTTTGTCCATACTATTATTGTCTTCAATCCAAATATTAAATGCATAAATGTATATAAGATAAGCCTTTGCTACATCTAATTGTGAATTTAAAAAAGATTTGAAATAGTTGTTGAGAAATTTATTAATAGTCAAAAAATATTTTGGGTTTTTTTGAGATTCTAAATAAATCTTAAGCGATATATTTTTATAATCTGTGAGAGTATCTAATCTTGAAATAATACCTTCAAAGATCAAATCCTGAGTTGATAAATTTTTTGAGGGTGTTTCAATATCATTTAGTAAAAAAATTTCAAAATCATTTATAAATTTATCAAAATCATTGTACGAACTGTTAAATTTTATAAGGGATTTATTAAATGATTTTAAGTATGCAGAGCTGTTTATCTTTTTAAGAAAATTTTTATTAAGATTTTTATTTTTCAATACTCAACTCTCTTGCTCTTTTATAAGCTCTATCAAGTGTAGTGTACATGATTTTCTTAATATTTTGAGATTTGAGGAATTTTATTCCTGCCTGTGTAGTACCTTTTTTACTTGAAATAGAATTTATAAATTTATCAAGCTCATTAGAATTTAAATTATCTGATAAAACATTCTGAAATAAATTTATTAAATCAATATCTTTCAAATTTGTATTTTTTGATAAACTTTTTGCTGCTAAGATGTATGAGTTAATCAATAGTGCAATGAATGCTGGGCCACTTCCAAAAACTGCTGTAGCAACATTTATCTGATCTTCATTTGATACATAATGATATGAACCAAATGATTTAACTACATCAATAAATTTCTTATTGAGTATATTTTTATCTTTGGAAAAGACAAAAGTTTGTGACTTGTTGTTTTTAGCTAATATATTTGGCATGATTCTAATTACTTTTTTGGTATTTAGTACTTTACTAATATAAGAGAGCTTTATTCCTGCGATACAAGAAATGATTTTTGAGTTTTTGCTTATAAAAGTTCTAAATTCAATACCTTTTTTAATAAAAGTATTTGGTTTAACTAATAAAAAAATGAAGTCATAAAAAGGATCTCTGGATTTTATTTTTTTATTTAAGTTAATTGAGTAAAAATTATTTTTTGAATTAACTGCATGAATAATATTATTTTTTTTAAAATTAACAGATATTAACGACCTAGCTAAGTGGCCATATCCAATAAATAGTATTTTTGGCCTACGCGTGACCAATGATTTTTTGATTAACTAAGATGTTTGATTCCTGAACAACTTTATCGCTCTTTAATAAAACAGATATTAAGTGATTAAACTCTGATAAAATATTTTCAAGATAGAGCTTTATGTCCTCAGCAGACGAATGTCCTGATATTGGCAAGCTGTGTCTATAAACAATTTTATTATTAGTATTTTGCTTAAGAGTGCCAATAATCAAGTTATTATTAATTTTATTAATATGATGAGTAAGAAAACTATATTCATAATTATCAATGCTAAATGAGGTAATTAATACATTCAAATCCTTGATCCAATGAAAATCCATAATCACTTTTTGATCATGAATTTCAGTCAAAAGAGATATATCTGAGTTTTTCGATTTAGCATTTTCTTGTTTTACATTGAAAATATCCTCAAGAAATGAAATTGGGCTAGAATCAATACTTTTTTTTGACATACACAATATATAACACATTCAGTAATATAAAAAACACCATATATGGTATAAAGTTGTTAGTAATTATTGATTATTTAGAATTATTACAAAGATATTTTTTTAATTTGCTAAAATCAGATTTAATAAATTTTTGTAATTCATATAAAGAAAGAGAGTAATTCAATAATTTAGACAAGCATAAATAATATTTATCTTTGTTCGTTTCATAAGTTGTATTATTAATTTTCAAAATGTTTGAGTATCCAGAATTCTTATCACCGGTTGCATTCAGTCTGTTTGGCTTTGGCATTAGATGGTACAGCTTATCTTATATTTTAGGTTTTATTTACTTTTATTTGTTTGCAAAACGAAATCTTGAATACTTTCACCTTAATAAAAAAAGCCTTGAAGATTTATTTTTTTATATGTTTTTAGCAGTTATCATTGGTGGCAGACTTGGTTATGTTTTATTTTATAATTTAGATTTTTTTTTCAAAAATCCTTTAGATGTTTTAAAAGTTTGGCAGGGTGGTATGTCTTTTCATGGTGCTTTAGGAGGTGTAATACTAGTTGCAATTTTATTTTCAAAAAAAAAGTCCATACCTCTATTATTGCTATCAGATTTACTTAGTATCTGTGCTCCTGTAGGAATTTTTTTGGGGCGAATCTCAAATTTTATTAATCAAGAATTAATAGGAAGGCAAACAGATTTTATATTAAGTATAAGATATCCAAATGAAGAAATAACAAGACACCTATCACAATTATACGAAGCTATCTTTGAGGGTTTAGTGCCTGCTATAATTTTATTAATATTATTTTTAAAGAAAAGAATTGCATATGGTCTCCTCACAAGTTTTTTTCTGATTAATTATGCTTTAAGTAGATTTTTGATAGAATTTATTAGACAACCTGACATACAAATTGGTTTAAAGTTTAATTTGTTTTCTCAAGGTCAATTACTAACCATCCCAATCATAATTTTAGGTGCAATAATTTTTTATAAATGTCAATTCAAACAAAAGTAGATAATATAATAAAAACTTTGGGTTCAATAAATATTCAAGATTTTATTGAATTATCTAATTTTGATGATGAGGGATTTTATAATTTAAAAAATGTTTCAAAAATTTCTAAAAATGGACATTTCATAACTTCACCTGAAATTACTCCTTTATTTGGTTACAGTCTATGCAATCAATTTCTTCAAGCTTTTAAAAATATTTCTAAAGTTCACTTACTAGAATTAGGCCCAGGAAATGGCACATTATTGCATGATATTTATAAATATTTAAGTAATCAAAATATTGAGATTACTCAAATATCTATTTTGGAAAAAAGTAAATATTTTAAAAGAAAAATTAAAGACAAAAATTTATTTGAAATAAATTTTCTTAACGATTTATCAGATTTAAAAGTTAATAGTGATGAAATTTTATTTGTATATTCAAATGAATTTTTTGATGCAATAAGCTCTAAACAATATGTTTTCGAAAATAAAGATTTTAATGAAATTAAAATAACAAAAATCGATAATTCTTATACACTTATAAATGAAAGCTCTTTACTATCTAAATTTTTAAAAGATTATTATTCTGAGTATGATTTTCAAAATGGAGACATATTAGAGCATTCAAATTATTTAGTCAGTCTTTTGCAAGATTTAAAGTCTATACTTAAAAATAAATTTTTTTTTACTGCTACAGACTATGGATACGACAAGTTACCGAAAAAGAGTACACTAAGATTAATATCAAGACATCAACCAGTAGCCCTATTTGATAAGTTTGATGATGTAGATTATTCTTTTGGAGTTAATTTTGAATTAATTATGAAAACTTTTGAAAAATTTGATCCAGTTATAATATCACAAGAAAATTTGATAAAAACTTTCTTACCTAAAAATTTTCATAATAATGATGACACTGAAAGTTTAAAAGCAATAGAAATTATTAGCGGTAAATCTTTTTCTAATATGGGAAGATTATTTAAGAATATTTCTTTTTATTTAAAATGAATGAATTAATAAAATATAAATTTTTTACAAGAAATAATGGATTCTCTAGAGGTATTTATAGATCTCTGAATTGTGGACTATTATCAAAAGATAACTCAATCAATATTAAAAATAATATCAATAAAGCAGTTAATAAAATTTCCAAAAAAAATAAATTATTGATTTTGCCAAATCAATATCACTCAAATAAATGCTTAATCTTTGATAAATCTATGAAAAAATATAGATGCGATGCTATAGTAACGAATAATCCGAATGTAATATTAGGAATCACAACGGCTGATTGTTTACCAATAATACTTGCTAACAAAAAGAGAGGAATAATAGGTATTTGCCATGCAGGTTGGAGGGGTTTAGTAAAAGGCGTACTTGAAAATACTATAAAAAAAATGAAAATTCTTAATTCTCAAAACATTGATATTCAAGTGTTTATCGGACCTTGTATTAGAAAAATGTCATATGAGGTATCAGAAATATTTATAGAGAAGCTTAATCCTAACTATCAAATTTTTTCTTATAAAAAAAAAGGAAAGTATTTCTATGATCTCCCAAAGTTAGCAAGGTTTATTTTGAATGATTTGAATATATATAATATTCATGATACTAGAAAAAATACCTTTACTGACAGTGATTACTTTAGCTATAGAGAGAGCAAAAAAAGAGGTTTAGCTGATTATGGAAGAAATATTAGCATGGTAATGTTAAATTAAATTTGAATGAGTTTTAATTTAATATATAACAACTTTATCTATGAAGATAATTTCTGGAAATAGTAATTTAGAACTTTCAAAAGAAATAGCCAAATATACCAAAACCTCTTTATCAACTGCTACAATGACAAGATTTTCTGATAAAGAAATCTTTGTCGAAATAGGTGAGAATGTTAGAGGAGAGGATGTATTTCTTATACAATCTACCTCTTTTCCTGCTAACGATAATTTGATGGAATTATTGGTAGCAATTGATGCATTAAAAAGAGGTTCTGCTGCAAGAATTACTGCTGTGTTACCTTACTTTGGCTATGCTCGACAAGATAGAAAAACTGGTCCAAGAACACCCATATCTGCCAAATTAGTTGCTAACTTAATAACAACTGCTGGAGCTAATAGGGTTTTGACTATGGATTTACATGCCGGTCAAATCCAAGGATTTTTTGATATTCCTTTAGACAATCTTTACGCCTCTCCTCTTTTCATAAATGATATTAAAGAAAATATAAAAGATGATAATTTAGTATTTGTATCACCTGATGTTGGCGGTGTTTTAAGAGCAAGATCTTTTGCTAAAAAATTAAATGCTGACTTAGCCATTATTGATAAAAGAAGAGATGCGCCAGGTGTTTCAAATGCTATGAATGTTATTGGCTCTGTGAATAATAAGAAATGTATAATTGTTGATGATTTAGTAGACTCAGGAGGTACTATTTGCAATGCCGCTAAGGCTCTTTTGGAAAATGGCGCGACTAGTGTTTATGGATATTGCTCTCATGGTGTTTATTCAGGAAAAGCATTGGATAATATTAATAATTCGGTACTAAAGGAGATGATTTGTACAAATTCCATAAAACCCTCTTTTGATGTGCCCGAAAGTATGCGTTACTTATCTGTTGCACCTCTTTTTGGTGAGGCAATAATGCGTATAAATAGCGAGTCCTCTATATCTTCTCTATTTGATTAATTAATTAATTTATTGTATAAACTCAGCCTATGAAAATAAGTGGAAATATACCAGCTAAAGAGAGAAAAAAAGGCAATACTAATCCTTATTTAAATGAAGGTATGATCCCATCGATTATTTATGGTGGTAAATCAGATCCAGTCATGGTTGCGGTTGATAAAATTCAACTGAAAAAAAGGTTTGAAGAAGGTGGTTTTTACTCAAAAATATTTGAAGTTGAGTTTGGTGATAAAAAAGAAGCTGTTATTGTTAAAAGTATTCAGAGAAATAAGGTAAAGCACAATCCAATTCATATAGACTTTCAAAGAGTTGATGAAAAAACTAGAATTGTTATCTCAGTTCCTGTGGAATTTTCAAATCAAGAAACATCTCCTGGTTTAAAACAGGGTGGAGTTTTGAATGTTGTTAGAAGAGAGATTGAATTAAGCTGCTTAGCTAATAACATTCCAGAAAAATTTGTGATCTCTTTAGAAGGTAAGGAAATTGGCGATGATATTCGTTTGAGTTCTGTTACTCTTGGTGAAGGTATGAAACCAACAATCCTTGGAAGAGATTTTATGTTGGCTACCATCCAAGCACCAAAGGTTGAAAAAGAACCAGAACCTCAAGAAACCGAAGAATCAGCTGATGATGCTAAGGAAGGTACCGAAGCTAAGAAAGAAGAAGAAAAGGCAGCAGAATAATATAGTCTGTCTAAATGCTTACCTTATACTGTTTAGGCAACCCCACTCTAAAGCATAAAAATAATCGTCATAACGCTGGTTTACTATTAGGAACTTATTTAGTGACTAAGTTAGATCTCAGTTTAAAAAAATTTAAACATTATAAACTCTCTAATACTTTTCAAATCGATGGTACTCAATGTCAAATTGCTCTCTCAGAGAACTATATGAATGAATCTGGGAATGGGGTTCTCAGTCTTAAAACTACAAAATTAAACAAAAGTGACGAGCTTTTTGTTCTTTATGATGAACTAGATTTAAGCCTAGGAGAGATAAAAATTAAGTATTCTGGAGGAAATGCAGGTCATAACGGCCTTAGAAGTATATCGAGTAAAGTAGGAGATAATTATTGGAAATTAAGAATTGGCATTGACCACCCAGGTGATAAAGAACAAGTAACAAGACATGTTCTAGGCAACTTTAAAGAAAATGAAAAAAAAATGTTAAATAGTTTATTTGAGTTAATTTTTCTTAACTTATCTCAAATATTTATATCCCGACATTTGTCTAATTTAGGTATTTAGATGAAGTGTGGAATTATTGGCCTTCCTAATGTAGGAAAGTCTACTCTTTTTAATGCCTTGTGTGAAAATGAGCAAGCATTAGCAGCAAATTATCCCTTTGCCACGATTGATCCAAATAGTTCTTTAGTTAGAGTACCTGATGATAGATTGAAGAAATTATCTACTATTTGTAATCCTCAAAAAATAATACCAGCAGCATTTGAAATTGTTGATATAGCAGGATTGGTCAAAGGTGCCTCAAAAGGTGAAGGCCTAGGCAATGCTTTTTTATCTCATATTAGGTCTGTTAATGCTTTGTTTCATATTGTCAGATGTTTTGAAGACTCTGATATCCAACATGTAGAAAATAGAATAGATCCTGTAACAGATATTCAAATCATTAATGCAGAACTGGCATTATCAGATTTGGATATCCTTGAAAAGAATTATCAAAAACTTAAAAAAGTTCAAAAAACAGATGATGAAAAAAGAAAAGTTCAAATCATAGAAAGAGCTATTAATCTTATTTCTAATGAGAAAAAACTTTTGGGTAATTTAGAAAATGATGAAATTGAGTATTTAAATACCTATCAATTAATATCAATAAAACCAGTTGTTTATATATGCAATGTTGACGAAGGTTCTGCTTTATCTGGTAATGAATTTACAAAAAAAATTGAAGATTTTGCCAAAGATAATAATTCTGAAGTGCTTTTAATAAGTGCTAAAATTGAATCTGAAATATCTCAAATAACCGATGAAAAAGATAAACAAGATTTTTTAGAGAGTATGGGACTATCTGAAACAGGTCTTAAAAGAGTGATTAGAAAAGGATATGAAATTTTAAATTATATTAATTATTTTACCGCTGGAGAGAAAGAGTTAAGGGCATGGACAATTATAAAAGGCACAATGGCCCCCAATGCAGCAGGAACTATTCATAGTGATATGGAAAAAGGTTTTATTAGAGCTGAAACTATTTCCTATGAGGACTATATAGAAAATAATGGTGAAAGCGGCGCTAAAGAAAAAGGAAAACTTAGACTAGAAGGAAAAGAATATGAAGTCAAAGATGGAGACATCATGCATTTTCTATTTAATGTTTAATATTACTTAATATCTCTCCAGATTTGCTGTTTTGAAATATAAGCTAAAATAAAGAGAACTATTAAAAATAAAATAACTTTTAGACCCATTCTTTTTCTATCTTCTAAGCTAGGTTCAGCGGCCCAAGCTAAAAAAGTAGTAACGTCAGTCGACATTTGATCCATAGAGCTTTGAGTTCCATCATCATATTCAACAAGACCCTCTGAGAGCGGTGATGTCATTGCAATTAAATTACCAGCCATATATTTGTTGTAATGTTGTCCAGTTGGGATAGTCATATCTTTTGGTGGATCTACATATCCTAATAATAATGCTTTCACATAATCTGCCCCTTTAGGTCTAGCTTTAACTATCAGGGATAAATCTGGGGGATAAGCACCATTATTCGCAGCCCTTGCAGCTTTGGTATTAACATATGGGTTTGCAAATTGGTCAGATGGTATGCCATCTCTTTCAAACATTTCTCCTTCATCATTAGGGCCATCTAAAATTAAATATTCAGCTGCGATAGCCTTAATATGATCTTCACTAAAACCAAGGTCGCCTAAATTTCTGTAAGATAAATAGTTCATAGAGTGGCAACCTGCACAAACTTCTCTGTAAACTTTTAGCCCTCGTTGAGCTGAGGCACGGTCATAAGTTCCAAAGAAACCCTTCCATGACCAATCATATTTAGGAATATCAATTTTATCTCCGGCTCCATATGAGTTAAAACTTAAAATTAAAAAAAATACTAATAAAGCTTTTTTCATATCAGGCTTTTTTGCTTTGTAAGTAATTTGAAATAGTTAGAGGTTGTCTTGGTGTTTCAAGAAAGCCAACCAGCGGTGCAAGTACAAATATAAATAAAAACCAATATGCAGTTCCGATTCTAGAAATTAAGACATAAATTCCCTCTGCGGGTTTACCTCCCATGTACATTAGAACAAGAAAGTTTACGGCAAACAAAAGTACACATATTCTCCATACAGGTCTAAATAAACAAGATCTGACTTTTGATGTGTCTAGCCATGGAAGTAATCCTAATGCAAGAATAGAACCAAACATTGCCAAAACACCACCAAGTTTATCTGGAATAGCTCTAAGAATAGCGTAAAACGGCAAAAAGTACCATTCAGGAACGATATGGGCAGGTGTAACCATGGGATTGGCTTTAATATAGTTATCTGAATGTCCTAAAATATTTGGATAATAAAAGAGTATAAAGGCCAAGATTATAAAAAAGAAAATTGCTGCATTTAAATCTTTAATTGTAACATAAGGATGGAAGCTAACAGTTTCATCCCAACTTTGGGGTTCTGAACCAGTTGGATTATTAGAGCCCGTCATATGAAGTGTAATTACGTGAAAGACAACTAGACCCACAATTGCGAAAGCTAAAAGCCAGTGAAGTACATAGAAACGGTTTACAGCTGAGTCACCAACTGTAAAATCACCAAGAAGCAGAGTTAATATAGCATCACCAACTACTGGAATTGCAGAAAACAAATTAGTTATCACAGTAGCTCCCCAATATGACATCTGCCCCCAAGGAAGCGTATAACCCAAAAATGCAGTAGCCATCATTAGCATGAACATAGTCAAGCCAAAGATATAAACTAACTCACGTGGAGCCTTATAGGATCCAAAATATAATGCTCTAAAAATATGAATAAAGGTAGCTATGAAAAAGAATGAAACTAAATTTGCATGAAGGTATCTTATCAGCCAACCAAAACTTACATCTCTCATAATTCTTTCAACAGAGTCAAATGCATCGTCAGCAGAAGGTTTATAATGAAATCCTAAAAAAATGCCTGTTAAGATTAATCCTATCAAGCAAAACATTGCTATGCCTCCAAAAGACCAAAAATAGTTTAAAGATTTAGGAACTGGAAACTTTAAATATTCAGCTTCCATCATTCTAATTAAAGGAAGCCTAGAGTCTATCCAACCTTTAATGCCGGTATATGGTGAGTTTAGTGTTTTTTTATAACCTTGTAAGTCGTTAGAGCTCATAAAATTTTATCCAATCTTTATTCTATTATCTGTTAAAAAAACGTAAGGAGGTACAGGGAGATTTGTAGGTGCAGGACCTTTTCTTATTCTACCTGAAGTATCATAGTGCGAACCATGACAGGGGCAAAACCATCCACCAAAATCTCCTTTAGTATCAGAAACTTTCTGACCGAGGGGTACGCAACCAAGATGAGTGCAAACACCTAGAACCACTAACCATTTATCATTTTGGACTCTTACGGAGTCCTCTTCAGCATCAATCAAATCAGTTAATGAAGTATTCTTTGCGTCTTCGATTTCTTTTTTAGTTCTATGCTTAATAAAAACTGGCTTACCTCTCCATATGACAGTAAGACTTTGTCCTTCTTCCAAAGGAGCCAGATCAATCTCTGTTGAAGCTAGGGCTAGAGTGTCTTTGCCAGGATTCATACTTGAAATGAACGGTATAGCAAGACTTGCTGCACCTACTCCTCCTAAAGTCATAGCTGAAAGCTTGATAAAATCTCTTCTAGGTTTGTTGTTTTCTGACATTTATATATTTAAAACTTGGGTAGATTTTATTGGTAAGATGTAGCATAAGTAGTAGTCATCATGACGCATAAATTTGGAATATGCTTATATATGCCCGATATGCCACAAAATCTTGGAGTAATCATCAGAACTGCTGCTTGTCTGGAATTTCCACTACATATTATTAAACCCCTCTCATTCTCTATGACTGATAAAAGATTTAAAGGTGCCGTAATGGACTATATTGATCATTGTGAAATCATATCACATGATGATTGGAGTAGTTTTGAAAGACACTGCACTATAAATAAAAATAGAATCATACTGGCAACTACTAAAACAAAAAATAGTTTTTATGATTATAAATTTAAAAGATCTGATGTAATTCTTTTTGGTAAAGAAACAGCGGGTGTTCCAAAAACAATCCATGAAAAAGTTCTTGAGAAAATAACTATTCCCATGAATAAGAAAACAAGGTCTTTAAATCTCGCTTCTTCTGTTTCAATAATAGCAACACAAATAATTTCAAAATTATAAATAATCTAGAAAATAATTTAATTCTTTATATTTTTTCAAGAAATTAATTGTATTTTTAGGGTAAGGCATCTTGTAAATTTTTTTTAGTTCTTGAGATATCTTATTTTCTTTTACAAATTCATTTATATTTTTTGAAAGTAAAATAATAGCATCCAAATCATTAGTGTTAGTTATTGTATTCTCAAATAATGACAAAAACCTTACATATCTTATCGATCTCAAATAGTCTTTTTGAATTTGCTCATAAGGATCAAAAATAAATTTTAAATATGAGGATTTATAATGTGAAATTCCATCATAAAAATCAAAAGCTTCGCCTAAAAGATTTATGTAAACACTATTAAAAGTAAAATCTCTTCTTTTAGAGTCCTCCTCTAAAGAATAAGCCTGTGCAACTTTTGAATGCCTACCCGTGGCGTGAATATCTTTTCTAAATGAATTAATTTGATATTCAAAATTATTATCTGTGATAGCTAAGCTCTTATAGCCTGAATAATATTTTGTTTTAAAATTATCACTTATTTGCTCTATTATTTTATCTTTAAGCTCAGGAATGACTAAATCTATATCTTTATCGTCATATTTGTTATTCAGAATTGACCTAACAGCACCCCCAACAAAATAAATATCTTTTTTCTCTAATGATAATATTTCAATAATATCTGCAAGATTAGAAAATTTAACTATTTCATTAACCTGATTAAGATATTTCATTAGAATCCTCTAATTCCATCAATTCTAACCATCGTTCTTCTTTTTCCTCTAGTTCTAATTGCAGTAAGCCTATTTTTTGAGATGATTGAATAAATAGCTCATTATTTTTTTCAAATAAAGTTTGGTCGGAAATAATATCATTATATTTTTGAATTTTATTTCTTAGATCCTCTATTTCATTTGGCAAACTATCTAATTCAAATTGTAATTTGAAAGTTAGTTTCTTTTTTTCATCATTTTTTTTTATTTTTCTTAAAGTTTTGTCTTTTATTTGATTATCTGTTAAATTTTTTTTATTAATGAGATCTTCTTTTTTTTCTAAAAAATCGTGATAGCCTCCATTAAAAATAACAATATCTCCATTACCTTTGAAATATAAAATTTTATTAACTAATTTGTCTAAGAAATCTCTATTGTGTGAAACAACAATCAATGTTCCATTATATTGTGATAAAATAGACTCAACCAGTTCTAATGTATCAGTATCCAAGTCATTTGTTGGCTCATCTAGGATAAGCCCACTTTTAGGATTAGCTAGAACTTTAGATAATAATAAACGATTTTTCATTCCCCCAGATAGACTACTTACTGGGTCATTAGCTTTTGAAGGATCAAAATGAAAGTCTTTTAAATAACTACAAACATGTCTCTCTTTTTGATTTGCTTTTAAATAGTCACCTCCAGAAGGTACAAGAATTTTTTTAATGGCCAAGTTATCTTTTAAATCATTTCGTAATTGATCAAAGTATGAAAACTCTAATTCCTTCCTAATTTTAAGGGAGCCTTCTCTTAGAGTTACTTCTTGTAAAAGTATCTTTAGAAATGTTGATTTTCCTGAACCATTTGCACCCAAAAGACCGATTCTATCTTTCTTATTAATCTTAAAATTGAAATTTTTGAGTATTGGATAATATTTATATGTATCATAATAAAATGAGGCGTTATGAAATTCAGCCACATGGCGAAAGTTTTTTGTATTATCTTTTACAAGCTTAAAATCAATTTTTTTAGTAGCATTTTTAAAAGAGCTAATATCATTTTCTAAATTTTCTTTTAACTCTTTAGCCTGCTCAACTCTCCTAATATTTCTTTTTACTCTGGCCTTTACTCCCTTGTTAGCCCAATTGACTTCAATATTTACTGATTGTTTTCGATTTTGTAATTCTCTTTCCTCTTGTGATAATAACATTTTAGACCAATTATAAAAATCCTTGTAGCCATTTTGATTTATCTTGATTTTAGATCTGTCAATCCAAAAAATTTTATTTGTGAAGTTTTTAAGAAATGTTTTATCATGACTTACACAAATAATAGCACAATCAAGTCTTCTTAAATAATTTTCAAGCCATACAATTGTATCTAAATCTAAATGATTGGTTGGTTCATCTAGCAATAAAAGATCAGATTTATTAATTAATGTCTTTATTAAACCTACTCTTCTTTTTTGACCTCCTGATAAATTTCTTATTATTTCATTTTTATCTAGATTCATATAATTACAGAAAATATCAATTTGAAAATCTTCATTTTGGTTTTCTAAATTTACTAAGATTTCTTTTTCAATCGATTGGTTTTCATTATTAAAATTTAGATTTTGACTAAAGTACTTTATAGAAATATTTTCTATGTTCCAAATTTCCCCTGTATCTAATTCGTGTTTTCCAGAAATTACATTCATCAAAGTGGACTTCCCCACACCATTTTTTCCAACTAAGGCGATAAAGTCTTTTCTATGAATATTAAGATCAAGATTATTGAAGATTTCATTCTTATGGTAGCTGATGATAACTTCCTTTAGGGAGAGTAATAATTGGCTATTCATATGACATATTCAGAAACTGGCTGGGGCGGTAGGATTC
>CABWYP010000010.1 GCA_902509695.1 uncultured Alphaproteobacteria bacterium | reverse complement strand
TACTTAGAGATCCCCAACCACATCCTATATCTAAAACTTGATCATTTTTAGAGACGGATAATTTGCCAGATAAACGATCCATTTTATTTAATTGAGCTTGATAGAGAGAGTCATTCTCAGTATGAAAATAAGCACATGAATATTGTCTTGTTTCGTCTAAAAATAAATCATATAGCTTATCTGATAAATCGTAATGTGTTGCAACATTGTTTTTAGAAATTTTAGAAAAATTTAATTGAAAAAATGGGTTAATGATTAAAAAAATTTTAAAAAAAATTGATTTGGAAATTTTATCTAAATAAAAATTGTAATTATCAATTATTAATTCTGAAAATTCATAAAATGTAGAATTTGGTAGTTCATAATATCGCTCCATGTATCCTTCTGCTAAAACAAGAGATGGTGCGTAAAATATTTTTTTTAAAAAACTATCATTATTAATTTTTAAGATCAGTGGATCAGTTTTATTATCTATTAAATGCTCTTTATTATTAAATTTAATTAAAATTGATCTAGAGGTTACAAATTTTTTTAATAAGAATTTAAGAATACTGAACGTCATAGTATTTTTATATGTTAGTCGATTTTCACCATAACATGCCTAATATTAGTATAATCTTCTAATGCATAAGGAGATAAATCTTTTCCATAACCAGAAGATTTAACACCACCATGAGGCATTTCAGAAGTTAGCATAAAATGAGTATTAACCCATGTACAACCATATTGAAGTCGAGAGGCAGCGTTCATACCTTTAGTAAGGTCATTTGTCCAAACTGATGACGCCAAGCCATATTTAGAGTCATTTGCCCAATTAATAGCATCATCAACTTCTTTAAATGGGGTTACTGATACAACTGGGCCAAAAACTTCTTTTTGAACTATTTCATCATTATGTTTAGCTCCAGCTATTACGGTTGGTCTATAAAAATTACCTTTGTCACCTACTCCTTTGCCACCAGTTGTAACTTCAATATGTTTAAGAGATTTTGCAGATTCAACAAAATTACTGACACGATCATAGTGTTCTTTTGTGATTAGTGGTGGAATTTCATTTTTATCATCATCAGCATTTGCTAAACCAATTGTAGATACTGAAGAAGTTAAATCAGCAACTATTTTTTCATAAACTTTCTTATCAGCAAAAATTCTACAAGCTGCAGTACAATCTTGACCAGCATTATAATAACCGAATGCCCTAACACCTTCGATTACATCGTTTATATTTGCGTCATCAAAAATAATAACTGGTGCTTTACCGCCAAGTTCTAAATGTGTTTTTTTAATACTACTGCTTGCTGCTTCCAATACTTTAGAACCTGTAGCTATATCACCTGTTAGTGAAATCATATTTACATCAGGATGATTGATTAGAGTCGATCCAACAGTTTCTCCTATGCCATGAACGATATTAATTACACCTTCAGGAAAAATACCTGCAATTAATTCTGCTACAAATAAAGTAGATAAGGGAGTTTGTTCTGATGGTTTAAGAACCATAGTGTTACCAGCTGCAACAGCTGGAGCTATTTTCCAAGCAGCCATCATTAACGGATAATTCCAAGGGGCAATAGATGCAACCACTCCTATTGGGTCTCTTCTGATCATACTAGTGAAACCCGTCATGTATTCGCCAGCTGCATACCCAGGTAGATTTCTGCAAATTCCACCGTAATATCTGAAACAATCAGCTATACCCGGAATTTCATCATTTAAAGCAAGATGGTAAGGCTTACCTGTGTTAAGAGACTCAAGCTTAGCTATTTCTTCAGCGTTATTTTCAATGGCATCAGCTAATTTTAATAACATACCAGATCTTTCTCCAGGAGATGTTCGAGACCATTTTGAAAAAGCACCCCTAGCTGAGGAAACAGCTTCGTTAACCTGATCAACAGAGGATTGAGGAATTGATATAATTACTTCAGAATTAGAAGGATTTATTACATCGTATCCTTCAGCTTTACCAATAATAGATTTATTATTGATTAATAAATTAGTTTTCATTCATTTCTCCTTATTTACTAGAACCCTCAATATCTGTGGTATTTCTAGTAACATAACTGGCATAAAGTATAGGTATAAAAGTAATACATATTATAAAAACCGCAACAACATTTGTTATTGGTCTTTGTCTCGGTCTTATTAATTCAGAAAGCATCCAAATAGGTAGGGTTGTTTGCTGTCCTGCGGTAAAAGTAGTTACAATAACTTCATCAAAAGAAAGAGCAAAAGCAAGCATTCCACCAGCTAAAATTGCAGTACCAAGGTTTGGTAGGATTATATAAAAAAAGGTTTGAAAATTATTAGCTCCTAGATCCATTGATGCTTGGATAATATTTGGTGAAGTTCTTCTCAATCGAGCAACCACATTATTATAGACAACAACCATACAGAATGTTGCATGACTTATTATTATGGTCCAAGTGCTAAATGGAATACCAACTACTCCATAGGCACTTCTTAAAGAAATGCCAGTTATAATACCAGGAAGAGCAATAGGCAGAATTATTAATAATGTAATAGACTGTTTACCAAAAAAATCAGCTTTGTATAAAGCTGCTGCAGCAAGTGTGCCTAATATAATAGCAGCAAAGGTAGATACTAAGGCTACATGTATAGATAGATAAACTGCACTCCATATATCTTCTCTTCCTAAGACTATAGAAAACCATTTAAGAGTATAACCAGGTGGAGGAAATTGATAAGATTTATCTTCAGTAGTAAATGCATATAAAATTATTAAAAAAAGAGGAATATGCAAAAATAAAATACCAATAATGGCACCAAGTTTTAAACTTAATGATGCTTTTTTTAAATTAAAAGCTTTCTTAGAGGGCATTAAATGCCCCCAATTTTTTTGCGACATAAATATAAATAGTCATAATTGCAATAGGTACTAAAGAAAAAGCAGCAGCAAGAGGTATATTACCTGCTACACCTTGATGAGTGTAGACGGCTTGCCCGATAAAAAACTTTGAAGTTCCAATAATATAAGGGATTATATAATCGCCAAGAGTAAGTGAAAAAGTAAATATACTACCTGCAGCTATTCCTGGTAAGGCTAGAGGTAATATAACCTTATAAAAAGTTTGTCTTTTACTAGCACCTAAGTCATAACTAGCATTAATTAAAGAGTTCGGAACTCTTTCTAGGGATGCATGAATTGGTAAAATCATAAAAGGCAACCAAATATAGGTAAATACTAAAAACATTCCTAAGTATGAAATCGATAAAGATGGACCCCCTATTACAGGCATGGATAAAATGAAATCCAAGATCCAAGTGGCATGTAACTTAGAGAAAAACCAATTTAGAATGCCCTCTTTAGCTAAAATTAGCTTCCAAGAGTAAACTCTTACAAGATAACTAGACCATAAAGGTAGCATTATTGCTAAATAAAAAAAAATTTTCATTTTAGGTGAAGTAAATTTTGCCATATAATAAGCTATTGGAAATCCAATAATTGCAGCGCCAATAGAGACAAAAGCTGCTAAAATAGTTGTTCTTATTAAAATATCTATATTAGCTGCAGAACTAAATAACTCGATAATAGTATTTAGTGATATTTTGTAGACAATCTTGCCAGTAAAACCATCAAGATAAAAAAAAGAGTGGAACAAAAAAACAAGCAATGAGCCTAGGTAAATAATACTTAGCCATAACAAAGGTGGTAATAAAAAAAATAATAGTAAAAGATGTTTATTTTTAAACAGATAGTTAGAAAAATTACTCATTTAAATTAGTAATATTTTTTTTATCCCATGAGAGTTTACATTTAGTACCAAGTGTTAAATCTAAAATTTGATTTGTTTTAGGATAAAAGAATGAAGTTAATTCAAGTTCATTTGTTTTAAATAAAATTTTATAAAAAGATCCTTGATATTGTACGTCTGATATTTGTGCTTCAATATTAAAATCATGATTTTGGTCACTGTTTATAAAAATGAATTCAGGACGCAGTGAAAAAGAACTTTCATAATGAAAATATTTTAAAGCGTTGGATTTAAGAATAATAGAAGTAGTTCCAATAAAATCAGCAACAAATGCTGTTTTAGGTTTATTATAAATATTGTTAGGCGTATCAATTTGTTCTATTTTACCCTCATTAAAAATGGCTATTCGATCACTCATACTCATAGCTTCTTGTTGGTCATGGGTTACATAAATAAAAGTAATTTGAAATTGCCTTTGAAGGTTTTTCAATTCAATTTGCATTTGTTCTCTGAGTTTTAAATCCAAAGCACCTAAAGGTTCATCCAATAAAAGAACTTTTGGTTTATTTATTAGCGATCTGGCTAAAGCCACTCTTTGTCTTTGTCCTCCTGATAGTTCGCTAGGTTTTCTTTGTTCATAACCATGTAATTTCACAGTTAATAAAATCTCTTCAATTAAATGTTCTTGTTCAATCTTTGGAATTTTTTTTATTTTTAGACTATAAGCTATGTTGTCTTTAACGTTCATATGAGGAAACAAGGCATAATCTTGGAAAACTGTATTTACATCCCTATTAAAAGGAGGAATTGAGCTAACATCTTCACCAAATAAATTAATTTCTCCTGTATCTGGTATTTCAAATCCAGCAATCACTTTTAAGCAAGTAGTTTTTCCAGATCCAGAGGGTCCTAATAATGAAAAAAACTCCCCATCATTTACTTCTAAATTAATATCTAATAAAGCTGATACGTCACCATATCTCTTATTAATATTTGATAATTTCAGAGCAGTAGTCATAAAGAATTAAAGGGGGCAAATATATATGCCCCCTTAATAATTAAAGTTTAATAATGTTTATCTTCCACCAAGAACAGCAATATAGTCTGTTACCCACTTATAGTAAGGTATACAACTGTCTTGAGTTTCACATTTTGACACTGGAGTTTTCCAAAAATAAATTTTATCAAAATTATCAATACCATTTATCTTACATGCATCAGCACCTTCAGGATAAATACCAGCAGCTGGATCCATTAGACCTGTTCCACATTTAGAAGGAACTGAAGGTACGGCACCAAACCAGGTTCCTAAGTCACTTTGAAGATTCGAACTTAATTGATGCTCCATCCATAGATAAGCACAATTAACATTAGCTGCTTCCGCATGAACCATTGTAGTGTCAGCCCATCCTGTAGCACCCTCTTGAGGTATAACGCTAGCTATTGGCTGTTCTGCTCCTTGTAAAAGATTAACCATAAAAGGCCAAGAAGCTGAAGCTACAAAACCTTCATTGGTAAAGTCATCCATTTGCATAAAAGCATCATGCCAATATCTTCCAACTAATTCCCTTTGTTGTCTTAATAAGTTAAGTGAAGCTTGATATTGCTCATCTGTTAACTCATATGGATCTTTAATACCTAATTCAGGTTGATGATACATTAAATACATAGCAGCATCTGCGATATGAATTGGACCATCAAATGCTTGAACTCTACCTTTATTGCTCTCACCATCACTTAAAGTTTGTTCTTCGAAAACAACGTTCCAACTTGTAGGAGCTTCGCTAAATGCATTAGTGTTATACATCAATACATTAGATCCCCACATATAAGGTGTTCCATAATGCTTACCATCAACAGTATGCCATTCAGCATCCTGAAGTCTTGGGTCTATTGTGTTCCAACTTGGAATTAAATCTGTATTAATTTCTTGTACTGTACCACCAGCGATAAGTCTTAAACTTGCGTCACCAGAAGCTGTAACTATATCAAATCCACCTTCATTCATCAGAGCAACCATCTCATCAGACGTCCCTGCAGTTTTAATGTTTACTTTACAACCAGTATTATCCTCATAACCTGTAACCCAGTCAAAAGCTTCAACTGTTTGCCCTCTTTCAAGATATCCAGCCCATGCAACAACGTTTAATTCACCCTCACCATCTCCTAAAGATTGTAGTGGAGCAGAACTTGCAGAGAATGGAATATATGAAATAAGAAAAGTCAAAATAATTGTAAATATTCTCATAATTCCTCCTAATTTAAGAGAAATCATTTTATCATATATTAATAAATAAAATGAATTAAAAATTATCAATTTTAGGGTTAAACTCAATTTAAGTTAAATACGTAAGCTAAGACATGAATTCAAAAGAAAAAATAGATTATATTTCCAATTGGATAAAAAATTATGCAGTTTCAAATAATTTTGACTCTCTGATAGTTGGTATATCAGGGGGTATTGACTCTGCTGTTACCAGCGCTCTATGTGCAAAAACAAATTTAAAAACATTTGTTGTATCTATGCCGATTTTAGATCATCAAACTTTAAATAAGAGAGGTGAAAAACATATTAATTGGTTAAAAGAAAATTTCACTAATATTGAAAATTTTGACGCAAATCTAAGCGATGTTTTTAAATCATTTCAATCAGTCTTAAAGAGTAATAGTTCTGAACATGGTTATGCTAACTCACAAGCAAGGCTTAGAATGGCTACCTTATATCAAATTGCAGCAAGTAATAATGGTATAGTGGTTGGGACGGGCAATAAAGTTGAAGACTTTGGTATAGGTTTTTATACAAAATATGGTGATGGAGGTGTTGATATATCTCCTATTGCGGATTGTTTAAAAACAGATATCTGGGAAATGGGAAAAGAATTAAAAATTAATCAAGAAATTATAAATGCGCCTCCAACTGATGGCCTTTGGACTGATGGTAGAACAGATGAGCAGCAAGTTGGACTAAGCTATGATCAAATTGAAGAGGCAATGCTCAATGAAAATTCGCCTAACAGAAAAAAATATTTAGATATTAGATCGAAAAATATTCATAAAATGAATCCAATTCCTGTTTGTAAATTACCAAATTAATATTTTAGAAAACTAAATCCTATTCGATGTTATATTATCAAAAATATGCACAGATGAGGGTAAAATATCAAAATTAAAAGAGTCACCAGCTTTTAATTCAATCTTAGAGGATAATTTACAACTGAACTCTTGATCGCCCATAGAAGAATAAATAATCATATCAGATCCTAAATATTCAACCAAATTAGCGATACATCTATATTGACCATTATTATTAACTTGAATATCATCAGGCCTTACTCCTAAACAAGCATTCTCAATATTTAATTTTTTATCAAGGGTAATTTGATTATTATCAATTTTAACTATACCATTTTCAATTTTGCAATTAAATAAATTCATTTGAGGAGATCCTATAAACTCAGCTACAAATTTTGTATTGGGTTTAGAATATATTTCTTTAGGTGTACCAACTTGTTCGACAATCCCATTATTTATAACAACAATTCTATCCCCTAATGTCATCGCTTCAGTTTGATCATGTGTTACAAATATACTCGTGACCCCCATCTGGCGTTGAAGTTTTTTAATTTCTAAACGCATTTGATTACGAAGTTTTGCATCTAAATTAGAAAGCGGTTCATCAAATAAAAATATCTTAGGGTTTCTAACTATAGCTCTGCCCATAGCTACTCTTTGTCTCTGTCCACCAGATAACATACTTGGTTTCCTAGATAAAAGTTGATCTATTTCTAGTAATTTAGCAGCTTCATTAACTTTATTTTTAATTTCATCATTAGATATACCTCGGTTCTTTAAACCATAAGCCATATTGTTATAAACGGACATGTGTGGATAAAGAGCATAGTTCTGGAAAACCATAGCGACATCTCTTTCTGAAGGGTCTACATCGTTTATGATTTTTCCATCCAGAGAAATTTGACCATCTGTAATATCCTCCAAACCTGCAACCATTCGGAGTAAAGTAGATTTACCACAACCACTAGGGCCAACAAAAACAACAAATTCACCATCTTCGACATTTAAAGAAGTTTCATCGACAGCTTTAGTACCGTTAGGATAAATCTTAGTAATGTTTTTTAGTTCTAAAAAGCTCATAGTATTATTTCTCCGTTTGGATTAATCCTTTGATAAACCATCGTTGTAAAATTACAACAACTAGTACAGGTGGTAACATAGATAAAATTATATATGCAAATCTCTCACCGGTTCTTGGTAAAGCTACACCTTCATAATTTTCTGTAAAAATAATCTTCATACCCATAACAACTGTCCAATATTTTTCATCGGTGGTCATTATTAGAGGCCATAAATATTGACTATAACCGTAAACAAACATAAAAATAAACATTGCAGCTAACATTGTTTTAGAAAGTGGTAATAAAAAATCTATAAAAAATCTCCAACTATTAGCACCATCTAATTTTGCAGACTCTAAAAGTTCATCGGGAATTGTTTTATAAAACTGTCTAAAAAAGAAAGTAGCAGTGGCAGATGCAACTAACGGTAAAATAAGTCCAGTGTATGAATTAGTTAACCCTAAGTCAGAAACAATTTTATAGCTAGGAAAAATTCTGACCTCTAATGGTACTAATAACGTAATAAATATTAACCAAAAAATAGGAACAGCTAACTTAAATCTAAAATAAACTAAAGCATAAGCAGACATTGCTGAAATAACTACTTTTAAAGTAGCTATACCAAAAGCCATTATGAAACTATTCATAAACATTTTGGCAGCAGTGACTTCCTCAGACCAACCCCCTTTTTCATTCAGTACTTCATTGTAGTTTTGCGAAAAGCTCTCACCCATAAAGAACTTCATACCCTCTGTCATGATTGCAACATTATCATGTGTTGATGTTGCAAATGAAAACCAGATAGGCAGAACCATCAGCAAAACTCCAAAAATAAGGATAAAGTGAGATAAAATTTCTACTGGTTTGAATTTCATTTGTTTTGGAATATTCCTTGGATAAATAATTTTTGAAGAAAAACAATAATCAATACTGGTGGGATCATTGACATGATGACAAATGCAAAACGATGAGAAATTGAACCATACATAGTCTTTAAACCCATAACAACCGTCCAATATTCTTCAGTTGTAGTCATGATAAGAGGCCATAAATATTGGTTATAACCATAGACGAACATAAAAATAAAAACTGCTGCAATCATTGTCTTGGAAAGGGGAATTAAAAAATCGATAAAAAATTTCCAACTATTTGTCCCATCTAATTTTGCAGCCTCTAAGAGTTCTTCAGGTATAGATTTATAAAACTGTCGAAAAAAAAATGTGGCAATCGCAGACGCAGAAATAGGAATTATTAAACCAGCAAATGAATTTAGAAGGTTAAGCTTAGACATGACTACAAATGTTGGCATGACTCTTAACTCTAGAGGAACTAATAGAGTTACAAAAATTAACCAAAATATAAATGTTGCATACTTAATCTTAAAATATACCAAACCATATGCGGCCATTAATGATGTAATTACAGAAAGTGTTGCTATTCCTGTGGCCATAATAAAGCTATTAAAAAACATTTTAAAAGCTGTTATTTCATTAAAAAATCCTGATTTTTTGAATAAAACGGTTGAGTAGTTCTCTTTGAAATTTTCACCCAAAAAAAATTGAAGACCATTTGTATTTATAAACAAACTTGAGTGAGTTGAACTTGCAAAGATAATCCATATGGGAACCACCATTACAGTGAGACCTACTAATAAAATTAGGTGGTTTATAGTTGATGGTAAATATTTATACATTTAATTGTAATGAATCTTTCCCTCAATATATCTAAATTGAAAAATTGTTATGACTAAAACAATTAACATCATCATAATTGACTGAGCCCCTGCACTACCAAGGTCTAATCCTTTAAAACCATCTATGTAGGCTTTATAGACAAGTGTTTTAGTTTCACTTCCTGGTGCGCCAATTGTTGTAGTATCAATAATCCCAAAGGTATCAAAAAATGCATATGTAATATTTATAATGATTAAAAAGAAAGTTGTTGGCATTAGTAGAGGAAAAGTAATTGTCCAAAATCTTCTAATATTACTTTTGCAATCAATAATAGAGGCCTCTATAACTGTTTTCTGTATGGCCTGAAGACCAGCTAAAAAGAAAATAAAATTAGCACTTATCTGTTTCCAAGAACCTGCAATTATTACATAAATGTATGCATCAAAAACATCTTCATACCAATTGAAACCCCATAAATTATTAAACAAATGGTGCAATAAACCATATCTTTCACTAAAAAAATAATTTGCCATAACGCCAACTACTGCTGGTGCAATAGCATAAGGCCAAATTAATAAAGTTTTATAAACATTTTTTCCATGCATTACTTTATTTGCCTGAACAGCTAGTAGCAGACCAATTGAGCCAGTAATAAGGGTAATTATAAAGCTATACATAATTGTAAATTTAAAAGCTGTTAAGTATGAAGGATCAGAAAATATAAATAAAAAATTATCAAAACCTGCAAATTGAGAACTAAATCCAAATGCATCTTGCATTGTAAATGCATCTTTAAAAGTTTGAATAATTGGCCAGTATAAAAAAATTAAAAGTATCAATAGCTGTGGAGCTAAAAAAAAATATTGTGAATAAGTAGATTTGAATTGAACTTTTTTCATAAACTTAATAAGGAGGGTATTTAAATACCCTCCTAAATTAAATGCAGATATTTAAAGTGTTTTTGCAAACTGCTTTAAAAGCTTTGCAGAACCTTTATCCATATTACCTAGTGCTTTTTCAACACTAATGTCACCATTAAGCATTGGTTCAACATTTTCGTAAATAACTTCACGAATTTGTGGCCAGTTACCAGCTCTATATCCACCAGGAATTGTAGAACCCTCTAGACCTAATTGGTCACCAACAGCCTTATGATATGGGGATGTTCTGTAGAAGTTAATTGTTTCAGCTAACTCAATACCACCTTTAGTTACCGCTGCATAACCAGTCATGTTGTGATAGTAGAGATCCATTTCTGGAGAACCCATAAATTCAATAAATTTAGCAAGTCCTTTATACTCTTCTTCAGTATGACCATTTAAGATCCAGTTTGCAGCACCACCAATAAATGTTGGATATTCTTTACCACCAGTTACTGAGTCCCAATATGGAATTGGATTAGTTGTAAAGTTTGGAAGAACGCCTTTCATACCACCAAAAGATGCAGCTGAGCCAAACCAGAAAGCAGCTTCACCGTTAGTAAATGGTGCTTGGTTATCACCCCATGCTCTACCTTTATATCCATACCAACCTTTTTCATACCATTCTTTAACTTTTGACCAATGCATTACAAAAGCATCAGTTTCTGCAAAAAGAGTTTTTGTTGGAACGGCATCGTAACCGTTGTTACCATCAGTCATTAATAAGTTATGTCTAGAAAAGAAATTTTCTGTCCAAATCCATGGGCTATGACTTTGAAGAAGAGGAATGTATCCTGCATCTGCAATTTTTTGAGCCATACCTTCAAATTCTTCATAGGTCTTTGGCACTTCTTCAATTCCCACCTCATTTAAAATATCCATATTTGCATACATTAAACAAGTTGAACTGTTAAAAGGAACACCTATCATTTTTCCATCTTCATCAGCATAAAAGTTTTTAATACCAGGAATATAGTTATCAGCATCAACTGAAATACCATATTTATCTGCCATTTCTTCAAAACCAATCACAACACCATTCTTAACTTGGGCAACCATGATAGCAGCACCTGCATCATAGACTTGTGAGTAGTGTGGTTGATCTCCAGCTCTAAAAGCAGCTATAGTTGCTGCCATATTATCTTCGTAACTTCCTTTACCTGTTGGAATAACCATATATTCATCTTGAGAGTCATTAAATCTATTAGCTATTTCAATGATTACATCACCTAAAAATCCACTATTACCGTACCACCAGTGAATTTCAGTTTTACTGTAACTGTTTGATGTAAATGTAAAAGAAACTAAAAGTACTAAAATACTAACTAGTTTTTTCATGCTTTCCTCCTTAAGGAACTTAATCACTTGACAATATATACAATAGTCAACTTTAAATTAAGACAATTAAAAAGGAAATTGAGTATATTTGATCAAAATAAATAAATTTTGTATTGAAATTTAAAAATTTTTGGGGATAAAATTAAGATTCCAAACTACTAAATACTAGTTATGTGTCTAAGAGCGTAAATATATCCATCACTACCCATCCCTATAATGGATGAGGTACATGCATGGGCGATGATTGATTTTTGACGAAATTCCTCTCTAGAGTAAATGTTAGAAATATGAACTTCTATTTTTGGAAAATTTTTAATTTCTAGAGAGTCATGCAAAGAAACTGAAGTATGAGTTAAACCACCAGGATTTATAATTATTCCACTGAAAGTATCGTCCAATCCATTAATCTTATTAATAAGTTCTCCCTCTAAATTGCTTTGAAAAAATTCTACTTCACAATTAAGTTGTTTGGATTCTTCTAGTAACAATTTAGATAATTTTTCTAAAGAGAAATCTCCATATTTAGATTTATCTCTTTTACCTAACATTTCTAAATTTGGTCCATTGATTATTAGAATTTTTTTTGACATTTTTGTATCTTACATTAATTAAAAAATTAAACCAAACCTGTAATAGTTTTTACCTCTAGGTATTCCTCTATTCCCCATTTTCCCCCCTCTCGTCCATTACCAGATTGTCTGTATCCTCCAAAAGGAGTACCAGCATCCATTGGATTACCATTTACATAAACAACACCAGAACGTAATTTTTTTGCAACTCGACGAGCTTTATCAGAGTCACTAGTTTGAATATAATTTCCAAGACCATACTCTGTGTCATTTACAATAGTTATTGCTTCATCTTCTGTATCGAAGGGTATTATTGATAAAACAGGTCCAAATATTTCAGACTTAGCAATTTCCATTGTGTTATTTACATTGGTAAAAATTGTGGGTTTTATATAGTAGCCTTTAGTTAAATTTTCAGGTTTTTCTATACCACCAGCTGCTAAGTTTGCACCTTCTTTTACACCTAACTTAATAAGATTAATAATTTTGTCATATTGGACTTTGGAAACAACAGGTCCAATATGATCTCCAGATTTTTCAGGGGAGTCGACTATTATTTGACTCGCTTCATCTATTGCCTCATGAACTACTTTTTCATATATAGATTTCTCTACCAACATTCTTGTTGGGGCATCACAAGATTGACCTGAATTACTCATAACATTTCTAATACTATCTCTTACAGAATTTTTAGGCGCATCAGCAAAAACAATGTTGCCACCTTTGCCTCCTAATTCTAAACATACTCTTTTAATGGTGTGTGAAGCATTTTGTAGAATTAATCTTCCAGCTCTAGTTGAGCCCGTAAATGAAACCATATCTATATCAGGATGATTTGAAATATGATTACCTACTCCCTCTCCATCGCCATTTACTAAATTAAAAACCCCATTAGGAAAACCTGCCTCATCAATCATTTCGGCAAATAAAATTCCTGATAATGGTGCTATCTCAGATGGCTTTAATACCATCGTACATCCTGCAGCTAAGGCAGGTATTGCTTTGAGAGCTATTTGATTAATGGGCCAATTCCAAGGAGTGATTAATCCACATACTCCTATAGGTTCTTTAATAATATAGTTATTAGATTGACTATTAAATTTAGACTCAAATTCAAATTCTTTTAGCCGTTTAATAAAATCAGTAATATGATCAAGGCCAGATTGTGTTTGAACTTGTGAGGAAAAATCTTTTGGGCATCCCATTTCTTGTGTTATAGCCAATGTCATTTCATCAAAACGATTTTGATAAATAGTTTTTAATTTTTCTAGCAGAAACACCCTGTCTTCAATTGAAGAATTTGACCACTTTAAAAATGAGGATTTTGCCGATGATACAGCTAAATCTAAATCAATTTTGTTTCCTATTGAAATCTTAGATATGCATTCCTCATTAGCTGGATTTATAACATCTAATAGAGTGTCTGAATTAGACTCAACCCAAGCCCCATTAATATAAAATTTTTTATGATTTAGTTTATTCATAATTATTTAAATTAAATTAAGATCTTTTTTTTATATTTTATAGTAAAATATTAAACAAAGGAGTTAATAAAATGAGAAAATTTATTATTGACATGACAATGTCATATGACTTTAAAGTGTCTATAGAGGCAGAGTCAGAAGAGGAAGCTAAAGCAAAGTTTACATCAACACCCCTCGAAAAACTTGGAGGATACCAATTTAATTCATTCTACAAGACCTTTAGAGGGATAAAATTAGATGAATTTGACCCACGTTTTTACAAGGACGACGATAAAGTAAGATAAATTAATTTTTACTTAATGCTTCGATATCATCTGACTCAAAAATATTCTTACTTAATTTCATAATAGGAATATTGACCATAACCTTGGCAACATTTGATGCATAAATTGGTCTCATTTTTCTAAGAGGTCCTATAAAAAAAGGTGTAAATATTTTAAATACCAAAATTCCAATCTTTTCCCCTATTCTATGTTCTTTTCTTTCACCCATTAAAAATGAGGGACGCATAATACCTAATTTTGGAAAATTTAATTCTTTTAATTGCTCCTCTACTAAACCTTTATATCTAAGATATTCACCAGAGTGCTTTGGATTAGCAAAACCTGAAGAAACAAAAATAAATGATTTAATGAAATTAGAGCGAGCAATGTGAGCAATTTTTTTTGGAATATCCAATTCAACTTTTCTATAATCATCCTTATTAGGAGAATTTTTTTTTGTTGTACCAATGCAATAATAACAATCATCACCAATAATTTCATTCGAATATTCATTTAAATTATTAAAGTCTATTTGAATTATTTCTATTTTGTTATTTGTTGATATAGATGGAGATCTTACAAATAATTTAATTTTATTATAATTTACACTTTGAATTAAAAATTTTACTAAATGAGAACCAATTAACCCCGAAGAACCAAAAACTAGTGCTGTTTTCATATAACTAAAATAAAGGCTCAATATTTATTTTCAACTAAATAACTTTTTAAATGAAAATCTATCAAAAAAATTTAAATTATTATTAGTGGGAATTATTAAAAAGTTATCTTTAACTTTACTATTTATACTAATTATTTGGTTAGTAGTTTTTGTTCCTATTGATACCGCTTCATCAATACAACTATTTTTTATTTGCTATGGAGTTGCTATGTTATTAGCAGTGTCTTTTATATATGTGGATAAAAAAAAAGAAAAACCCCATGGTGTAAAAAAAATTGTTTTTTATAGTTTAATTTATGGAAGCCTATGTTTTTTTTTATTTTGGATGATTTAAAAAACTAGAGGGCCTGTTGGTATAACGCCTGTTGGATTAATAGTTTTATGGCTACCGTAATAGTGAGTTTTAATATGATCCATATTTATAAGTTCACTCATTCCTTTAATCTTTTTAAATTTTTCTAAATATTTAGACATGTTAGGATAATCATAAATTCTTTTTAAATTACATTTGAAATGACCAACGTAAACAGAATCAAATCTTAATAAAGTTGGTATTAAGCGAAGATCACATTCTAAAATTTGATTACCAAGTAAATACTGATTTTGGTTTAATAAATTTTCAATAAAATCTAATCCCTCAAAAAGTTTATTAACCTCGTCTTCATATACATCTTGTGAGGTGGCAAAGCCTGTTTTATAAACACCATTATTTATTCTCTCATAGATATAATTATTAATTTCATCAATTTCTTTTTGTTTATCTGAAGGATAAAAATTATTTGTATCGCCAGTTAGGTCATTAAACTCGAAATTAAGCATTCTAATAATTTCTGAAGATTCATTACTAACTATTGTCTCCATTTTTTTGTCCCATAAAATAGGAACAGTTACTCTTCCTGTATACTCAGGATTTGCTTTTAGATAAATTTGATAAAGATATTTAGAATTATACAAACTGTCAATTATTACACCTGGATAATCATCAAACGTCCATCCATTTTCTAACATATAAGGATTGACTACACTGATACTAATGTGTGACTCAAGTTTTTTTAAAGACCTATAAATCAGGCTTCGGTGCGCCCAAGGACAGGCATAAGAGACATATAAATGGTATCTGTTTGTTTCAGGTTTAAAATCTCCTTGTTTGGAAATAAAATTTCTAAATTGTGAAGTTGATCTTATAAATTTTCCTCCTGATGATTTAGTGTCATACCATTTGTCTTGCCAATTACCATTAACTAAAAGTCCCATATTTGCCTCAATGTTTTTATAATATGGTTACTTAAATTAATTAAGAATAGATTAACCAATCTTGAATTATCAATTATACTTCATTTATTATTTAATAATTTGATAATTTTGTACCTTATTCTTTGATTTTGTAATATTATGATAATTTTAAGGTAACAATGAAAACTATTGGATATGCAACAAAGTCTAAGGACTCACAATTAAAACCATTTAATTTTGAAAGACGAGAATTACGTTCGAATGATGTTGCTATAGAAATTTTATATTCAGGCATATGCCATTCAGATTTACATCAAGCAAGAAATGATTGGGGATTTTCTGAATATCCCATGGTTCCAGGTCATGAGATAATAGGAAAAGTTATAAAAGTAGGAAATCAAGTTGTTAATCATAAAATTGGAGACACAGTTGCTGTAGGAGTTATGGTCGATAGCTGTCTTCAATGTGATCAATGTATAAAAGATGAAGAACATCTATGCAGGGAAACATTCACTCAAACATACAATTCTCCTGATAGAATTGATAATTCAATGACTTATGGGGGTTATTCAAAGCACATTGTTACTAGAGAAAAGTTTGTTTTAAAAGTTCCAAATTCTTTAGATATATCAAAAGCTGCACCTATCCTTTGTGCTGGAATAACAACATATTCACCTTTAAAAGATCATAATGTTGGTCCTGGTTCTCGCGTAGGTGTAATGGGTTTAGGGGGGCTTGGTCATATGGCTGTTAAATTAGCAAATGCCATGGGAGCAAGTGTTACAGCTTTAACCACATCCAATAATAAAGTTCAAATGGGATTAGACATAGGTGCCAATAAGGTAATTGTGGTTAATGATAAAAATTCAATGAAGGAAGCCTCAAATACTCTAGATCTCATAATTAATACTGTTCCTGTTAAGCATGATATTACAAAATACATCCCTTTATTAGATATTAAAGGCGAAATGGTAATTGTTGGACAATTCGGTTCTTTAGAAAACTTTACTACGATGCCGATGGTTTTTGGTAATAATAAATTGTCTTTATCAGTTATTGGTGGGCTCAAGATGACACAAGAACTTTTGTACTTTTGTGCAGAGCATAACATTCATCCTGAAAGTGAAATTATTAAAATGGAACAAATTAATGATGCCTTTGAAAGACTTAGTAGCGGAAATGTTTCAGGTCGTCTGGTAATTGATATGTCATCTTTAACTTTTGACTAAAGAAATATACAAAAATTATAAAGAGCCATCTAAAACATATTTTAAAATTCTAACAGCTTGTTTGGGGTCTGAAATTACAGCAGAGGCTGAAGCATTTATTTCTTTTAAGGCGTGCTGATGATCTTCATTTTGAATAACGATTATAGATTTATTTAAAGCAGCAGCATATCCTGCATCAAAAGCTGCATTCCATTGCTTATATTTTTCACCAAATTTAACTATAACAACATCGCTCTCTTTGATAAGTTTTTTTGTTCTTATTGAATTAATATTGGCACCCTTATGGTCTTTCCAAATATTATTTTCTTCTGCGCCTAATATTTCTACCCCACAGTTATCTGAATTTTCATGATTTGTTACTGGAGAGTTGAAATGAACTTCTAACTTTTGTTCTTTACAAAGTGCTATAATTTCTTCACGCCAGTCAGTATGAATTTCACCTGATAGATATACTTTAAACATTCTACTCCTCTTCTATTAAGATACGCTCATAATGTTTTAAGCATATCTGTGAATCTTAAAACGCGTTTATTATAAGTTTACATCTTACCTTTGATTAAGTTTTTAAAGTCCCTCAACTAAAACTAGATGAGCATTGGAGGCTAGTTCTCTTACAGCCTTAGCAGCTTGATATTTTTCTGACTCATAGAATTTACGAGCAGCATCAATACTTTCAAATTCAATTACTATAATAGTACCTAAATTCTCACCTTCTCTTACGTTAGGATTAGGTTCACGAACAAGAACTTTACCACCATGTTCTCCAATAGTTGGTCCAGCCATTTGTCTAAACTTGTCCATTCCATCTTGATCGTGTTCTTTAAGATGCGCTATTAAATATCCTTTGTTCATAATTTGCTCCTATGTTTATTAATTTAACCGTCTCAACACTTCCTAATTAAAAGGTGGTGAGCCCAGCAGGATTCGAACCTGCGACACCCTGATTAAAAGTCAGGTGCTCTACCGGCTGAGCTATGGGCCCGTGTAGAAAATGTGAACATTTCAAATTTTTGACAAGAAATCAAGAACTGGTTTTGGGACACTTTTAGAAATATCTCCTCCTAGTTTATGAATTTCTTTTATAAATCTTGATGAAATAAAATGATATTTCTCTGCAGACATAAGGAAAATAGTTTCAATTTCATTATCAATTGTTCTGTTCATTCCAGTCATTAGAAATTCATACTCAAAATCTGAAACAGCCCTTAATCCTCTAATAATGAGAGAAGCTTTTTTAGATTTTACATAATGGACTAATAAATTATCAAATTTTTCAATTTCAATTTTTTTTTGCAAATCTTCTGGAAGTGATTGAATAGTTTGTCTTATCAATTTTAATCTATCGTTGATAGAAATCATGTGATTTTTTGATTTATTATCTGAGACAGCCACAATTAATTTATCAACGACGTGCAGACTTCTGTGAATTATATCGAGATGCCCAAGTGTAATTGGATCAAATGATCCTGGGTAAATTCCAATTTTTGTCATAATTAGTCCTCTAATCGAGCTACAGAAACAATTTTTTCCTTAGCATCAACTTTAAATACAGAAACACCTTGTGAAACTCGACCTACCACTCTTATATTTTCTCCAACATTACACCTCAATAATTTACCAGTATCTGAGATCAAAGCTATATTATCTTCTAAATTAACTTTTAAAGATTGAATAACTCTTCCATTTTTTGGTGTTATAGTGATATTTGTAACTCCTGAGCCACCTCTATTAGTAATACGATATTCATAAGCTGAACTTAATTTTCCATAGCCATTTTCAGTAATAGATAAAAGAAACTCTTCTCTGTCAGCTAACTCTTGAAATTTTTTATTTATTTTAGACGTATCTTTTTTTGCTTCATTTTTAGCTTTTAAGTAAGACTCTCTAACATCAATTGATATTTTATTATGAAGTAAACTAGAGATAGAAACTACCTTATCATCTTTGGCTAATTTAATTCCTCTTACTCCTGCAGAACCTAAGCCTGAAAATTCTCTTAGATCTTTAGTGGCAAAGCGAATAGATTTACCATTTGTAGTAGCTAACTGAACATCATCATTTTCAATAACAGAAATAACACCTATTAAACGATCTCCTGTTTTTAATTTAATAGCAGTTTTTCCAGATCTAGATAATTTTCTTGTACCGCTCATGGCAACATCTTTAAGTTTATTTTTTCTAATATTCCCTAAGCTAGTAGCAAAAACTAAATTATAATTTTCAAAGTCACCTATATCTTTAGGAAGAGTTAAAATAGAAGAAATTTTTTCATTTTTAGAGATGGGTATTAAGTTTACAATAGCTTTGCCTCTAGATGTTGGTGTGCCAGCCGGAAGTTCGTAAGCTTTCATAGAATAAACTTTTCCAACAGAAGTAAAAAATAAAATTGTATCTCTGGTAGTTGCTGCAAATACCTGTTCTAAGAAATCTTCATCTCTAGTTGTCATTGCATTTTTTCCTTTACCTCCTCTTTTTTGGACCTTATAGGATGATTTTAAAACTCTTTTTATATAACCTTGATGAGAGACAGTAACAACTACATCTTCTTCGACTATCAAATCTTCAGTATCTACAACTTCTAAATCATATTTTTGGATTTCAGTTTTTCTTGGAGTTGCAAAATTATCTTTAATTTCAGAGAGTTCATCTTTCAAAACTTTCAACAACTGTTTATTTGAATTTAAAATTTTTAAATATCCATTAATGTCGTCAACAAGAGATTTTAGATTATTTAATATGTCATCTCTTTCCAGAGCAGTAAGTTTTTGCAATCTTAATTCTAATATTGCTTTAGCTTGTTCTTCATCAAGAGATATCTTAGAGGATGTTGTTTTAAGACTTGGATTAATCAATTTTATATATTGAGTAATATTAGATTTTGCAGTCCATTTAGTTGATAGTAATTTTGTTTTAGCCTCAGATGGTGTTTTTGATTTTTTTATTAAATCAATAATTGCATCGATATTGTTAACAGCTATAGAAAGGCCAATAAGAATATTAGCTTTCTCTCTAGCTTTATTGAGTTTAAATACTGTTCTTTTAGTGATGACATCTTTTCTAAAATCAATGAAATAAGATAGGCCATCCTTTAAATTAATAGTTAAGGGTTTTGTTTCTTTTAACGCCAACATGTTGCTACTAAAAGATGTCTTTAAAGGAGTATATTGAAATAATTGGTTTTTAATAATCTCGGGAACTGCTGAAGATTTTAATTCAATGACAATTCTAACGCCCTCTTTGTTTGACTCATCACGAATATCATTAATACCTTCAATAGTTTTGCTATTCACAACATCCGCAATGCGTTCTAGTAATTTTGATTTATTTTGTAAATAAGGGATTTCAGTAATAACAATAGCATTTCTTGTCTTTATTTTTTCTTCATGAAGTTTTGATAAAACAGTAACACTACCCCTGCCAGTTTCATACATTGAATTTAAACCTGCTGTACCTGATATAATACCCCCAGTTGGGAAATCTGGGCCTTTAACAATCTTGTGTAATTGTTTTGATGAGGTATCTGGTTCGTCAACTAACAAAAGTGTTGCATCAATTATCTCACCTAAATTGTGAGGAGGAATATTTGTAGCCATACCAACAGCAATTCCGCTTGCACCATTAACAAAAATATTTGGAAACCTAGATGGTAGAACTTTAGGTTCAGTTAATGTTTCATCATAGTTAGGGCGCAATTGTACAGTTTCATATTCAAGTTCTTCTAACATAAAAGAAGATACTTTATCTAATCTAGCCTCAGTATATCTCATTGCCGCAGCAGGGTCGCCATCCATTGAACCGTAATTACCTTGCCCATCAATTAAAGGTAGTCTCATAGTAAAATCCTGAGCCATACGAACCATAGATTCATAAATTGCAGAGTCACCGTGTGGGTGATATTTACCCATAACATCTCCAACAATTCTGGCTGATTTTTTATATGGCTTGTTATGATGATATGAAGATTCATACATAGAATAGAGTATTCTTCTATGGACTGGTTTTAGTCCATCTCTAATATCTGGTAGTGCGCGTGAAACAATTACGCTCATTGCGTAATCTAAATAACTTTTTTCTAATTCATCAGTTATATTTATATTAGGATAGATTTTATTATCTAATACGTCTAATTGTTTTGATTTTGTTTTTTTCTTCTTTGCCAATGATTTATTTAAAAAGGAATATCGTCATCAAGTTGTTCAGCTGTAGTAGTGTCTGAACCACCTAAGGCTTCATCAGCAGCAGAATCTAATTGACTCGTGGTTTCTTCTGCAACAGAAGATTGAGAGCGTGAGTCTAGCATTGTAAGTATTCCTGAGTAGTTTGGGATAACCACTTCTGTTGTATATTTATCTATACCATTATTATCTGTCCATTTACGTGTTTGTAATTGACCCTCAATATATACCTTGGAACCTTTTTTAAGATATTTTTCACAAATATCAGCTAATTTATCATTAAAAACAACAATACGATGCCATTCAGTTTTATCTTCCAATTGTTGGGTTTCTTTGTTTCTGTACTTAGTCGAGGTAGCAATAGAAAAACTCGCTAAACGTGACCCAGTTGAGGTTGCCCTAATATCAGGGTCTTTACCTAAGTTACCAAGAAGAATTACTTTATTTACTGATCCAGCCATGATTAATTTAATAAAAAGATAATATATATTAATTCAACATTTTGATACCTAATTTATGGAAAAACATTCACCTCTTACACACATAATTGTTCATAACGCCTATGAACATAATTTAAAAAATTTAAATCTGAGTTTACCCAAAAATAAATTAGTAGTTATTACTGGAGTTAGTGGATCTGGTAAATCAACTCTAGCATTCGATACTATTTATGCTGAAGGGCAAAGAAAATATATCGAATCACTAAGTGCTTATGCAAGACAGTTTCTAGATATGATGGATAAACCTAAGGTGGACAAAATAGAAGGTCTCTCACCAGCTATCTCCATTGATCAAAAAACTACATCAAAAAATCCTAGATCAACTGTGGGGACCGTAACTGAAATTTATGATTATTTAAGAGTTTTATATGCAAGAGTAGGTACTCCTTATTCCCCAGCAACAGGAAAACCGATCAGAGGTTTGACTAGTTCTGAAATGATAGATGAAATAGAAAACAAATTTACCAAAAAAAAAATAATGATAATGTCCCCTCTGATAAAAGGAAGGAAGGGAGAATACAAGAAATTATTTGATGAGTATTTTAAAAAAGGCTATGAAAGATTTTTTATAAATAATGAAGTTTATCAAAAAAATGATATTCCTGAGTTAAGCAAAAATTATAAACATAGCATTAGTGTAATAATAGATAGAATTATTCCATCTAATGAAAATAGAGATAGGCTAGCTAATAGTATAGAAATAAGTCTTAATGAAAGCGTAGGTAGTGTTGAAGTTTATGATATTGATACAAAAGAATTAACAAGCTTTTCTAATAAATTTATGTGCCCTGTTAGTGGTTTTAGTATTGATGAAATAGAACCAAGATTATTTAGCTTTAATAACCCATATGGTGCTTGCAAAAGCTGCGATGGCTTAGGCGAAGTTGATGCTTTTGATGAGGACATACTCATTCCGGATAAAAATCTTAGCTTTAATGATAATTCAATAAATTTTTGGTCAGAAAAAGCTAAAAATAGAATTAATCCAAAACTAAAAAAATTATTTCAATCTAAAAACTTTGAAAATACTATTTGGTCTAAACTTCCAAAAAATTTTCAAAATGAAGTTCTCTATGGTGGAAGAGTCTTTGAAGGTTTAATTAATATTATGGATAATATTTATGATGGTACCTCTAGTTGGTGGAGACAATGGGAACTAGAAAAATTCAGAAATTCAAAAATTTGTGCTGACTGTAATGGTAATAGATTAAATGAAAAAGCACTTTGTATTAAAGTAAATGAACTAAATATAAGTAATTTCACTTCACTTAGCATAAATGACTCTCTTGATTGGATAAATAATTTTGAAAATCAACTATCTGATCAAAAAAAATTAATTGCAGCTCCTTTGAAAAAAGAAATTTATTCTAGATTAAACTTTTTAAATGAAGTGGGCTTGAATTATTTAAGCCTATCAAGAAAAAGTTCAACACTCTCAGGTGGTGAGTCTCAAAGAATTAGATTAGCCAGTCAAATAGGATCGGGACTAACAGGAGTAACTTATGTACTAGACGAACCGTCAATAGGTTTACATCAAAGGGATAATCAAAAACTAATTAATACTCTTAAAAACTTAAGAGATTTAGGAAACTCTATTATAGTTGTTGAGCATGATGAGGATATAATTAAAGAAGCAGATTATGTGGTAGATATAGGTAAGTTAGCTGGAATTAATGGGGGATCAATTGTAGCAGAGGGTAATTTCGATAAAATTTTAAGAAATAAAGATAGCTTAACAAGTAATTATATTAAAGGATTATTAACAAGGTATCCCAGCTCAAATACTAATTTTAAGTCAAAAGATTTCATAGAAATTAAAAAAGCTAATGGAAATAACCTGAAGGAAGTTAATGTGAAATTTCCTTTAAGTAAATTCATATCTGTTACAGGGGTTTCAGGAAGTGGTAAATCGACTTTGATCAATGAAACTCTTTACGGTGCTGCCAACAACAGAATTTATGAAAAAATTATTAAAACTCTTCCTTATGAAGATATAAAAGGCATTGAAAATATTGATAAAGTAATAAATATAGATCAATCCCCTATTGGTAGAACACCAAGGTCAAATCCAGCAACTTATGTGGGGCTGTTTACCCCAATTAGAGAATGGTTTGCTAACCTTCCAGAAGCTAAAGTCAAAGGATTTAAGCCTGGGAGATTCTCATTTAATGTAAAAGGTGGGAGATGCGAAAGTTGTGAGGGTGATGGACTTAAAAAAATAGAAATGCACTTTTTAGCTCCTGTATATGTTAAGTGTGAGGTTTGTGATGGAAAAAGATATAATAAAGAAACTCTAGCAGTTCAGTACAAATCAAAAAATATAAGCAATATACTTAATATGACAGTTGATGACGCTTGTGATTTCTTTTCATCTAATCCTCAAGTTTTTTCAAAACTAAAGACTTTAAAAGATGTTGGGCTTGGCTATATCTCTATAGGTCAAGCAGCAACTACTCTATCAGGTGGTGAAGCACAGAGAATTAAACTCTCTAAGGAGCTTTCAAAAAGACAAACTGGAAAAACACTTTATATTTTAGATGAACCAACTACAGGATTGCATTTTGATGATATCAAAAAACTTTTAGAAATCCTTCATAAATTAGTATCATATGGCAATACAGTGATCGTTATTGAACACAACCTTGATGTTGTAAATACGAGTGATTGGATAATTGATCTAGGTCCAGAAGGAGGAGAAAATGGAGGAAAAATACTCTTTGAAGGGCTCCCAAAAGAAATTATAAAGAAAAAAGATAACCAAACAGGTATTTATTTAAAAAAATATCAAGAATCTCTTGCTTTAAGCACAGCCTCATAATTAAGATCCCCAACAATACCCAATGCAAGGAATAAAGAAGAATAAGTACCAATTAAAACACCAAAAATAAATACAATTGGCATTTCCGTTAAATTTACAGGAGCTAATACAACTAAACATATTAAAGCTAGTATGGTCGTAAAACTGGTCAATATAGTTCTTCTTAAATTAAGTCTTATAGAATTATTTACATTCAAATCAAAACTATCTTTATTATTCTCATCAGAAGTAATATTTCTCAATCGATCAAATAAGACAATTGTGTCGTTAATGCTATACCCAGCTATGAGAAGTAAAGCGGCGATCATGGTTAAATTAAATTCAATATTAAAAAGAGACATAAAACCTATTGCGATAAAAACATCATGGATAAGAGCAAATATACCCGAGACAGCAAATTGCCAATCAAATCTAATCCAAACATAAAAAGCAATAACAAACAAAGATGAGGCTAGTGCATAAATAGAATTTTTAATAAGTTCACTACTAAAAGTTGGTTCAATATACTCAGATAAAAGAATTTTCATATCAGGGTTGTCGTTAATAATTTTATTAATCTCCTCAATAAACGATGGGTTATTTTCACCAGACTCTATTCTGATTGTATAGACATCACTTCCAATTTCTTTTTTAATCAAAATTTCCCTATCAGATTCTATAATTTTAAAAATTTGTGATATTTCTTTATTATTTAATTGAGTTTGAACTTCAAAATTTAATCCTCCTTTAAAATCTATACCTAAATTCAATCCTTTAAAAAAAATTACAATAATTGTAAAGACTATGAGAAAGAGAGAGAGAATATAAGATTTATTTTTGAAAGAATAAAAATTAATCATTTATTAAGTCCTAAATATTTTTCAGATGTCGTGTTCAAAAATAATCTTAGAATAATATAAGTTACTATAAGAGATGAAATAATTCCAATAATCAAAGAAATAGAAAAACCTCTAATAGGTCCAAAACCAAAAGCAAATAAAAAAACTGCTGCAAAAAGAGTAGTAAGATTAGAGTCTAAAATAGTTACATATGCTGCATTAAAACCATCACTTTTTGGGTTATCAGACTGCATTTTAAAATTCTCTCTTATTCTTTCAAAAATTAATACATTAGCATCAACGCACATACCTATGGTTAAAACAATTCCAATAACCCCGGGCAACGTAAGAGTCGTATTAAGTAATGACATCAAAGCAAATAAAAGCCCTAGACAACTTAAAATTGTTATTACAGTGAAGAGACCAGAAATTTTATAATAAATAATCATAAACAAAGTAATGGCTATTAGTGCAATTATAGATGCATAAATACCCTTTTTGACACCCTCTTTACCTAGTGTGGGTCCAATTTGTTTTTCTTGTATGATAGTAATTTCAGTTGGTAATGAGCCAGATTTTAAAATAATAGCTAAGTTATTTGCAGACTCATTAGAGAAACCTCCAGAAATTTGACCACTTCCTCCAGTGATTGCTTCACGAATAACAGGAGCAGTTATCAAAGCCCCGTCTAAAACGATTGCAAATCGTGTCCCAACATTTTCAGATGTCATTTGAGCAAATAAGTTTGAACCCTCTTTGTTAAATGAGAAGGCAACAACAGGTTCATTTTGATTATACTGCAATGAGGCATCTTGAATATAGTCACCAGTTAAATTTGGAATTTCTTGAACTCTAATTTCTTCACCAGTATCATCATTTTTAAATACCTTTGAGTTGACTAAGGATCTTTTTTCTAAATGAAATGTTAATTTTGCAGTCTTAGAAATTACTTCTTTAACATTATTATCTAAGTTCCCTGGAATCTCTAAGAGTATTTTGTTAAGACCTACTTTTTGAATTGATAATTCTTTATTACCCAAAAAATCTACCCTAGATCTCACAATCTCAACAGCATTTAAAGTCATATCAGATAAAGATTGATTAAAATTTCTTTTAGAAATTATATAATTTGTTCCTTCTGAAGATTGATCTTGTATCTCTAAACCCATATTCGATAATAAAATATTATTAATTTTTTCTAAATTTTGATTAGATGGAATAAATAAAGATCCTTGATCTATAATGGAATTAATTTTGAAATCATTTTCAAAAGCTTGAGAAGTTTTAATTAATAAATTATCTAAATATTCATCTTTGTTTAGTTCCAATAAATACGAATACCCACCTTGAATGTCTAAACCAAAGTTTATTTTAGAAGTACTAGAGTCATCATTAAAATTTGGCTTTATAAAATAAAAACAAAAAAATATAAGAAATAAAGAAAGCCAAAGTCTCCATTCCTTAAGTATTAACATTTAATAAATATTTGCTTGATACTACTTAGCAGCTATATCTGCAATCATACCTTTGGCAACTTTTACATTAACATTATCTGCTATTTCAATTGAAAGTGTGCCATCATCATTTACATAGTGAATATTACCAATGATGCCTCCTTGTGTTACAACTCGATCGCCTTTTTTCAAATTAGCTATCATTTGTTTGTGGTCTTTAAGTTTTTTTTGTTGAGGTCTTATTAGTAAAAAATAAAATACTACAAATATTAAGAGTAATGGTAAAATTCCTGCTAGTTGTTCCATGATTAAAATCCTTTAAAATAATAAAATTAGCATTAAAATCTCACAATCATCAATGAAGTCAATAAAAAATTGAAAAATACAAATTTACTATGTTGGAATGGATCTAAAAAGAATCTAGAGGAAATCCCTTATAATAATGTAATAGATCTTAAGCTTCTATATGGAGTTGATAGTCAAATTACAAGAATATCTCAAAATACCAAAAACTTTCTAGATGATTTAACTTACAACCACGCTCTTCTTTGGGGAGTAAGAGGAAGTGGAAAAAGCAGTATTATTAGAGGTGTTGTTAGTAAATTTTCAGAAAAGTATAAAAATTTTATTACACTAGAAGTAAATAGTGAGGATATATCTGACTTACCTAGCATATTTCTAAATTTTAACTTTGATAAAAAAGTCATTATATTTATTGATGATTTATCTTTTGAACAAAATGATCGAAGATATATTCAATTTAAATCATTTATTGAAGGATCATTTTATAACTCTAAGAGTAATTTTTTAATTTATGTAACCACAAATAGAAGGCATCTAATGAAACGGGATATGATTGACAATGAAAGATCATCCGCTATTTCACAGGATGAGGGAATAGAAGAAAAATTATCTTTATCAGATCGATTTGGTTTATGGATTAGCTTTCATAATTTATCAAAAGATGATTTTCTTTTGATTGTAAAAAATTATTGTCAATATTATACGATTGAATTTGATGATAAAATCGAAGATTTAGCGTTGAAATGGATTTTTGCAAGAGGTAATAGAACTGGTAGATCGGCTTTTCAATTTTTTAAAGAATATTGTTCTGCAAATAAAATTAAGATTTAGTGATTTTTGATATGTTCCCCATATAAGGGATTAAAACTTCAGGAACATTTATACTTCCGTCTTCATTTTGGTAATTTTCTAATACGGCAATTAACGTCCTGCCCACAGCTAATCCTGATCCATTAAGAGTATGGACAAATTTATTTTGTTCACTTGTTTTGTATCTAGCATTCATTCTTCTGGCTTGAAAAGATCTACAGTTACTACATGAGGATATCTCACGGTATTTTTCCTCACCTGGTAACCAAACCTCTATATCGTATGTTTTTTCGGCAGAAAAACCCATATCTCCTGTTGAAAGTAAAATCACTCGATAAGAAATCTTCAAATCATCAAGAATAGATGTTGCGCAGTCTAACATTCTCTCCAATTCTTTTTCTGAGTCTTCTTCTTTAGTAATACTAACAAGTTCCACTTTTGAAAATTGATGTTGTCTTATCATACCGCGAGTATCTCTTCCAGCTGCACCTGCTTCTGATCTATAACAGGGAGTCCAAGCTGTTAATCTTTGAGGTAATTCTTTCTCAGATAGGATAGTGTCTAAAACTAAATTAGTTAAAGGAACTTCAGCAGTTGGAATTAGCCAATGGTCTGTATTTGTTTTAAATAGATCTTCTGAAAATTTTGGGAGTTGACCTGTACCATAAGCAGCGTTATCTCTGACAAGATTAGGTGGGATTATCTCTGTATAGCCAAATTGAGAAGTATGTTTATCTAACATAAAATTTGCAATAGCTCTCTCAAGTCTTGCTAAATGGTTTTTTAAATATACAAATCTTGTACCTGAAACTTTACCTGCTTGTTCAAAGTCAAGCATTTTGAGATTTTCACCTAATTCATAATGAGGTTTTACTTTAAAAGAGTATGAAGGAATTTCACCAACTGTTTTAATAACTTTATTTGAATTTTCATCTTTCCCTATAGGAACATCTTTATGTGGTAAATTAGGAAGTGAAGAGAGTATTTCTTTTAATTCTTTA
>CABWYP010000009.1 GCA_902509695.1 uncultured Alphaproteobacteria bacterium | reverse complement strand
TTTCATAGAGCAAATAAGAACTAAATTATCCTAAAAAACGTATATTTTTCAATGGCATCATTCAAGGGCAACAATCTTTATATTCATGGGTCTGAATTAAAAACTGGAATTCTTTTAACAAATTTAGGAACACCTGATGAACCGACTGCGCCATCTTTAAAAACATATCTCAGACAATTTCTATCTGATGGTAGAGTCATTGAAACACCTAAGGCAATTTGGTGGCTTATATTAAACGGTATAATTTTAAATATCCGACCATCTAAGTCTGCTAAAAATTATCAATCGGTATGGACAGATGAAGGTTCACCTCTGCTACTTCATACTCAAAAGCAAAAAGAGCTAATTCAAAATTTTTTAGATAAAAAATATTCTGATTTAGTTTTTGATATAGGTATGAGATATGGTAACCCCAGTATAGAAAAAGGATTAAATAATTTACGTAATCAAAATTGTGATCGAATTATTGTTCTTCCTCTCTATCCTCAATATTGTGCAGCAACAACTGGTTCAACATTTGATGCTGTAGCACAAGAGCTTCAAAAATGGAGATGGGTTCCGTCTTTAAGATTTATAGGAAGTTATTACGATCAGCCTTTATATATCCAAGCTTTAAAAAATAGTATTGAGGATTTTTGGAGTAAAAAAGAAAAGCCTACAAAATTAATTTTTAGTTATCATGGGATTCCCAAAAAATATTTAGATAAAGGAGATCCATACCATTGTTTTTGTAGGAGAACTACAAGACTAGTAGCAGAAGCGATGGGGCTTCCTGAGGAAAGTTACATGACAACTTTCCAGTCAAGGTTTGGTCCAGCTGAATGGCTGCAACCTTACACTGACAAAACTATCGAAAGTTTAGCAAAAAATGGAACTGATCATATCCATGTTATAAGTCCTGCATTTTCATCAGATTGTCTCGAAACAATAGAAGAGCTCAATGAAGAAAATAGAGAAATTTTCATGGAAAATGGCGGTAAAAAATTTGGATATATACCCTGTCTTAATGATCGAGAAGATCATATAATTCTACTCACTTCGTTACTAGAAAACGAATTACATGGGTGGGTATGAGTGATCAAATAAAAAATCAACAAAATCAGGCTGAGAAATGGTTTCGGGAACTTCGAAATCAAATGGTTGGTGCTATTCAGAAGCTAGATGGTTCTACTTTTATAGAAGAAGAATGGAATCGACCAGGTGGAGGTGGTGGCCTCATGTCAATTTTAAAGGGTGATATTTTTGAAAAAGTTGGAGTGAATATCTCAACTGTTCATGGCGAATTTAGTGAGGAGTTCAGGGGTAATATGCCTGGGACTGAGGAAGATTCAAGGTTTTGGGCAAGTGGTATATCAGTTGTTGCCCATATGAAAAATCCCAGAATTGCTGCAGCCCATTTTAATACACGATATATCACCACAAAAGGGAAACAATGGTTTGGTGGAGGGTGTGATTTAACTCCAGCAATTCCTGAACAATTAGAGACAGATAATTTTCATGATGGACTTAAAAGAACCTGTGATCAACACGATGACAATTATTATTTTCAATTTAAAAAACAATGTGATGATTATTTTTTCTTAAAACACCGAGGAGAACCGAGAGGTGTTGGAGGAATTTTTTTTGATTATATTGATAAGAATTTTGCAAAAGATTTGTCATTTATAAAAGATACTGGTCAGTATTTTATTAATTTCTTGATTGAAAATGTAAAAAGAAAAAAAGATTTTGAATTCAACAAAGATGACCTAGAAGCTCTTTCAAAAAAAAGGTCACGTTATGTAGAATTTAATTTGCTTTATGACAGAGGTACTTTATTTGGACTAAAAACAGGCGGAAATATAGATGCTATACTCATGTCAATGCCCCCTAATGCAAAATGGGATTAAAAGCTTTCAATTTCTTTTGAAAATTCTTCTACCATTTCCCAATTGGTAAACTCATGACTTTTTGTAGTATCTGTTGGTCCATTTGTAATCCACATTATTAATTTAATTATATACTTGTCTATGAAACCATATTCAGGAAAATTAATTCTTCCTGCAAATACATTTATTTTATTTGGTTTCCAGTTAGTTTTTTTAAGAAATTTTTGAATATAGGGGTTTGTTAGAGGGTCGTTTTTATCTTCTTTTCTAGCAGTTGCATTAACAGAAAAAAAAACTGTTTTTTTAATTTCTAAAATAGCTTTATTTTTTTTTATAAAATCATAAATTTTTTTATTGTGATCACCATATCTCACTGCCGCACCTATGATAATTTGATCAAAATTTTTTAATTCACCCTCTTTCATATTATCAAGATTTCTTATTTGAGAATTATCAAATTTGCCTTTAAGTTTCTGGCAAATTTTTAAAGTTTGACCATCTATTGAAGAGTAAATAAAAATTTTATTCATCTAGTTTTTATTACATAAGTTATTTGAATAGAGCAATTATTTAGTGTAATTAAATAATATGACTCAAGAATATAAATTTATGGGAATGAATATGGAAAGAGTATCCTCTTTATACGGTCTTTTTTTAATTTTATGGGGACTTATAGTTTCATCTATAAGTAATAGTGACTCATTTACATCTTATATCCCCTCAATTTTTGGTGTTTTTATATTAATATTTGCTTTACTGGCTATTGTTATATCTTCAAAAAAGAAACTCTTTATGCATATAGTTGTTACTTTTGGTCTTATAATATTTATTGGAGGATTGGATATTATTAGAAATTTCTCTAATTTGTTTGATAATTTTTGGGCTGATTTATCTAAATTAATGATGATGATCACAGGTTTATTTTTTACATATTTGTGCATTAAGTCCTTTATTCACGCAAGAAAACAAAGAACAAATTAATTTAATCAACATTTTTAAATACAAATCTTACATAAAGAGATATATCTCTCTTATTCAATGGATTTAACTCAGGGTAATATAAGGAAGCAACTTATTAGCATGGCGGTTCCAGCTGGAATTGGAATGCTTTTCTACACCCTATACAATGTTGTTGATACATTCTACGCTGGTCTTATAAGCACAGAGGCTCTTGCGGGTTTAGCCATATCCTTTCCCGTCTATTTTATTTTATTAGCTTTTGCTGTTGGATTTGGACAAGGGTCGACTGCGCTTGTTTCTAATTTGCTTGGAGCTAAAAAGGAAGATGAAGCTGTTTACACTTATATCCAATCATTAACCATATCTTTAATTATTTCTATTTTAATTGGGTATCTTACTTATCAAGTTTCTGAACCAGTTTTTGTATTTTTTGGTGCAACTGATCTATTTCTGGAAAATGGTTTAAGATACATGCATACTTTGGCATTTGGTGCACCCTTTTTCGTTTTTGCAAATGTGATTAATTCATTTTTATATGCTAAAGGTGATACAAAGAAAAATAGAAATGCTCTTATTATTGGTTTTTTTATAAATCTAATTTTTAACCCTATACTCTCATTAGGAATTGGTCCCTTTCCTGCTTTGGGCACTATGGGCATAGCAATTGCTACAATTATTTGTCAAATATTTAATGTTATTTTTTTGGGTTACTATGTTTTAAAATCTCCTCTAGCTAAAAAATTTAAATTTAGTTACTGCAAATTGAAAATTGAGACTATGAAAGAAATTTTTAAACAATCCTTCCCTGCTAGTATGAATATGCTTCTAATCGGTGTTGGTTTTTTTATTATTCAAAAGTATGTAACAGGCTATGGCGCAAATGCCAGTGCTGGTTATGGCATAGCACTTCGTATTGAACAAATTATTCTTTTACCAGCTATTGGACTTAATACAGCGATGTTAAGTATGACAGGACAGAATTATGGAGCTAAAAATTTTGAAAGAATTTACGAAGCCTTTACAACATCCTTAAAAATAGCCCTATTTATAATGATTTTTGGCTCAGCAATACTTTTTACACTTGGTGAAAAAATGGCATTTCTATTTACAAGAGATGTTCAAGTTATTGAAATAGCTGGTAGCTACTTATTTATGGCGGCTTTTCTAACTTTTGTATATCAAGTTATTCATCAAAGCGGATCAGTTCTATCGGGTATGAAAAAACCTACAATAAACGCTTTTTATACTTTATTAAGGCTAGCTATAATCCCTCCTTTTACTTTTTATTTTTTTTCTCAATCATTAGGTTTGGGTTTAGAAGGAATATGGTGGGCAATTTTGTGTAGTAATATTATTGCTGCATTTTTGATATTTTTTCATATGAGATATCTTATTAAAAAAGAACGCTTTGCAAAAAAATCATCAGCTATTTAATTTCGAATTTTGTTTCAACTTTTCTTACAAAATAGGATGCTATCAAAACTAAAACTAAATATTCTAATACTAAAAATGTATAGATTTCTAAAGGCCTATATGTAGTTACTATTAGTTCATTTGCTCTTCTAGTTAAGTCACTTAAACCTATGACAGAAATTAAAGAACTCATTTTTAAAATATAAATTCCTTGATTAAGTAAAGCAGGAGTAATAATTCTTATAGCCTGTGGTAATACGATCTTAAAAAATACCAATGTTTTATTCAATCCTAGAGCTTTTGCCGCCTCAACTTGTCCTTTGTTGATAGCTTGAATTCCTGATCTATAAATTTCAGAAATAAATGCTGACTCATGAAGAACTAATGTAATCACACCTGCCACAAAAGGGTTAAATGAGAGACTCCCCCCAAAAATAGATGGTAGACCATAATAAATCCATAATAAGAGAACTAAAACTGGAATAGATCGAAAGATTTCTACGTAAGTGATATTTATAAAATTTATGGACTTCTTTGAACTTAGTTTAGGAAGAGTTACTATCAAACCTAATATAGCTGCTAAGATTAAACTAATTAATGAAACTGAAATTGTCGTAAATAAGCCACCTATTAAAAATTCTATATTTGAAGAACCTTGCGCATGAAAAGGATTTATAGAAAACCATGCAAAATTGTAATTACCGCTGCATCCAGTTAAATTTATTGCTATCAGGAAAAGGAGTAATTTTTTCATTTTTGATTTATTTAAGATAAACTAACTGATTTTTAAAACTAGTATTTATGCTAAATCTTTAAGGTCTTCAAGGTGTTTGCTGAGTGCTCTTGTAGAAAGCTGTATTTCGTAAATAAAAGTGAATATTGCTATTACAAATACCACAACTCCAAAACCGAAAAGATTAAGGGCGATTTCATATTCTTTTATGTAGCTACAAAAAATGCTCAATAAATTCATTATAAAACTTATACCTGAAAGAGTTTGACTAGCTCGAACTAAACTTAGACGCTGTGTCAAAATTTTTATCTGATCTAAATAATGTTTAGCATTTTTCTTTGATAAATGGTTTACAACTATTAAGTCATGAATTTTTCTTATTAAAGCTGCCAATGAGGTATATCTGTTACCAAAAGATATCATCATAAGTGGTATGGCTGGGAATAAAAGAGCAGGATATAGTGTATAAAAATTATTCATAATTTCATAAAGAAGAGTGATCAATTAAAAAAAATAGTGTGGTTTTAATTAGAAATTCTAACTAGGAGGATAGAAATAATCTTATGACCACTCTTCTAATGTTCGAATATTAACTATTTTACATAAGAAAAAGAATTGCAATGTTTGCACAATTAATATGCAACTGAGCAATACCTAGATAAATCTTAAATTATCTTAATTATTTCGTTATAGAAAAGGTAAGATACCAAACCTAATAAATAAGAAATGATGACTACATTTGTTATATTCCAAATTTTTTTATTAAGGAAATAAGATCTTAAAAAATATGCACCATAGCCAATAAAATAAAAAAATATAAAAGAGGCTAGACTAGCACCTAAACCAAAATAAATCTTTTGTTCAACTAATTTGTAAGATTTGGATAAGTTACCAAGTATAAATACCGTATCAGAATAGACGTGAGGATTCAAAAAGGTAAAACCTAGAGTTAGTGAAATAATTGTAAATTTAGAATTTGTATTTTGAACAGACATCTCTAAAGGATCTTTAAAAGATTTAATTTTTCCCCAAATAAAATAAATTAAAAATAAGATTAGTAAGATATTTAAAATGAGCGTAAGTGTATCTGTCAAAAAATTTTGTATTGAATAAAAGATTAAAATACCCAAGAAAATAAGTAAAAAATCACTTATTGCGCAAATTGTTGTGACAAGAAAAATATGATTCTTTTTTAATCCTTGTTCTATTACAAATAAATTTTGGGCCCCAATGGCAAGAATAAAGCTCAAACCAGTTGTAAATCCAAAAATAAATTCATTCATGACAATTTTGCACAGTTTATATTCTTTACTCCTAAAATCTATTTAGTAAGTTTCTTATATGAAAATTTTCATTGGTGCCATTTTTTTTTGCAGTTTTATTTATATACGTTGTTACTGAAGGTTTTACGAAAATTAGTCTACCTCTGTAAATCTTCTTTTTTTCTCATTTTTCCATTCATCACTGAACTTTAAAGTACCCATATGCAAAGGTATTTTTTGTTTAACAATTAAATTATCTTCATCAAAACCTTTAAAAGAAGAGTGTAAATATTGAAATTCCAATAAATGATTCAAGATACCATAGTTAATTTCTTTAATAATTTCGGGGTCGACATTTTGATTAGTTATGAAAATGTAATTTTTTTCTGTTGAAAAATACATGACAGATCGAATGGCTAGGTTAGAGGGTCTTTTAAATAATTCATCTCTTTTTACAATTGCATATTGAAATTGATTTTGTTCTATTTTAGTTATTATCTCATCAACGCTTTCATCAAAACGAACATTGCATTCTAAAGTATTAGAGCCACCAAATGTATGAGATATTCTGAGTTCTCTATCTAAGAGCTTACATATGCTTTTAGCTATTACATACTCCATCTCCAATGAAGATTTTACCATAATTGTTAAAGAAATATCCTGAGTCAGAGCTAGGGCTGAATTAAGTTTCAACATACATATAAGCAATAATGATAAAAGCCACTTGAAATACATAGATTACTTTTAACATAAAAATCTTTACATTAAGTGAATAATTTATCGATGATTAATTTTTCAGTTATAGCTTTTATTGCCAGTATTGCCTATGCCATAGAAAGCATTTTTGGTTTTGGTGGAACAATAATCTTTTTGGGAATTAGTGGATTGTTTTATGATTTCAATTCTCTGCTTAAATTGGCTATGATTGTGGCTCTTGCCTCGGGTCTAGCAGTTCTAATTCAGTCATATAAACACCTTTCATGGAAACATCTTATGCAAATACTCATTTATACAATTCCAGGAGCAATATTTGGGACTTATTTAATAACTTTTTTTTCATCAGATTTACTTATTAAATTTTTTGCATTAATTTTAATTATATATGGGTGTTTTAACCTTTTTTTTCCAAATTTAATTATTCCTAATTATTTAAAAAGAGGTCTTTTGATATTAGGGGGTATTATTCAAGGAATTTATACGATTGGAGGCCCTTTTGTTTTGATGGGATATAAAGATAACTTTTCATCAAAACAGGAACTAAGGTCAACAATGGCTGGTTACTTTTTTACAATCAATTCAATAAGAGCTATTTTTTTTATGATGTTAGGAGAAAGCTATGTTGATATTATCTTTTCATATTATCCAATAGCAATTTTAGTCATGGTCAGTGTTTGGTTAGGATATTTTATTCATAAAAAGATACCTGAAATTTTATTTAGAAAGTTAATCATCATAGCAATCACATTAATTGGCGTATTGATTTTATTAACAAAATGATTGACTGGAAATCATACGGGCCTATTTATACTGTTTCCCCTGGTATCAAGAAGATAGGAACTTTGCCCATTGTAGAGTTTGATGATCAGGAAATTAGATATTTAAGTCTTAAAAAAAAATCAAAAGAAAATATTTTCTTTGATAATTTATATTCACAAAGCCACGATAAAGCTATTTGTAAAAAGTTTAATTCGATCATAAAAAAAGAATATCCTAAGAAAAATTTAAATTTTAATAACTTTACTGAGTTGGGATATTGCTTGCAGGAGGATTTAGCTGTTTTTCATAGAAGCAATAAACTAATTGCTCTTCATGTATCCTTTCCATCAGTTTGGATACCTAAACAAAAAATAGGCCTCAGCTTTGCAGATGTTCATAAACCTGTTCCTGGAATGGAAACTTTCTTAAAAAATGAAGATAAGTATGTTCAAATGATGGTAGATGCAACTACACCAATAATTAGATATGTTTGGGGTGAGCACTACGGCTATTTGTTATCTGAGCTGGAACCTTTGGATCCACAAACAAAAGTAATGCATACCGAAAGACAAACTTTCATTGGCATTCCAGATCAAGACATAGGAGTTTTTTTAATAAGAAAAAAAGTAATTTTATTTAAAGATACGACTAAAGACTTTAAGAAATGGTATCAAAACCAAAAAGAGTCAATGTCAGATGAACAAAAAAGATACAAGTTAAAATAATACCAGTGTCGATACTACTGATCGAAAAAATTATTGTAGTGAGCGATAATCAGAGCTTTATTTTTCCTGATTATCTTCTGGTGTAGCGTTTGGATTTGTTAAGCGCTCTAACTCAGCTAATTCTTCTTCTTCACGTTTAGCCTCTCGTTTGGCTTTTTTTGCTGCAAGTTTTTCTTGTCTTTTACGCTCTTTTTCCATAGCACGCTCACCTGCTTTAGATTTATAGTCAAAGTGAAGTCCCATAACTTATTATAGCATAAAATTTATCAGACAAAAGTTTCCTCTAGTTTTTTTTATGATAGAAAGAATTATTTCAAGATTTTCTTTATTAATTCTATCCAATTTTGATGACATAGTTTGTTCATAAGAATTTCATCAAATCCCTGCTTAGATAATAACTCCGTTAGTTTTGATATACCTAAAACACTACTTAAATCTTTAGGCATCATAGCACCATCAAAATCGGATCCAAATCCAACATGGTTTTCTCCTAGATGATCAATTAGGTATTTAAAATGATCTGCAATTGTTTGGATATCAGTATCTGCTAGCATCTTCCCATCTTTTCTTAAAAATGCGGGAGCGAAATTCACTCCTACCATGCCTTTTGTCTCTTTTATGGCATCTAACTGTTTGTTTGTAAGATTACGAGTATGTGGGCAGATTGAATGAGCATTACTATGCGTAGCAACCAAAGGATGAATGGTGTTTTTAGCAATATCCCAAAAACCTTTTTCGTTAAGGTGTGATGTATCTACAATCATGTTTAGAGAATTACAATTTTTAATAAGTTCAATCCCAATATCTGTTAATCCATTTCCAGTATCAGGCGAGTGTGGAAAAGAAAAAGGCACACCTTCTCCAAAAATTGTTGGTCTAGACCATACTAGGCCTAAAGATCTCAAACCAGCTCGATAAAGAGCCTCTAAATTATAGAAATTCTTATCAATACATTCTGCTCCTTCAATATGCATAATCATAGAAAGGGATCTTTTGTTAAAACTTTGTTCAAGGTCAAAGCCACTTAAACAAATTTTAGCTTCACCTTGGGAATATTTTTCAATTTGAGATAGTAAAGAAATTTTTCTCATAACTATTGGGAGAGCAATATCACTTCCAATTAGATCAGGCAGAGGAAGAGAATATTCATCGTTTTCCATATCATCATATCGAATGGGTTTATCACTGTCAGTTACAGCTGCTTCTGGTGAAGGAACATATATTGCAAAAAAACCACCCTTAAAACCAACTTTTTTCATTCTTGGTAAGTCCAGATGACCTTCATTATCGCCTTTAATGAAATCTTCATAAGCAAGGTTATGGTTTTTTAAATATAAACGAAAAAGAACATCATTGTGTCCATCAAATATTTTGTATTTACCCATAGGCCAATGATCATAGCATTTTGTTATTGTTGACATAGGGGAAATGTTTATTGTTCGAGCGATGGATTTAGAAACTTTTATTTCCCTTTCAATAGCGGCATTCATTTTTGGCATCTCTCCTGGTCCTGGTACCTTAGCTGCATTATCTGTTTCAACATCACAAGGTCTTAAATCTGGTTTAATTTTGGGAGCTGGAGAGGCAGTTGGTGATGTTGTTTATCTCTCTATAGCTATCTTGTCTTTAGGTTATTTAGCTAATTATTTAGAACCTGTTATGATTTTTGTGAGATGGATAGGGGCTGGGTATTTAATATTTTTGGGCATAACACAATTTAGATTAAAAAATTTAGAATTTGAGTCTAAATCTCACAGATCAAAGAGTTTAATAAAATATTTATTTCTTGGATTTCTTATAGGTGGAACAAATCCAAAAGTCATAATTTTTTATCTTTCCTTTATTCCCTTATTTTTAGATTTATCAAATATAAATTTAATCTCAGGAATTCAAGTGGTCATGACTGTCTATTTAAGTGTGTTTACCTCTCTTATAGTTGTGTGTATTGCAGGTAGTCGTATTAAATCTTGGGTAACTAATCCCTCTTCTGTTCAAAATTTAAATAAATTCACTGGCTCAATAATGGTTATTGTTGGCTTATTTTTGTTATCTAGCTAATATCAAAACTATAAAGACTGTGGTCTCATTTATAGACATTAGATGTCTTGATATTGCAAAAGTAAATTTTATTTAAAAGCATATAAATGCTTACGAAAGGAAATACTAATCATGAATAAAATTTACGGATTTACTGGAAAGTCACTTAACTTCTGGCTTGGCTTTTTCAATTTTGCAAAAGAAGACGGAATTGAAAATTTTTGTAGAGTGGAGTATGGAAATGACTGGCAGTGGGCATATACTCATTACCAAAAGAATAAATCATTCCCATCAGCGCTAAAGCAGGCTGCTTAATGGGCTCTTTATTTAAAACTCTAAAAAAAGTTATTAAGGTTACTAAAATTAAACCTCATTTGATTCCTAAAAGAGATGAGCAGTATTTAGCTCAATCTACTGACTTACTTGATTTAGAGCGAAGGCAAAAAGAAATTGACTCTCGATTTATTAGAAAATTATAAAGCGCCCTTTAAAAAGGGCCTTTGGTCTAGCTTAATAGCCATATTTCTACCGCAACAAAGATAAATAACCCTGCAAAAATTAAATTAACTAAATTTTTAGGACGATTGAAATAATTGGAAAATTTCTTAATTCCAAAAAAATGTCCAATTATTGAGTAATTCATTGCTGAAATAAAAAAAGAACCTGAGGCAAAAATAAAAGCAATACTTAGTGTTAAATTTTCACTAAACTTAATAGTTGCCAAAGCAGACCAAAATGCAAATGCCTTAGGATTTGTGTATGCAACAAAAATAGCTTTTCTCAGACTATAAAAAAAATTTTTTTCATTGGATGATCTTATTAGTTGATTTTCACTAGTAAAATATTGTTTACCAATTTGATATGCCAAATATAGCATATAAAGACTAGCAAGGATTTTTAAAAATGTAAAACCCCAACCTATAAGATTAGAAATTAGGAAAGAAATACCTGTAGTTGCAAGCAGGCACCACGTAAAAGACCCAATGGCAGTTCCTATAGCCGCCCCCCCAAATTTGATGTTTATTGCCACTCATGCCAACTGAAGCAACAAAGAAAGTATTAGGCCCAGGTAGGAAAACTGCAAAATAAAAAACTATCCAACCTGATAGTAAGGCCATAAAGACATCGTACATTTAGTTTTGATATTTAATGATTGAGAATTTGACTAAGGAAAAGTTTTGTTCGATCACTTTTTGGATTATTGAAGAAATCGTCAGGTATTGCTTGTTCTACAATCCTTCCTTCATCCATAAAAATCATTTGATCAGCTACAGTTTTAGCAAAACCCATTTCGTGGGTTACCACCAACATAGTCATACCTTCTTCAGCTAATTGCACCATCACATCTAAGACCTCTTTAATCATTTCTGGGTCTAGAGCAGAAGTGGGTTCATCAAATAGCATGATATCAGGATTCATAGCCAAAGATCTTGCTATAGCGACCCTTTGTTGTTGGCCACCAGATAGTTGACCAGGGAACTTTTGTGCTTGCTCCGGAATTTTAACCTTTTCTAAATAAGACATTGCTACTTCTTCTGCATCTTTTTTTGGCATTTTTTTTACCCATATAGGTGCTAATGAAATGTTATCTAAAACTGATAAGTGTGGGAATAAATTAAATTGTTGAAAAACCATCCCGACATTTTTTCTAATGATATCAATATTTTTTAAATCATTAGTTAATTCAGTATTATGTACAACAATTTTACCTTCTTGATGAGCCTCAAGTCTATTTATACATCTTATCATTGTTGATTTGCCTGATCCACTAGGACCACAGATGACAATCTTTTGTCCTTTGACTACAGATAAATCAATATCCTTAAGCACATGGAAGTCATCGTACCATTTATTAACTTTTTCTAAAGAAATTACTATTTCGCTCATTTACTGACTATTATCCGTCTTAAGTTTTTTCTCAAGGTATAGACTATACCGAGACATTGCAAAACAAAAAATAAAAAATACCAACGATACAAAAACATAAACCTCATAATATAGCTTTATCCATGACATATCAGCAAGCGCAGCTCTTCCTATTCCCAAGAGGTCAAATAATCCAATAATTAAGACTAAAGACGTATCTTTAAATAACCCGATAGAAGTATTTACTATTGGTGGAATGGATATTCTTAGTGCTTGGGGTAAAATGATCTTTCTAGTGCTTTGCCAATAAGTTAATCCCATTGATCTTGCAGCTTCCACTTGACCTCTAGGAATGGCTTGTAGTCCCCCACGAATAGCTTCAGCCATATATGCTGATTGAAAAAGAGTAACTGCAACAAGCGCTCGTAACAAATTATCAGGACTAATGCCATCAGGTAAAAATAACGGCAGCATTACGTTAGCAGTAAAGAGCAGTGTAATCAAAGGCACTCCTCTGATAAACTCAATAAATATAACACACATGGAGCTTATAATTGGCATTTGAGATCTTCTGCCCAAGGCTAATAAAATACTAAGAGGAAATGCTAATCCTATTCCTGTTACACCTAAAAATAAGGTTACCAACAGCCCTCCCCATTTATTGGTACCTACTTGGCTAAGAGTAGGCCCACCATAAAGAAGGTAGTAAGCAATGAAAGGAAAGATAAAAGTAAAATAGATAAAAAATTTTCGATATGGAAGTTTATCAAAAAATATTCCAATTAAAGCTAAGGGTAAAAGTAAAAAAGTTAAATTTACTCTCCAAACTTCTTCTGCAGGGTAGAAACCATACATAAATTGATAAAATCTAGCATCAATAATTGCCCAACAAGCACCATGTAGGCCGGGTTCAATATTTTTGGAACAATAAGTTCTATCTAAAATTACCTCACCTCGGAAATTAACTAGGAAGTCAGCATCAAAAATCGCCCAACTTAGAAAAAATGAACCTACTTGCCAAATAAAATATATGGAGACGAGAGTTATAAAAGTGTTAAGCCAGCTAGAGAAAAGATTTTTTTTAAGCCATATTCCTGTTTTTGATCTCAATAAAGGATTATTAATAACTGCAGAGGACATTTAAGCGTTACCCTTAAACTGAACCATACGATTATAAAAATTCATAAATAGAGAAATTGTTAAACTCATAATTAAATATGTCACCATAACGATCAACATTATTTCAATAGCTTTACCAGTTTGATTTAAAGAAATACCACCAAAGCCATGAACTAAATCTGAATAACCGATTGCTATTCCTAATGATGAGTTTTTTTGTTAAATTCAAATACTGAGATGTCAAAGGAGGAATAATAACCCTCAATGCTTGAGGAATTATAATTAATCGCATAATAAAATTATTTTTCAAACCTAGGGCTTGGGATGCTTCACGCTGTCCTTTAGATACTGCCATTATTCCAGATCTTACTGTTTCAGATATAAAAGCAGCAGTATAGATAGATAAACCTAGTAACATTCCCATAAACTCAGGTCTAAGCACCATTCCTCCTTGAAAGTTAAATCCTTTAATGACTGGGTGACTAAACTCGATAGGCATACCCATGATGTAAAACATTAAAATAGGAGTGAAAATAATTATAGCTGAGTTAATATAAAAAATTGGGTACTGCTTACCAGTAGTTTCTTGTTTCTTCTTTAAATATCTTTTTAGGAAAAATGTAAAAACTAAGGCAAATATAAAGCTCCATAATACAAATCCAAACCCTTGAAGAAAAATTGGAGAGGGAGAATACAGACCTCTATTTGTTAAATAGAAAAATTCTAAAAATTGAACAGCTTGTTTTACCTTAGGTAAGTGAATTAAGATACTGTACCAAAGAATTATTTGAAGTAGCACAGGAACATTCCTTGTAAATTCTACATATACATATGCAATATTTCTAAATAACCAATTTGAAGAAAGACGTATTACTCCAACAAGAAATCCTAAAATGGTTGCCAAAAAAATACCAGATATCGAAACCAATAATGTATTAAGAACACCAACAAAATAAGCTTTTAGGTGTGTATCTTTACTGGTGAAATCTATTAGAGAGAAACTAATGTCATAACCTGCAGACATATGAAGAAATTCGAAACCAGTACCAATTCCCCTTTTTTCTAAGTTATAAGCAGTGGTTTGAGAAACGGTGTAAACTAAAAATGCAAATAATCCTATAACTAGCGCCTGAATCCATACGGATCTAATTTTCTCATCAAATATGAGTTTTCTTAGAGGGTTACTAGTCATAAAGGAGTTAGATTATTGTTTGGGCCAATGGTACTAACCATTGGCCCAAATGATGTTTTTATCTAAATGGAGGTGCGTATAAAATACCACCATCTTTGTATAAAGCGTTTAGGCCTCTTTGAATATTAATTGGAGTATTAGGTCCAATATGTCTTTCAAAGCTTTCAGAGTAGTTACCTACTTGCTGAAGAATGTTATAAGCCCAATCATCTGAAAGATTTAACCACTGACCGTAACCAGCACCAGTATCTCCCACTTGATTTACACCTAGAAGTCTTAAAACTTCTGGGTCATTTGAGTTTTTCATTTCATCAACATTAGCTGAAGTGATACCTTTTTCTTCACCAATGATCATAGCATTTAAAGACCATCTTACGATATCAGCCCATGCGCTATCACCGTGTCTCACTGAAGGCCCTAAAGGCTCTTTAGATACTATTTCAGGTAACACTACGTGTGCTGAAGGATCTGGGTAACCAGCTCTACTTGCATATAAACCAGAAGCGTCAGTTGTATAAACATCACAACGACCAGCTGTGTATGCTGCATCTGCTTCAGAGTTAGTCTCAACAGGAACAGCTTCGTAGCTCATACCATTAGCTGAGAAGAAATCTGCTAAGTTCATTTCTGTAGTAGTACCAACTTGAATACAAACAGAAGCACCATCTAATTCAGTTGCACTTGAAACACCTAGAGATGCAGGAACCATAAAGCCCTGACCATCATAGTAGTTTACACCAACGAATTCTAAACCAAGCTCAACGTCTCTTTGAAGAGTCCATGTTGTGTTTCTTGATAACATATCTACTTCACCAGATTGTAAAACTGTGAATCTAACTTTTGATGTTGTAGGTACGTATTCAACTTTAGAAGCATCACCAAAAACTGCTGCTGCTACTGCTCGACATACGTCTACATCGATACCTTCCCAGACACCAGCGTCATTTGGAAGACCAAAACCTGCAAGACCAGTATTTGATCCGCATTTTAAAAATCCTCTTTCTTTTACCACATCAAGTGTACTTCCATGACCATCAGCAAAAGCTGAAGAGACACCAAGTGATAAAATAAGAGCCATAAATAAAGACTTTATTTTTGTCATTATTTCCTCCTTATTATAATAAGCTTGAGCAGTATAGACATATCTTCCATGAAGAAAAAGTCTAAATTATGACTGTAAAATATGACTTATTTTTGTTTTTTTCTTCTGATTAAGTTGATATTTACTAATCTTGATGAAATAAGTCTCTTGTAAAGACTTTATTCTTGACGTCATCTAGGTCTGAATTATTACGATTGCAAATTATAATGTCAGAGTCTTTCTTAAAGAGCTTTAAATCTTTATAAACTTTTGAGCCTAAGAATTGTTCTTCATTGAGGATTGGCTCATATATAATTGCATTAATTCCTTTAGCTTTAATTCTCTCAATTATACCTAACACGCTTGACTCTCTAATATTATCTGATCCTTCTTTCATAGCTAGTTTATAGACACCTAATGTCTTTGGTTTTAATTTTACTATTTCATCGCTGATAAAATCTTTTCTTGTTGAATTAGAATTGATAATGGACTCCATAATTTTTTGGGGAACTTTATTAAAATTACTTAGGAGTTGTTTTGTATCTTTTGGAAGGCAATATCCTCCATATCCAAAAGAGGGATTATTATAATAATCACCAATACGTGGGTCTGAGCTTACTGCTTTAATTATTTCTTCTGTATCTAAATCTTTAGACATTGCGAAAGAGTCAAGTTCATTAAAGAAAGTAACTCTAAGTGCCAAAAATGCGTTAGAGAAAAGTTTAGATGACTCGGCTTCAGTAGGCTTAGTGTAAAGAACGCTAATATCTTTATTGATTGAACTATCTAATAATAAGTTTGTAAAAATTTTTGCATTTTTTGAGTGCGAGCCAACAACTATTCTTGAAGGATATAAAGAGTCATATAGTGCTCTGCCCTCTCTTAAGAATTCTGGGATAAAAATGATCTCGTTTCTATTATATTTTTTTTGGGTTTTTTCAATAAACCCAACTGGCAGGGTTGATCGAATAACTATTGTTGAATTGCTATGATTTTTATTAATTTCTTCAATGCAAGATACAACTGAAGAAGTATCAAAATAATTACTCTCTGAGTCATAATTGGTAGGAGTTGCGATAACTACAAAATCAAAATCTTCATTTTTAGGAAAATCAGATACCGCACTTATGTTTAAACTTTCTTTTAAAAGATATTGGCTTAACTCATAATCCTTAATTGGTGAAATTTTTTTATTAATTTTATTAACTTTGTCAGCATTTATATCAAAACATACGACTTCGTTGTTTTTTGCAAGAAGAACAGAGTTTGCTGTACCAACATAACCGAGACCAATAACTAAAATTTTCAATAATATTAAAATATTACAATTATATTAATCGACAACGCTTTTTTATGGGATAATTAGACTTTTATTTATTTAACTAGGGATCAAAGATCCCTAGTTTAAAATCGTTTATTCTTATAAGCTTTTAAGATTCCACTTTTCCATTAATTGCTGAAAGTAACCTTGGGCTTCTTTAAGCTCTATCCAATGATTGATATAATTAATCCAAACTTGATCGTTTTGATCTATTAACCAAGCTAATGGAGTTGGAGACTTAGGTTCCTCAACTGGGACAATTGCCAGTTCTGGATAAGTTTCCACCAATGTGGCAGCTTCAACGTTAGATGTAATATGTGCATCTGCTCTTCCCGCTAAAACCTCTTGAAAATCTCTGGCAGGAGATTCAATTGATTTAATTTGAGCATTCGGAAAATAGTTCTTAGCCTGCATTTCTTGGGTAGTACCTAAAGTAACTGCTACAACGACGTTATCTTGATTAATATCGTCCCAACTTTTAAATTTAGTTAAGTTTTTTTTAAGAGTTAATGGAACAGTTGCTAATTTAAAATAGGAATTAGAGTAGCCTGCAACAAGAGCTCTTTTAGGACTTAGAGAGGCACTGGTTGAAATATCATATTTGTTAGCTGTTATTCCAGCAACAATAGATTTCCAGTCAGTAGGAACTAATTCTAATTCTACACCCATATCTTGAGCTAACTGGGTAACAACATCAATGTCAAATCCAACATAAGAATTATTTGATGGATCCTTCATTGACATCGGGTTCCAATCACCAGTCGTACCTACTCGTAGCTTTCCTGAATCTTGGATTTGTTGGAGTCTTGATTCAGCATTAGCAAATCCAGATAAGGCTAAAAAACTGATAAAAACAATTAATTTTTTAAACATTACAATCTCCTTTGTCTTATATATTAATACATTCTTCCTAAAATATAGATGTCAGAATGCGACACATGGGCTAAAAAAAAATAGAGAAAATTTATTAATTTACTTTTAAATAGCCTATATTTTTAAGAAGTATCTGGTATATTGTATACCACAAGACTTTGCGAAAGGAACCTTAATTTAATGTCAGACATAGAAATAGCTAGAGCCGCCAAAAAAATTCACATCCGAGATGTAGCATCAAAAATAAATATTCCAGAGGAAAGCTTAATTCCTTATGGCCATGATATCGCTAAAATAAACTTTGATTTCATTGAAAAAAATCAATCTAACCCTGATGGTAAATTAATTCTTGTTACTGCTATAAGCCCTACTCCTGCTGGCGAGGGTAAAACAACAACATCTGTTGGTTTAAATGATGGTCTTAACTCTATTGGAAAAAAATCAATAGTTTGTCTACGGGAGCCTAGTTTAGGTCCTAACTTTGGCATGAAGGGTGGAGCTGCAGGCGGTGGTTATGCTCAAGTTGTACCAATGGAAGAAATTAACTTACATTTCACCGGAGATTTTCACGCAATTACATCTGCTCATAATCTTCTTTCGTCTCTCATTGATAACCATATTTATTGGGGAAATGATCTTGAAATTGATCAAAGAAGAATTACTTGGGGTCGTGTAGTTGATCTAGGTGATCGTGCCTTAAGAAAAGTTAATGTTAACTTGGGAGGTATCTCTAATGGATTTCCACGAGAAGATAAATTTGACATTACTGTTGCTAGTGAAATTATGGCTATTTTTTGTCTTGCAACTAGTATTAAAGATTTACAAACTAGAATTGGTAACATAATTATTGCTTATAAAAGAGATAAATCTCCTATTTTTGCTAGAGACGTCAAAGCCGATGGCCCAATGACAGTTTTACTTAAAAATGCATTGATGCCTAACCTAGTACAAACATTAGAAAATAATCCTGCAATTATCCATGGTGGACCTTTTGCAAATATTGCCCATGGATGTAATACTGTTATTGCGACACAAGCCGGTTTGAAACTAGCTGATTATGTTGTTACAGAGGCAGGTTTTGGGGCTGATCTTGGAGCAGAAAAATTCTTAGATATCAAATGTCGTAAGGCAGGTTTAAAGCCTAATGCCGTTGTTATTGTAGCAACAGTTAGAGCTTTAAAATCACACGGTGGTGTAGAAAAAGCTGATCTTAATTCAGAAAATGTAGCAGCTGTTGAAAAAGGATTTGAAAACCTACAGCGTCATATTGAAAATATTCAAACATTCGGACTTCAGCCTATAGTGGCTATCAATAGTTTTACATTAGATACTGAGGCTGAAGGTAAAGTAATTAGTGACGGGTGTGAAAAATTAGGAGTTAAATCTGTTCTTTGCTCCCACTGGGCCAATGGTAGCAAGGGTACTAAATTACTTGCAGAAGAAGTTGTTAAAGTTGCAGAGTCAAGTGACACTTCTAAATTTACTTTCACTTATGAAGATAATATCCCACTTGAAGATAAAATTAGAGCTGTTGCTCAGAAGATATACAGAGCAGATGATATTGTCATAGATAAATCTATTAGCGATCAACTAAAAGGTTTTGAAGAAAGTGGTTACGGCGAGCTTCCAATATGTATTGCTAAAACACAGTATAGTTTCTCAACTAATCCAGCTCTAAGAGGGGCTCCTACAGGTTTCACTGTACCTGTAAGAGAAGTAAGACTTTCTGCCGGTGCAGGGTTTATTGTTGTTGTTACTGGCGCAATAATGACTATGCCCGGTTTGCCAAGGGTGCCTAGTGCAAATTCAATAATGTTAGATGAAAACGGCTTAATACAGGGTCTGTTCTAAATAATCAAAATTATTCTCTATACCCCTTTTATGGGGTATAGTTAATCTTATGTATTCTAAGACAACTAAAGGTATTACAGTAACTGTAACTCCTTATTTCCTAGATGACCAATCTTCCCCTCAGGAGAGTCATTATGTTTGGGCTTATCAAGTTAACATAAAAAATTCTAGTGAAACTACAATGAAACTAAATCACAGAAATTGGGTTATAATTGACGCTAATGGTAAAATTATGAATGTTCAAGGTGAGGGAGTCGTTGGGGAGTTTCCGACTCTTCAACCAGGTGAAAGTTTTGAATACACAAGTGGAACTCCTCTTAAAACTACTAATGGAATAATGCAAGGTTTTTATCTTATGTCTCAAGATAATGGAGAGTCACTAAAGATAGATATTCCAGCTTTTTCTTTGGATAGCCCTTATAACAAAAAAAAATATCATTAAAAAATATATAAAATGTTTAATTTAAAACCAATTGCTCTGGTAGGTGGCACAGTTGTCTGTGCAGTGGGTTTTTTATTATTTATACCTTTAATAACAGAACTTATTTATCAAACTGAGTCATGGCAATCCTATGCAGTGCCTATTTTATTGTATTTAATTGTTGGAGGATCATTAGTTATAACAAACAGAAATGTTGAATTAAAAATTTCTATAAAAGAAGCTTTTGTTATTACAGTACTTTCATGGCTATTGTTGGCTTTATTATGCTCAGTACCTTTCATATACACTGAGACCAAATTAAATGTAGTTGATGCAATATTTGAGTCGATGAGTGGAATTACAACTACAGGTGCAACTATATTAAATGGCTTAGATAATTTACCTAAAGGAATTCTTATTTGGAGAGCTTTATTGCAATGGCTGGGAGGAATTGGAATAGTAGTAATTGCTTTATTTATTTTACCTTTCCTAAGAATTGGTGGAATGCAATTATTTCACTTAGAAGGGGATGACCCTTACGACAAATTTTTGCCAAAAATATCCTCAGTAGTATCTAAAATAGTTCTAATATACATAGGTCTTACTCTAATATTATTGATACTCTACTACATAAATGGGATGTCTTTATTTGACTCTATTGCTCACAGTTTTACAACAATCTCCACAGGTGGTTTTTCAACACATGATAAGTCGTTTGGGTATTTCAATAACCATTCAATTTTATCAATTGCGATAATTTTTATGATTTTAGGAAGTTTTCCATTTTTAGTAATAGCACAAACAAGTATCAATAATCCCCTCGCAGCGTTAAAAGATCATCAAGTAAGAATATTTCTATTAGTTTTATTTGTATCAATTTTTTTAATTTATTTTTTTGCTCAAGAATACTTAATAGGATCAAGTATTAAAAAAATTATATCAATATCTTTTAATACAATTTCCATTATTTCAGGAACTGGATTTGTTAGTGAAAATTATGAAAATTGGGGAAACTATGCCTCTATTTTGTTCTTAATTTTAATGTTTATAGGTGGTTGTGCAGGATCTACAACAGGGGGGCTTAAGATCTTTAGATTTCAAATTTTATTTAAGTTTATTTCTATACATCTTAAAAAAATGCTTCAACCTCATGCTGTTATTGTTAGTCATTTTAATGAACGAAAAATTCAAGACTCAACATACGATTCTGTTATGAGTTTTTTCTTTATATATATACTTACATTTGCAATTTCTGCCTTACTCTTGTCTTTTAGTGGTCTTGATTTTTTAACATGTTTTTCTGCAGCAGCGTCAGCAATATCGAATGTGGGTCCTGGTTTAGGTGAAATTATTGGCCCTGAGGGAGACTACAGTTTGCTGACTAACTATTCTAAGCTAGTACTAATTTTTACTATGTTTTTAGGAAGATTAGAAATGCTTACAATTTTAGTATTATTTATTCCGTCATTTTGGAAAAATTAGATTAAATCTATAAGTTTTTTACTAATGCTATTGAGACTTTGATGCATTATATTTAATGTAAGGCTTTCTTGATCTTTAATTGAAAAGCTACCTGAAATTTCCCCATATTCGCTTGAACTTACTTTATATGTTTTATTTATTTTTGAGTTAGCTGACTTTTCAATTAATTCCAACTCCAAATTAATACTAAATTTAAAATAATCTTGTTTTTTTATTTCATTTAAATCAATTTTTTTAACAAAAACCTCCAAGCTGCCATCAAAACCATTTGATTTAACTTTATTATCAAACCAATAATCAATTATTTGACTAATTTTTTGATGGTTTTTACTGTCAGTCGATAAATTATTAATTAAATTTTTTGAAACAACATCAAATATTAAATTTTCAAATTTTAGTTTTTCAGGTTTTATTATCTGTTTTCCATTCATTTCGCATCCATAGAAAATAAAAAAGAATAAAATTATTAAATATCTAACCATTTTAAAATCCCTCTTTGAGCAACCATTCTGTTTTTTGCTTGTTGGATAACAATTGATTGACTTCCTTTAATGACATCTTTTGTAACTTCAGACCCTATTTTTGCTGGAAGGCAGTGCATAAATACTGCTGTTTCCGGTAATTTAGACATTACTTTACTGTTTACCTGAAAATTCTTAAGAATGGACTCTTTATCCTCTTTATCATTCATTGAATTAAACACATCTGTCATTATACAATTAGCTAACCTAAAGATTGACTCATCAATCTTAAAATGAAAGTTAATATTTCTAAAATTTTGATAATTTTTACAATGTCTTTCAAAAATTTTTTTATCCGTAAAAACATCAATTCGTGAGTCATTTAAGAAATTCATTGCTTGGGCTAGACTAAATAAAACGTTATTAATATCTCCCATCCATATTATTTTAATATTATTCAAAGATCCAAAATGCTCTTTTAGTGTGAATAGGTCAGAAATAGCTTGGCAAGGATGAGACTGATCCGATAAAGCATTAATTAGTGGTTTTTTAAAAAATTTAAATGCGGTTTCTAATTTTTGATGATCATTCGTTCTAAATACCAAGCAGTCTAAGTAACATGACATGACCTCAAATGTATCCTCAAATGACTCGAGTCTTTGAAGGTTTAGCTCATCTAATTTAATATCTATGTAATTACCATTAAGTTGCTTTATTCCTACTTGAAAAGATAGCCTAGTTCTAGTTGAGTTTTTTTCAAATATTAAACCAATGTGCTTGTTGCTTAAACATTTGTCTAAATTATTATTTAGTTCTTCTGCATAAGCTAATATAGAGAAAAAATCATCTTTGTTTAAATCAGATATATTAAGAAGTTTTTTCATTTATTTTATTTTCAAAATTTTCTATGTAAACAGATTGACTAGGAAAAGCAAAATTTAAATTAGTTTCTTCAACTTTTTCTTTTATAAAAATTGCTAATTTTTCTTTTATAAATAAATATTCTTCCCAATCATTTGTAGAGGTAAAACAATAGACAAGTATATCAATTGAACTATCATTAAATTTATCTAATCGTATAAATGATTTAAAATTATCATTTACCGTAAAATCTTTACTATTTTCAATATACTGACTTAAAGAATTTGTAAAATTTTTAATTTGATCAAGTTTTGAGTTGTATTCTAAGCCAATAAGCCAATTTATTCTTCTGAATTCTCTTTTTGAAAAATTTAATATTGGAGCCTCAGCAAAAATATAATTAGGCAATGTAATTGGTGTTGAGTCAAAAGTTCTTATAAGTGTTGATCTAAAACCAATTTGTTCAACAGTTCCCTCTGTATGTCCTGGAACTTTTATAACATCTCCAATTTGAAATCGTTTTTCCATCAAAATCATGATACCTGATATTAAATTTTTAAATAAGTCTTGAGCACCCAGAGCAACAGCTACGCCTAGTAATCCAAGACCAGCAATGACTGGACCTACTTTGATACCCCATGTCTCTAAAAGAGCCGCCACACCAAGAAAGATAATAAGATATTTAATAGCATTAATAATCCACGCCACTAATGCCTTTGATAAGGTATTTTCTAGTTTAACAAAAAAAATTGAAAAGGGTATTAGCAATCGATGCATAAACCAAAAAACAAAGATTGTGGCAAATGAATTATTAATTTTTACAAAATAAAAACCAAGATTTGAATTCTTGTCAAAAGCTAAAGATATCATGAAAAAAACAATCACCAAAGGAAGCAATTTACATGGGGGAATTAAAGCATTAAATAAGCTATCATCAATTTTATTACCTGTTTTTTTCACAAAAACTTTTAATCTATTAACAATAAAATTAGCAATAAAACTATTAAAAAGTATGGCGAATAATATTAAGAGAAAGAAAAATAAATATTGACTTAATTCTACACCAAGGAAATTTTGATTTATAATTTTTAAAAATTCCATTTAATATTTGTTAAAATTTAATATTTCTATTTAAAGAATAAATGATAACTATTATTGACAGATAGTACAAACTGTTAATCCAGTTATTAAAAAAATTTGTTGAAGGAATGAGTGGGAAAAAATTGATTATTAGGCCAACTGATGAAAATAAGTATAACTTGTTTGGATTATTTATAAATATATTTTTGATATAACTTAACTTAACATAAACAAAACCTATAAGTAATAAAATTAGACCAATTGCACCCATTTCCCCAAGAAGTTGAGCATACATACTATGTGGATGTAAATTACAAATATCTACATAATTATTGTAATGATTATCTGGACAAAAAATCCTGAACATCTTAGGGCCCTTACCAATAATTGGATTATCTTTGAACATTTCTAATGACACTAAAGAATAATTGAAATAAGGATTAATTTCTGGATTAAGAGAAATATTTCGATCTAAATCTTGTAAAGTTCTATTTAAAATACTTTGATTGGTATAAATATTAAGTAATAAGAAAATCACAGATCCAACGAAAAAAATAATAGATAAATTTTTGTTGAACTTTATAAAAATTAAAAAATATAAACAAATTAATATTATCAGTGATAATAAAGCAGCTCTTTCACCCGAGTAAATAATTAAAAAACATGACAAGACAAAAATCATTGTTAAAAAATATTTGAAAAATTTTGACTTGATATTATTCTTATTTACATAAACAAAAAATATTAATATGGGTAACATACTTACAAAAAATCTACCAACCACTTCCTCATCTGAAAAAATTAAATGTAATCTCCTGATGCCATCTATTTCATCCATATTAAAGTATATGATTAACTCTATTGATGAATAAATAATCATAATAAATAATGAAGTTATTATACCTTTTAAAAATAAAAATTTGATCTTTGGATACTCTATTAATAAAAAAACAAAAAAATGAGAAAAAATTATAAATCTAAAATAAAATAAAGAATAATCTAATGAATAGATTATATCATTAGATAACAGAGAGGAAATAATTGCAAAGAAATAAAAAATCCATAAAAAAATTATTCCATTATAAAATGGTATTTTTATTTCTTTTTTTAAATATAGAATTAAACCTATAAAAGCAATTACTGATAAAATTAAATCAGGTAAAAAAGGACCACTAATAATTGATATTGGGAATAAAAATAATAAAAATATTACAAAATTAATTATTCTTAAATTAGATAAAGAAAAATTATTTTTTAAAATATTTAGCATAATCATCTTTAAATATATCAATTAAATCGGAGTGTGTTATTTTTGTTAAATCACTATTTAAAAACTTAATATATTTATCATAATTTGGTGAAGATACTCTTTTTTCTTGCGATATGTATATGTTATCGTTTTTAGTTTTGAGTGATTTATGATCAACTAGTAATTCTTCATAAAGTTTTTCGCCAGGCCTTAAACCAATATACTCAATATCAATACCCTCCTTATTTGTATCAGTTTTTATTTGTCGTCCATATAAATTGACCATTCTTCTTGCCAAATCAATGATTCTTATAGGCTCACCCATATCAAATAAATAAATTTCAGATCCTGTAGTCATAAAGGATGACTCAATGACTAAGTGAGCAGCCTCTGATAATGTCATAAAATATCTTATTACATCTTTATGTGTAATAGTTACTGGCCCCCCTTTGAGGATCTGTGACCTGAGTAATGGAATCAAAGAACCAGATGACTCTAAGACATTTCCAAACCTCACAATAGAAAACTTTGTATTTATCTTATTTTCTCTAAATTTTTGTTGATAATGATCAATTATAGACTCAGATAATCTTTTTGATAGACCCATAACATTCGTAGGTCTAACTGCTTTGTCAGAAGATACAAAGATAAACTTTTCAATATTATGTTTAACTGATTCCTCCACTAAACTCAAAGTACCTAAACAATTATTTTTAAATGATTGATAGAGGTTATATTCCATTATTGGTACATGTTTATATGCCGCTGTATGAAAAATTGTAGTAATATTATATTTATTGAAAATATAAGTTATTAATTTCTTGTCATTTATGTCACCAACTACATATTCGATGTTTTCATTATTTATGTCCTGTTGAATTTTATAAATATTATTTTCAGACATATCGATACAAATAATCTTTTTAACATTAAATTGATTTAAAATTTGCTTGATTATAGACGAACCGATGCTGCCCGCCCCACCCGAAATAAGTATAATATCTTTTTTTTCAAAACTTCCAGAAAATTTTAAATCAGTGATACCTCTAAATATAATATCATCAATTTCAACTTGTTGAACATCAGCAACGCTTAATTGACTATCAGAGTTAATAGATAAAATTTTTGCTCTATATTGATCTAAATTTAATAATAAGTTTTTAATTATTGAATTTTTGAAAAAGTTTTGATCAATGATTATTTGATCAATATTGTTATCGTTCAAAAAATTTAAAAGTCTATCTAGCTTTCTAATAGGAATACCTAAAATATTTTTATAATTTAATGTCTCATTCTCAGATATAAATATAGAAGAAACTTTATATCTTTTAGTATAAGCAGAAATTAAATCATAGATATTTTCATTGAAGCCAATAAAAATTATATTTTTTTTATCATTTTTATAATTTAGTAATTTTGAAATTGCAACTCTGGAAAAAATATAAAATATAAAGAATAGTATAAAAGTAAGTATGCCCAAAGATCGTGGATATCCATCTATTTGAACAAAAATTGGAAAAGAGCTCCAAATTAAAGATAATATTAATAATGGTATAAATAATTGTTTAGTGTGGCCTAAAGAAAAATATCTATGAGATAATTCTTTAAGTTTAAATAAAAAAAATACAAGTAGATAAATTGTTAAATAAAATAATAAATATTTATTATTTAAAATATCTAAATCTAAATTCTCTAATCGTAAAAAATATGCAATATTAGCTGAGAGTAAAATTAAAAAAATATCAAAAAAAAGGATTATAAATGTTCTTAAGTTTTTATTCATAATTTATTATTGAAATATTTCTTCAAGATATTTGCTGTTCTAAGAAGATTACTTTTAGATATAGTCTGATCTACTTGTATTGACAACGAATTTTTACCAACAAACTCTGCATTAGGGCATTTAAAAGTGAAGTTTTCTTTAAAAAATTTTTCATTGTAAATCTCTGGACAGGAACCCTCTCTTATATTTATTTTATCACTTAAGTCTTTGAGCAATATATCTCTTGAAAGAGTTTTTGAATTATAATTACTATCAAATAAAAAGTTAAATCTGTAAAAAGCATGACTATAGTTTTTTGGAATAATTGATAATTTAAGACAAGGAATATCATTTAATTGTTTATGAAGTAATTTAGCATTTTGCTGCCTTTGATGGACAATTTGATTTAATTTTTTTAATTGATAAAGACCAGCATATGATTGGATTTCAGTAAGTCTGGCATTTGTACCAATAGAATCATGCAGCCATCTAAAATTAAAGCCATTATTGTTGCTATAAAATTTTTTATAATTTTTTCCAATATCTTTTAAAGACCATAGCTTCTCATAAGTTTTTTTATTGTTAGTAGAAATCATTCCACCCTCTCCCAAAGTGCTGATAATTTTATCATTACAAAAACTCCAAACACCTATATCTCCAAAACTACCTACAATTTTTTTATTAATTTTAGCACCGTGTGCCTGCGAACAATCTTCAATTACTCTGACATCATTTTTTCTAGCTAAAGGAATAATTTTATTCATTTCACAAGGTAAGCCACCTAAATGAACACAAATAATACACTTTGAATTTTTATTAATTTTTTTTTTCAAATCTTTGACACATATGTTTTGTGTTATAGGATCTATATCTACAAATACTGGTTTTAAATTATTTCTAATAATACATGAGGCTGATGAATAATAACTTCTTGGGGTTACAAGAACTTCATCACCTCTTTTGAATTCAAAAGACGCTAAAGCTAATTCTAATCCAACTGTTCCATTAGACACAGCTACAGAATATTTAGTATTATGATATTTTGAAAAAGCATTTTCAAATTTTTTTCCAAATTTACCAAATAAATAGTTAACGTCACCTTTTGCAATTATATTTGAAATATTTTTAATTAAGGTATGATCGTAATTAGGCCAATTAGAATAGGGTAAACTCATTTCACAAAAGGTGTATGGTCTTCAATTACTTTTTTTTTTCCGATAATGATTTCAATTAAATACTTAAAAGTTAAATATATAATTAATAAATCTAATTTAAGACATATATTTTTAGCGTAAAAGGTATCATAAGTAAATTTTTGATTCCAATTATTAGTTCTTTTGATTTTAATCTGAGATAAACCAGTTATACCAGGCATAACATTAAATCTAAAACTTTGATCTTTGCTGTAATGGTCATTGTATTCAGGTAGTAATGGCCTAGGTCCAATAAATGATAAATTACCTTTAAGGATATTTATTATTTGCGGCAACTCATCAATTTTATATTTTCTAAGAAAACCACCAAGTTTTGTAATTTTGCCATTTTTAAAAGTTTTAAATTTTATCAATTTGAAATTAATTTTACTAAAACCTGATCTTTCTTGAATAAAGATAGGATTAATCCTATCTAAAAAAATAATTGAGATAAATATACAAATTAATGGTATTAATAAAATTAATAAAGATATAGTTGCAAAAATAAAGTCTAATATTTTTTTTTGTTTAATGTAACTATGATTTGGCATTAGAATTCTATTATATATTATGTATAAAAATATACTTATTTTATCAGCTGGAAGAAGGATAGAATTAATAAATATTTTCAAAAAAGAAACCAATAAGATCAAATATATTAATATCTATCTTGCGGATAGTAAGCCAAGTCTTGCTCCAACATGCAGGCTAAATAAGAATATTATTAAATTACCAAATTGTAATAGTAAAAGTTACATAAAAAAATTGAAGAATGAATCAATTATAAATGATATCAAATTAATTATACCTACAATAGATACAGAGCTTGAAATTTTATCTAAATCAAGAAAAATTTTTAGCCAATTAGGTATTGATATAATTATTTCTAATTATGATTTTATTAAAAAAACTAACAACAAAATATTAACAAAAGAAATTTTTGATTTATTAAAGATCAAATATCCAAAAATATACGATGCAGATAACCTAAGATTTCCATGTATTAATAAACCTATATTAGGATCAGGATCAAAAGATATTACTGTTTTAAAAAATTATAATTATTTATCTATTAAATTAATTGATAACAAAAAAAACTTTTTTTCTAAATTTATATCAGGCTATAAAGAATTTACTGTAGATATGTATTACGATAAAAAACACGTACTTAAAAACCTAATCGCGAGGGAAAGAGTAGATGTAAGGAATGGCGAAGTTATAAAATCGGTAACAAACTATAAAGTTTCAAAGTTTTTATTAAAAAAATTTAAAAAGATACATGGTGCATTAGGCCCCATAACTGTTCAAGTATTAATCAATACAAAGAGTATGAATATATATGGTATTGAGATTAATCCTAGATTGGGTGGAGGATGTACTCTAAGTTATAAAGCAGGGTATAATTTTGCTAAAAACATAATAAACGAATATATTTTTGGCAAGGCTATTCGAAATATGTATCAACACAAAGATAAATTATTATTGCTTAGATATGACAAAGATTTTATCGCCTAAAGAATTTTGTATTTGCATAGATCTTGATGATACTCTCTTTAAAGAAGTCGACTTTGTGCAATCAGGTTATAAATATCTTATAAAGCACCTTAAAAAATCCCACAATATTGATATTAAATATAAACTTACCAAAAATGATATACTCAATAACATAGATAATCATATTCAAGAATTTATAAAGAAAAATAAGATAAATAAAATCCGTAAAGATTTTGTTTTAAAATTTATCAGAAATCACGCACCAGAGATCAAAACTACCAAAAATGTTATGTATAAATTGGAAATAATTAAAAAAAGATTTAAAAATTTGATTTTAATTACGAACGGCAGGTCGATTACTCAAAGAAATAAAATTAATAAGTTGAATTTAAATAAATTTTTTAATGATATTTATATTTCAGAGGAAACTGGTCTTAGAAAACCAGATATTCAAATTTATAAGCTTATTGAAAAAAAATATGATAAGCACATTTTAATATTTATTGGTGATAATTTAAATGTAGACCTAATTACGCCAATAAAAATGGGGTTTAAGACGATTTTTATAAAAAATTCAAAATATAGGATACATAAAATGGAGTTAAAGAATTCTTTTACGAGAAAAATAAATTTAATTTATGAAAATTTTGGAAATATAAAAGTTAAAGATATTCTCAAATTAATTTAGAAATATAATTAAACAAAAATTTTGTTACTTCTTTTGACTCGTAATTATTTTTTACAAAATTTCTTCCATTTCTGCCAAGTTCTGACATTTTATCTGGATTATCTAAAAGATATTTTATTTTTAAAAATAAATCTTCATAATTACCAGACTTAAATTTAATGCCAGTTTTCATATTAACTATCGAGTCATTTAAACCATAGATATCTGAAATTATAACTGGCAATTCAGAAGAACTAGCTTCAATGACAGACAAACCAAAGCCTTCCCTGTAACTTGGTAAACAGAATATATCAGAAATAGAGTAATAAAATTTTACATTAGTAGTGTAACTTTTAAGAATAATGTCATTTTTATAATCACTATATTTATTATTTAAAATCTCATTAAAATTAATCTCATCATCACCAATTAATAGTAATTTACAATTATAATTAAAATCTCTATTTAAAACTTTTAATGCTTCAGTGAGTAATAAAATTCCCTTAGAATAATTTATTCTACCTACATATAAAATAATTTTGGTATTTGGAGAAAAAAGATTTTTTTTTAGAAAGTTTTTTTTATCTTTTATAGATTTATTAAATGAACCAGTATTTACACCAGAAATAGAACCATTATGTAGACAATCAATATTATACTTGTAAAAACCCTGATTATATAAAAATTTAATTTGATTTTGACTATCTGATAACAAAAAATTACTTTTCATAAATATTATTTTATCTATTAATTTTAATAGAAATCTTTTAAAACCTTTTTTATCAGCCCAAATTTGACCAGTAATAATGTGCAAAAATTTAAATTTATTAAAAAACTTTAGAAATGAGAGTATCAATCCATTTTTTGGATGAATGGAAATGATTAAATCTGGTTTGTTCTTAAGTATTATTTTTAATATTGTAAAAGAATTTAATAAAAGATTTAATAAATCAAAGGACCTTTTGAGGTTTACATAATCATTATGATATTGAGTATCATCAATGATTATACTTCTCGAATTTGTTGATGAAATAAAACTTATTTGATACTTTTGTTTAAGTTTTAAAATATGGTTATAAAGAAATACATCTATAACTTTTTTATTAATTAAACCTAACTTAAAAAAAATCCTAATAAAATTTTCATTTAAAAAATTCGATAAAAAAGACTTATTAAATTTTTTGAATAATTATTTTTCATATATCTTATTGAATAGTATGGTTATTTTTATACTTATCCTCATATATCTTAATACATTAGACGATAATAATTTAATTGTAGCACTGAGATTTTATTTATATTTTTTAGGTATATTAATTGTTTTATTTAATTTTATCATTTCGCCATATTTAAATAAAGTAAACTCTGATCAAAATAATTTAAAACCTTTGTCAAAATTTATTGAACTTATCAGTTTATGTCTTGTTATATTTACTACCTTAATGATAATTAATTTTGAATGGTTATTAGATATTTTCCTATATTCTTCAACTTTAGAAAACATTAAAAATATTTCTACCTTACTACAAATGTTATTTTTAAGCTTTCCTTTTGTTGTTTTAAATTATTTTTTTGCAAAACAACTTATTTCTATGAATAAATATAAATTATCTAATATTATTTGTGTTATACCATTGTTATTCTTGATAATTCTTGTAACACTAGACTATTCAAAAAATATTAATAATTTAGTTTTAGTTTTTCTGATATCAAACATGCTTCAATTCTTATTATATAATTTACTTTTGAAGAAAATTC
>CABWYP010000008.1 GCA_902509695.1 uncultured Alphaproteobacteria bacterium | reverse complement strand
AAAAAGTATTTTAGTTTTTTTTAAAAATTTTAATAAGGATAAAAGTTTTTATTCACAATGGCTTGCTCATTTAAGTATTGGGTTGTTCATAGTAGCTGCTGTCTTTACAGAACAATTTGATTATGAGAGAAATATTTTATTTGAGAAAGGGAAAGATACTGAAATTTCACTGAATGATGAAACATCTCTATTATTAAAAAGTATTCAAGACGAGGCCCTGAGCAACCATCAAAGAATTTCTGTCGATCTTTTAGTGATAGAAAATAACCTAGAATATCCTCTAAGGCCCTCTAAAAATATTTATCAGCCCTCTGGTCAAGTTACCAATGAAGTAAGTACTGTTAATAGATATCTCAGTCAGTATTATGCAACAATATCTATGATAGACACCAACAAGGTCTCAATAAACATTGTATATAAGCCATTAATTAACCTATTATGGTTGAGCGCTATGCTGTTAGTTTTTTCAATATTTTTATCAATAATTAAAAGAAAATGAAAAAAAATCTCATAATCCCATTGGCTGGCATAATAATATTATTGATATGTAGTTTCTATTACATCTATCAACCTTCTTCACAAAAATTAAACTCAAAACAAGTTCCTGATATTCTTTTTGAAACCAATGATTTTTACAGATCAGAAAATATTAATCAGGAAAACTTAGGGGATTTTTATATTATTAATTTTTTTGCATCTTGGTGTAAGCCCTGCTTAGCAGAACACCCTTTATTAATGGAATTAAAATCAAAGGGTGTCAAGATTGTTGGTGTTAACTTTAGAGATGATGAAGAAAACTTTGTTAATTGGATTAAAAAAAATGGAAACCCCTTTGAGTATGTTATAAGAGATGATGGAACGATTGCATATGAAATGGGGCTGATTGGAGTCCCTGAGACATATTTTATTAAAGAGTCATTAACTCAAAAAAAAATTCAAGGGCCACTTTTTTATGAAGATGTCGAAAAATATCTCTAAAACATTATTAATCATATTATTTTTAATCTTTTCTTCTTTAACTTGGTCTAATGAGAATAATCTATCTGATTATTATAAAACTATTCGATGTTTAGTATGTGATGGGCAAAGTATTCAAGAATCAGATACCGAATTTGCCATTAATTTAAAAGAACAAATTAAAAAAAAATATGAAAAAGGTATCTCATTTAAAGAAATTAATGATGAGTTAGTTCTGATTTATGGAGAAGAGATATCATTTAAACCCTCAAAAAATCATTTTCTTTTGTGGCTAAGTCCTATTTTTATTTTTTTAATTATATTAATTGTTGTAAGAAAAAAATATATCCAACAAAAATAAGATTTTTTACTCTTGGAAAGGCCTTGATGAAACGTACAAAGAAAGCAAACTTAATATTGGAAAAATAATAATTCCTACAATGGGTATATCGATAGAATCATATTGGTATTTTACAAAAATAGTTGTTAGGAATATAAGAAGGAAACCAATACTAGAGCCCATTAATAATCTTTGAGCTCCTGATTTAGCAGAAATTCTTGCCAAAAATAAAATTATTCCAATTGTAAATATGCCAGATCCCATTATATACCTCAATACGGTAGCAACCTCCAATGCCAGTTGATTTTCAGCAATACCTGGAAACATAGTTAAATTGATATGATTATTAAAAGTAAAAAAGCATATACCTATTATCATCATTACAAGACCGTTGAGTGCTAATACAAATCGTGATTTACCCATGTTTTTAATATTATTTATTATCTAATATAAATAAAGTTTTAATGAGTAAAATATTAATTAATTTTTGCTGGTAATTTATACGTCTAGTTATCTTATTAATTTTAACTTAATACGTAACTTACTACGCTCATTAGGAGATAAATGTTTATTCAACTTTTTATTAATTAACCCAAATAAACCAATAACAATTAATGTCATTAAAATGAAATATAAACCGACTATAGGGTAAGGAATAAAAGGGTTAAATGTTTTATCTGCAAAGTAACTGGCATAGTAAATCGCATCACCTTTTTGTTGCCATGCAGGAAAACCAGTAAAAAAGACTAATGAAGTTGCATGAAATAAAAATATAGCCTCATTGGTATAGGACGGCCAAGCCAAACGAAGCATAGTTGGCCAAATAATTCGCTTAAATTTTTTTGTTCCTGTCAGGCCAAAAGCGTCAGCCGACTCTATGTCTTTAATCGAAACAGCTCGTAATGCTCCGTAAAAAATTTCTGCTGCATAAGCAGATGTATTAAAGAATAAAACAATTAAAGCACCCAACCAAGCTTTGGTGAGCCATCGGGTCTCTACAGTGATTGTAAGAAAGCCTAAATTCAAATCAAATCCTAACTTTGGCAAAATTACAAATAGTTCATATGCAAAGAAGAATTGAATAAATAAAGGAGATCCCCTAAAGATAAAAATAAATGTGCGAGAGGGGACATTAAGCATAGAAGATTTTGAATTTTTACCTAAAGCCAAGATAGTAGAAAAGAAAAACCCAAAAAGTAATGCAAGTAAGGCAAAATAAATATTCCAAATCATCCCAGATCCAATTAAAACAAATTGTTCACAAAGGGTGATGTCAGCTTTTGGGAGAAGCCGTTCGCCATAACCTAATGATCGAAAACTATAGTCAGAAAGAGTTTGAAAACAATTCATATTAATTATGTCTTACCCGCCATAGTTGCTTGTCCCTGCTTTTGCAGACACCGTTAGAATGGGTACTGAAGGTGCTTACCCTCCATATAATTTTATCAATGATAATGGTGAGGTAGATGGATTTGAAAAAGATGTAGGTGACATGCTTTGTATTCGTAAACACCAGTTTTAATTCCACCAAGCTCTTTGGCCCAGTAAACTATATCTTCAATACCCAAAAGAAACAGAAGCGGAGTTGCTTTTATTAATATCATCCACAGGTTTGATAAACCAGGAAGGGCATAAACCCACATCTGTTTCAATAGAATTCTTCTAAAAATTTGTCGTGGTGAAAATCCGAATGCCTCTCCTGTTTCAAGTTGAGTTTTTGGAACTGCTGTCATGGCGCCAGAGAGAACATTTCCTGTAAAAGCACCAAAAACAAAACCAAAGGCGAGTAAAGCCAATAAAAAACCATACATATCATGCACCCATTCACTAGCTGTGCTTAAGGGGAGTTTGGCAGCTGCACACACGACAAAATCGTTACCCTGTCGGATTGGCTCTGTGACGTCAGAACAGAGCACCTTATGCCGCAAAAATTCAAATGCTTGATCAAGGGCAATGGGAATAAATAGAAAAAAAACAATATCTGGTATTCCTCTTATCATAGCCAAATAACCTTTACCAATAAGACGAAAAACCCTGATTGATGATCTTGCTGCAATAGCACCTGCAAAACCAAAAGCCATTGCTAATGGAGCAGCTAGAGATATTAGGCCCATAACAACAAGAAAAGAAACATAAAATGACATATGTTTGGCTGTGGTGATATAACAAGACAACCACATTAATCCTTCAAGGGTTTTTGGGTCAGCGCAATAACTAAACATCTTAATTACAACCTTTACTTGACAGGTTTTGAGGTGAAAAATCAGAAATCAATGAATGTTTTTTTCCTGTCATGATTTCTTCAATGCCTAACTTACCAGCTAGTGGTGCATTGGTAATACCTGAATGCATAACAGCAATATAAACACCTTTTATGCTTTCATCCTGCTCATTTTTAAGGCGACCAATTTTTGGTCTTCCGTCCAAAGGTAAAGGACGGATACCAAGTGTATAGTGATCGAGCTTTAAAGTGAAATTATAGTTAAGCCTCTTTTCCATTTCTTTAATAAGTTTCATTGCTGCTTCTTGAATATTTTTTTCTTTACTTGCATCATCATCAAACTTACCGCCAATAACTAATCTTCCTTTATCGTCTTGTCGTGCATGAAAGTCTGTTCCAGTTATTGGGTGTTTTAATAATAAATCAGAAAGAGGCTTAGTGTATGCCAAAAGTCCAAGACTGGAATGCATTTTAAAATTTACCTTTAAACTTGAAAGTAGATTGGGGGTGCCAAGCCCAGCAGCTATAATCACCTCATCAGTGTAGATTATGCCTTGATCAGTTTCTACTCCATTAACATTATTTCCGTCATAAATAATTTTGTTAACGCGAATATTTTTAACCTTGCAGCCACTTGCTTTAATTAATTCTTTCGTTACTTTTGAGCCTTCAATCGCAAGATCATCCTGTCCAAATCCAGCTTTATATGGTTTATGCAGAAGGTTGGGGAGATGCACTTCCATCTGTGATTGATCTACTTCTTTTACTGAATGTCCCCAGTTTTGATGTTGGGCTATAATTTCAGTAAGCTCAGTATCATGAAAATCCCAAAAGAAAGCACCTTTGCTCGTTTTTTCTAGACTATTGATATTGTCTATTAGCTTTATCCAATAAGATAAATTGGCCAGTCTAAAAGCAGCATAGTTTTTGTCATTAACAGCGTATCCATTTACCCAACCCCAGGTGTTGCTTGTCGCTTGAGCTTTATCACCAGGCATAAAATCAGTAATTAAGGTAATTTCATCTAATCCTGCTAAATGAGCATGATAGGCAAAAGAAGCACCAACAATCCCTCCACCAACTATAACCATCTTAGGCAAGCGTCAATGCCAACAAATAAATATATTTTTATTTTTTTTTTGAAATAAAATTATCAAAGTGAAATTTAAAAGAATATGAAGACAGTAAAACTGTCTTCATATTCAGTTATTTTCAAATGATCTTAAAAAGTATTGGCATCATTGCCAAACCATTTTTTAATCAACGCGTTAAGAGATCCGTCCTCTTTCATAGAACTAATAGCTTTATCCATTTTAGCTTTTAAAGCTCCATCAGACTCACGAACACCCATTCCAACGCCGCCGCCAATTGATACTTCACCTACATTAGCAAATTCTCCATTGGACTCAGCGATTATTGAAGATAGATAATCTCCATCAGCTAAAACAGCATCCGCTTCCCCATTTTGGACTGCAGAAATAGTTTCCTCTGCTGTAGCAAATTCAACCAAAGTTGCTCCACTTTCAGCAACATATCCTGCTTGAATAGTTGCAGTCTGCGCAGCAATTACACCGCCATCTACGTCAACATCTGATCCACTTAAACCCATATAAACTGATGGTGATGGTGGAAAATAATCTTGTGTAAAGTCAATTACTTCATCGCGCTCCGCGGTAATTGACATACCAGCAATGATAGTGTCGTAGTTACCAGATACTAAATTTGGAATGATGGAATCCCATTCATTGATAACCCAAACACAATCTAGGTTTGCACGAATACAAAGCATGTCACCTACATCTTTTTCAAATCCATCTACCTCACCATTATCATTGATAAAATTATATGGAGGGTAAGCACCTTCAGTACCCATTCTAACGGTGTCTGCAAAAGCAGAACCCACCATAAAGAGTGCAGCAAATGCTGACAGTAATATTTTCTTCATAATTTTCTCCTTTAATGTGTTTTTATTCTTCCTCTATAAATTGAATAATTACTAAGAGGAAATATAAACTAAAATGAGCTAAATGAATAAACTTTTTATAAAACTCCTACAGATCAGTAAATAATTAGGAATATCAATGATTAAGAAAAAATGAAATATTAACAAAGCAATGAAGATATTGGAGATAAATGGACTTGAGAAAAGCTTTGGAGAAAATAAAGTTTTAAAAGGTGTCGATTTACAAGCCAATCAAGGCGATGTCATTAGCATTATTGGGAGTTCCGGTTCAGGAAAAAGTACTCTTTTGAGATGTATCAATTTTTTAGAGACACCTCAGTCTGGTGCTATAAATGTGTGTGGCCAGACCATTCATTGTGAGAGAGAAAATTTAGAAAACCCTAATAAAGCTCTCCAAACCAAAATAATCTCTATTCGAAAAAAGTTAGGAATGGTTTTTCAAAGTTTTAATCTATGGTCGCATTTGAATATCTTGGATAATATAACTGAGGCGCCCATTAATGTATTAGGAAAAGATAAAGAAACTTCAGAAGCAGAAGCAATGGACTTACTGCAGCAAGTAGGCATTGCTGACAAAGCTAGAGAGTATCCTGCCCACCTATCTGGGGGCCAACAACAAAGAGCTGCCATTGCTAGAGCTCTTGCGATCTCTCCTGAAATATTACTATTTGATGAGCCCACTTCATCACTCGATCCGGAATTAGTTGACGAAGTTTTATCTGTTATGCGTAAATTAGCAGAAGGAGGTAAAACTATGTTAGTAGTCACACACGAAATGGAATTTGCTAGAAAAGTTTCTAGCAATGTTATTTTTCTTCATGATGGGTTAGTAGAAGAACAAGGGCATCCTGACACAGTTTTTACAAATCCCCAATCAGAGCGCTGTCGTAATTTCTTATTTAATAGACGCGACTAACAATTTTTTGTAATTTATCACAGTGAATTCATTGCTGCTATTTTTAGTAAGGATACTAGATTTCTATACGCTCATAGTTTTCTTTTATGTTGTTGTATCGTGGCTTTTTCACTTCAATATTCTAAATAGTCAAAATGTTTTTTTATGGAAAGTCTATGAGAGTTTTCAAAAACTCACTGATCCTCCTTTAAATTACATTAGAAGATATCTTCCTAATTTAGGAGGTATTGATATCTCACCAGTACTATTGATATTGATAATTTATTTATTTAAAGATTTACTTATTGAATACTGGCCAAGGGGATAAAGGAGAATTTAATTATGACAAATATTATTGATGGAAAAGCTTTTGCAGCGAAAATTAGAACGGAAGTCAAACATGACTCAGATAACTTAATCAGTCAAAAAAGTGTAGAACCATGTTTAGCTGTGGTTTTAGTGGGTGAAAATCCTGCTAGCAAAGTCTATGTAGGGGCAAAAACAAAAATGGCTGCTGAGTGCAATATTAAAACAAAAGATTACAAATTAGATGACAGTACCGACCAAGAAACCTTACTTAAACTTATTGATGATCTCAATAACGATGCTTCTGTTCATGGAATACTTGTTCAGCTCCCACTTCCTAAACAAATTGATGAGAGAAAAGTAATAGATACCATTACTGTAGAAAAAGATGTTGATGGTTTTCACGCCATTAATGCTGGAAGGCTTTCCATTGGAGGAGAAATGTTAAAAAAAGCTTTTATTCCCTGTACTCCTTTAGGATCTTTGTTGCTTCTAAAAGATCAAGTGGAGGACTTAAAAGGAAAAAATGCTGTTGTGGTTGGAAGATCAAATATTGTAGGTAAGCCTATGTCACAATTACTAATCGAGGAGTCATGTACTGTCACCGTTGTCCATTCCAAAACAAAAGACATTGAGTCAGTTTGTGCGAATGCAGATATTGTTGTTGTCGCTGCAGGTCGTCCCGAGATGGTTGATGGAAAATGGTTAAAAAAAGGTGCTGTTGTAATTGATGTTGGTATTAATCGTATACCTGTGACTAAAGAAGATGGAAGTGAAGGAAGTAAAATTGTCGGTGATGTGGATTTTGCTAGTGCATCAGAGGTAGCCTCTAAAATTACACCTGTTCCAGGGGGGGTAGGTCCGATGACGATTGCTTGTCTGTTAAGAAATACCGTGACGTCTGCTTACCGTCATGCAGGGTTAGAAGACCCAAGATCTATTTAATAAAAAATTAGGTTTTTATTTTTCCTGAGATGGTTCCACCAGGACTTGTAACAAGTCCCTGCTCATCAATTATTACTGGACCAGAGGCAGGGTCGGTTACTCCAAGCTCAGTACTAATTTCTTCAAGAATATCTCTAACAGTATCTAGATAAGCAATCATCTGTTGGCGGGCGCCTGCAAGACTTTGTTCATCGATCCACTCCATGATGCTGCAAAAGGAACGCTCACCTGTTTTAACAACTTTTCTAGAAATTACTCCATCAGGGTTTGAAAATTTGACAATAGAGTCCATGAATTTTGACTCCTGTCCTGTTTTGACTGTAAATTTTACTACACTTATATATTTCATAATTTCCAATATTATTAATATTTTCTAATTAAAACAGCTATTTATGGAATATTTTCTAATTTATGACCTGAAATGGGTTGTAATTTTGGCCCATATTGGGTTTAATAATATAATTTTATAAATATGAATAGTAATACAGATTCGCAGAATAAATCGAATTGGAGCCAAGCAGCATATTCTTGGTTAATGTTTATGACAAGTTACTATAAAAGAGTCAGCGAACTAAATATAGATATTGATGAAATGATGACTCTCAATACAGTCGTCGCCCATTGGTTATACAAAATCAATTCCAAGGATAACAAATCTTATGAAGAGTTAGTTGCATCAACTGATAAAGAAATTAGAGAACAGCTAGAGGGCTCAAAACTATCAATATTAAGTATATCTAATATTTTAGGCCAGCCAAAAGAGTCTACAAGAAGACGCGTGCAAAAACTTATCGATTTTCAGCTTCTCGCAAAAGATCAAAATAATGGGATTATTGTGGGGGAGAATTACACAAAAATAGTAGAAAAATTTGGTAGACAGACAGGCAAAGAGCTTTCACGTTTAATTAACAACCTCTCTGAAATAAATTGGCAGAATGAAACAGAAGAAGACAAAACTAATTAATGAATTTTAGAAGAATAACAGCCTTTTCTTTTTATGATTTTGGAAATTCAGTTTTTCCAATGATAGTTGTTAGTGCATTGACTTCTAGTTACTTTGTAAATCATATAGCGAGCAGCCAACAAACAGGCACAGCACTATGGCAGCTAACCATTGGTATTGCTGGTATCTTTATTGCGATCATAATGCCATTCATAGGAAATATTGCAGACAGTCAAGTAAATGGTCGTTTAAAGTATTTAAGAATATTTAGTCTGTTAACAGTTCTGTCTATTGCTTTGTTTTATTTTGTTCTACCCTCTAATGGTTTTATTTTAATTGCCTTGATAATTTTATTTGTTGGAAGCGTTTCTTACGAGGCATCCAATAGCCTATATAACTCTACTATGAAAAATTGTAGTGAAAATGATTTAACTTTGACCTCAGGTATTGGCTTTGCTTCAGGATTTTTAGGTGGTGTTATAATGCTATCCTTTCTTCTCTATTATTTGATTTTGCCCGACCAAAACATTTTTGGCGTGTCAAAGATAAATCAGCTTAACATTCGATTTTCCCATTTAATATTAGCTATTTGGTTTTTAATCTTTTGTCTTCCGTTGTTATATTTTTGTAGAATAGATCAACAAAATACTTCTCTAAAATCTAAAACAAGTTCAAAAATAAAAGACTTAATTTGGAAAAAAACTCTCACCAATACAGGTAAGTTTTTATTAGCAAGAATGCTTTATATGGATGGCATGATTATTATTGCAACAACAATGGGAATTTTTGGGACAACAGTAATGGGTCTTTCAATTGGTAAAATTTTACTAGTAGGAATTCTGGCAAATATAAGTGGGGCATTAGCATGCTATTTATTTGGTAATTTTTTCAAAGATGACAAAAAAAACATAATTTATACCCTATTCCTTTTATCGTTGGTTGTATTATTGATCTCTATCAATAAAAATCCTGATCTTTTCTTGATATTAGTTGTCATAGGAACTTTTTTTGCAGGTCCACTTCAAAGTTCGAGTAGAGTGGTGATGGCAGAATTGACTGATGATAAGGATCAAGGTTTTGGTTTTGGAATGTTTACTTTTGCAGGGAAAGCTACGGCTATAATAGGTCCAATATGCGCTGCTGCATTAACGTATCTTATTTCGCAAAGAGTTGGTCTTGCCTTTTCAATAATCTTATTACTTTCAGGTGCTTTGATAATGTTAAAAGTTTCTTACAATTATAAGAGTTAAAAAACTAATATTTTCTCTCTAGTTATTAGAAAATCATTCTCTTTAACAATATGAGATAGTCCAAAGTAGGCAGGCGGTTTGCTGAGACATCTCTTGTATGCTTTCAGAAATGTTGAGTAGGGCGTGTAACATATTGATGGGGTTTGTAGCACTCCTTCCCAACAAAAAGTTTTTAGCTCAGAGCTTTTATCATTTATTTTAAAATTTTTTAAATCTACACATTCAAAAAGATTTTTTAAAGAAATAATAAAGTAATCTAAAGGTATTTCTTGATTTTCCATTTCTGGAAATAAAGGAGAGGTCCTCTTATAATCATCGGTGTTATTAGCTTCGGATAGATACTGACATTCTTTTGCAATAATAGAAAATTCTTCGAAAATATTAGAACTTGAAATATCACCTCCTAATTTATTCTTTAATATCATATCACTTGGAGTCATTTCTTTTTTTACTCTGGATTTTTTCATTGAGTTATTAATCTCATTTTTTATTTTTTGACAATATTTTTCAATTTGTTTTAGGCTCTGTGTAAGTGTTTTGATCATATGGGAATTCATAATCTTTTTATTCTGTATTAAGAATAAGCAATCTAGTGCCTCTAATTCTTCAGAAATTTTTTGAAATTCTAATGTTTGGTAGGGTTTGATAATGGCCTTTAATTTAGTGAAAATTTTTGTATCACTTAATCTTTTTGATTCCATGATTTCTTGAAATTTTTCAAAGTCTGACACTTTAGAATTTGTGACATGCAGTCTATCTTTAAAAGGATTTCTAATTTCTTTTGTGTCGAGGTGATTAAAAGTCTTAATTCTTTCCTGTTCTTCAATCCACTTAAGTTTAAAAAAAGAACTTGGCGATCCTATCTTTGTGGACTCTTTTGTTGATAAGTCTTTATTTGATTGAGTTAAAATAATCATAAGAAACGTATATTACACTGAATTTATTGACTTTTTGATATTTTAAGGCCCAAAATGAGCCCTTTATTTAGAAACTTAATTCCCTGATAAGTGTTGCAGCTGTAAAGTCTAAAAATTGATTAAAAAAGCTATATGGCTTAACACCTACATTGACCACCCCAGTGAGTTTTCTTTCATTTAAAATTGGATTTTGTTCAATATCCAAAGTAACTTTGTAATAAGCCCTTTCGGATTGAATTCCACCTGAAGGGTTTTCTCTTACCGCTATAGGACCATCATATAACGAGGTAACCATTGGATACAATTCAAAATTATCAACAGGAGAATTACTAATATCAGAAATCCTAGCTGAAATTTTATAATGATCAGTAGTAGAGGGGATAAAAGATGTCAATTGAGATCTATCTAAGGATGATATTTCTTTCTCTGATAGAAAAGCAACTAATTCAAAAGAATTTTTATTAACTAAAGAAAGCAATGGAGTATCTTCATTAAACCATTGGTTTTTATTCATTTCATTTAAAAATGTAATCTCTCCTGAAAATGGAGCTTTAATGAGAAGTGAGTCTTTAATTTTTTTTAAGTTTTGTAAATTGATTTCTATTTTTTGTTTTTCGCTCTTCAAAGGCAATAGATCTGCTCTATTATTTTCTAAATCTAGGGCATTATTGATTTTGATATTGATTAATTCTAACTCTTTAGAAATAATTTTTATTTGTGAAATAAGTGCAGGTGAGTCTAGTTTTAATAAATTTTGATTTTTTTGGACATTTTGCTTTTCTGAAATAAAGATATCTAAAATTTGAGAATTTATTGGAGGATAAATTTCTATGAATTTTTCAGATTGATAAATTGCAGGAATATTTTGGAAATTCTTCCAAGGATAAAATAAAATTAACGATAAAATTAATAGGATACTTATAGACCTTAGTAATTGAAATGATAAAGCCAAGTGAGTACGAAGTCTCCACCACTCTCTCATTTCTCTTAAAATAGGCAGTGCAATAAACCAAAAAATCTCAACAACAAAAAGGAAAATTCCTAAAAGCTTAAAAGCAAAATGATAAACAAGAAATGCTATCCCTAGGAAAAGAAAAAAACGATAAATCCAAGTTGACCAAGCGTAAAGAATAATCAAATTCTGTTTTGAAATATTTATTTGCTCGGGTGCTTTTAAATGAAAACCTAGTATCCACTTCCTTAATTTCCACTTAGCTAGAGCAAAGGCTCGTGGTTGTAGATTTTCTATTTTTAGATAATCTGCGAAAACATAGTACCCATCAAATCTCATAAATGGGCTGATATTTATCAAAAGTGACGAGATCCAACCAGTAGTTGCAATGAAAAAGGCAATACTTTTAATCATACCTGGCTCAGCTATTCCCCAAAAAAATGTTGCTATTAAGGCCAAATGAAGTTCTGTAGAGATACCAGCAAAATTGATAGTAAGCCTTTTTTTATGGTCTCTCAGCCTCCAAGCATTAGTGTTGTCTGTGTATAAAAAAGGAAAAAATACTAAAAAAGCAATTCCCATAGAATTAACATTACAACCATAATTTTTTGCAGTATATGCGTGACCTAATTCATGAATAGCTTTTACCCCTACTAAAGCTAATAAATAGAGTAAAAACCCATTCCAATTAAAAAAATATAAAAAGGTAGATATAAATTCATCCCATTGTTGGATAACAAAATAAAATCCGAATAAACCAAAAATGTAGATTGTACCTCTAATGGTTTTTTGACTAAAAAATTTAGCTAAATTTAATGTTTTATCTAAAAAGTTATCTGGCTTGATTAAAGGAATCTTAAAAAAAAGATAATTATGAATGAGTTTTAAAAACCAATGTTTTTGTTGAGACCGATGTTGATTAACCAATATTTGAACATCCTCAGAAGTAGTATGAGAAATTAAACTGTTTATTTTTAAAAAGTTTATAAAATCATTTAACTGGTCTTCTTCTATAATTAATCCTTTTTTTTCAATTTCCTCTATAAATTTTTTGGAGTCCATACCTGCTATCCAGTGTTTTAGCATTCGAAAGGCGTTGATACCTAAAGTGAAATATTTATTTCTTAAATTATCGTAAAGCAGCCAAGAGGGGGAGCCATCTTCTGCTGGAGTTCCAGGAAGTAGCTGTAAGTTTTGCCTGATAGAGGGGGTTATCATTTATAAGCCAAATGTCTGTCTTACAAAAATTATTGGTTTTCTAAAAAGATAAAAAAAAAGTTTGACTTCATTTCCAAAAATTTTAGCTGACCCTCGAAGTCCAATTCGAGGAGGGTTTTTTGATTCTGCTAGTTGAGCTGTCACTCTGTAGGCCAATAAATTCTCAGATGTTATTTCGGGCTCATAAGAAAATTTTATAACTTTCGCTTTTAATACATTCATTGGATCGGAGTCTAAAAAGACATTGATATTTGCATCTTTTTTAATAGTGATGGAGTCTTTGACAGGCATTAAAATTTCTACCAATACATCAGAAGGTTTTGCTACAACCATAATTGTTTCTCCAATATTGAATGGCTTACCCAATAACAGAGACTTATTCTTAACAACCGCTATCCCGTGAGCTGGGGAGGATATTGTAGATCTTTCTAAGAGTATTTTTTTGTAGTTAGCGTTTTCTTGAGCTAACTTTATTTTAGTCTCTAATTGACTCACGAGTGCTTTATCAGCCTTACTTTGAAATGAGGACTGCCGAGCTTGCAATAATTCTGTTTCAATCACGCGTAGCTCTTGTTCTGCTAAGTCATAATCGTTTTGAAGTTGAGTCTTTTCAAAAGAGATGAGAGGGAGGTTCAAAGATACTTCATCGTTATTTTCAACAAAAACCTCTTTGATGACACCATCAATAGGTGCATTGATAACGTTGGGGTCTTTGGGCACAATTTCAGCCTGTCCAATTGTTGATAAGGAAACTGGATAAAACAGACTCGCTGTAATTCCGGCCAATACTATAAACTGAAACCAAGTATTTTTAATCGTCTTTGCTGCAGTTTCGAAAAAATTGTTCTCTTTGAGAGATCCCATGGCGTGACCTATGGAATTACTTAAATGTCTGATGTATTCTATTTCTTGCTCACTCCATTCTTCATTACGAACTAATAGCAAAGCAGCCTGTGGGCCCTTTTGGGTAGATAAGCATGGCACCCATAAAAATTGATTTGGTAGGGGATTTTCATCTCGAGCTGGGATAAGGTCGTTTTTACTCAAAGAGAAAGTGTGAGTTTCAGGAGATCCCTCTTTTAATTTTTGACGAATTATCTTTTGAGCTAGAGTAGTTGTTGAGGAGGTTTGCTCAACTACTGCTATATCAGAAATAGCTTCAATTTTAAACTTATTGGGGGTAACCCATGCTCCAAAAAAAGCATACATAAAAGGGGCAATGCTTCGGAGTTCATTGGTTACGGTATATCTTATTTCAACAAACGATTGTGCTTCCCTTAACTTCTTTTCAAAGGAAAATATTCTAGATAAACGATTTAATTGTTCTTGGCTCAAAATACAACGCGACCACTCATTCCAGGGAGAAGGGCGGGGCTTGTATCAGTAATCGTCCCTTTTAATTGGATAGTCTGACTCACCGCATCCACATTAGCTCCGATACCACTGATGGAGGCGTTAAATTCTTTTTGAATTTCATCTATATAAACTTTAATAGGATGGCCAATTTTCAACCATGAAATCCATTCACTGGAGACTACCATTTCTAACTCTAATATGTCTGTTTGAATAATTTTCATTAATTCTACTTGGGGTTGGATTGTCTCATAAGTGTTCACGACAACTTCCTCTACAGCCCCGTCAAAAGGTGCATTAATTTGGCATCTTTCAACATTAAGCTCAGCGATAAGTAATTCTGATTTTGCTTTTTCATATTCTGAAATTGATAGTTCTAATTCATATTTACCAATAGATCTCATTTGCAACATTTGCTCGTCACTTTTCAATTTAATTAAAGCGCTGTTTGCATTTGCACTTACAACATCTTTTTGAGCCTCGTACAAACTACAATCGAACTTAATTAGTAAGTCGCCTTTTTTAAATCTTTGCATTTCTTTCACAGCAATATTTTCAATTCGTGCTGCCAGTTCACTAGACAAGACGGCTTCTTGTGAGGCAACAACTAATGCTCTTGACTCTCTATCTTGAGAGTAAGCCTGTGTTGAATACAAAAATAAAATTGTAAAAAGACTAACTAGTAGCTTTAGTAAATTTATCGCCATAATTTTCATACCCCTCAAATTCTAAATTGATTTGGTCCTGAAGGGAAGCAAACTCAACAATTTTTCCATCAGAATTAGGTTGGTCAATATTCAAAGATAAGTCATCTAAAGTAAAATCAACCTCTATATCCAAGGTTCTGATAGTCCCATCATCATCTTCCGCTAGAATTTGAAGTGAAATACTATCAACATTTTCTGGAGGTTGGGCCTGAATTTCACCAGTTTGAGAATCAATTTGTACCCAATTAGGTATTTGCCCAGCTCGAGGGTTGTTATCTTGATTTGCCATTTTGAGGCTGTATTGAGTAACGTTGTTGCTGTTCCCATCATTGATTTTGACTTTGACAGAATTTCCTTCTCTTGCCACTGATGCTAATTTCATGGCTGCAGAAGATTCTAAATCATTGTCTATATTTGACGACTGTGGCTCATCACTAGAATTCTCATTTTCAGAATTTAATAAATTAGTACCATTGAGATTAGCAGAACGATTAGCATCATTTAATTCACCGTTTGATGCACCAAGTATTACTTGGCCTTTGTCATCAACTACAACCTCTGTCTTCAATGATGCGCTTCGATCTACAAAAGGTTTTAAGTCTCGCTTAAGTGATTTATCTTGGCTTACAGCACCCTTATCTAAAGTTACGTTAATTTCTCTTGTGGTATTATCCTTATCAATGGCTATGACTTTGACATCGATGGAATATACATTATCTGGGAATTGAACAAGTGTTTGTCCAGTTGAAGGATCTACTCTTACCCATTCAGGCAATGAAGATCCATCTTCTAAAGTTCCGGTATATTGTTTCACGCTTAGTCTATAATCATCACCGATAGCAAAGCCTAAAATTGTATCTTCTTGAACTCCAATACGTCCACTTTGATCAATATTTAAGTCCTCAACAGCAACGTCAATAACCTTCATGCCGCCATTAAAAGAATATTCTTTAACAATGGACTCTAAAGAACTTCCTACTTCTAGAGTTTCCATATTAAATTCTACTTGCTCTGTTGCTTCTTGGAAAACAACTACTTTATTTGCTACAGCATCATCAAAAGTTTTAGGGGTAACTCGTATAGGAGCAGGTTTTTCTTCACCTGGTTTTCCAGGTTTACCAACGACAATTGTAAATGTCTGTTGTGTTGAAAGATTGCCTCCGTCAGTTGCAGTTACAGTAAAAGTATAGGTTCCTTCTTCTAATCGACCCGTTACTCTTCCCGCGTCGTTAATTTTAAGACCCGCCGGAAGCCCACTAGTAGAATAAGTTAGCTGACCAAATGTGTTATTTTTAGGGTCAGGGTCATCAAAAAAAGTCTTGGTTTGTATGATAATTCTTTGATTTTCAGCAGCATTAATAGTTGGAGGGCTTGTAGAAGTAGGGGCGTTGTTAACACCTGTAACTGTAATTCTAAGTTCTGCTGTATCGGTGCTAGTGCCATCTGTAATGGTATAAGTAAAATAATCTACAGCAGTCTCCAAAGGCGCTAGCGCATCCGCAGCAGCAGTAGTTGCGGCGTATGTATAAGTACCATCAGAGTTAAGAGTCAAGGTACCGTAAGTACCTACTAACGTTGAACCAATTGTACCGCTGGTGCCAGTACTATTTTCTCTTCCAGTGCGAATAGCACTGACTGAAGCCTCACCTACATCAAGTGCAGCACTGCCGTTATCTGTGTCGTTGGACAGAAGACCAGCGCTTGTAACGCCCTTGGAGAGAGTACTACTTGCATCAACGGCTCCTGTATCCGTTACAGCCACCACTTCATTGTCTGATCCACTAACTGTAATTGTTAAAGTAGCAGTGTCTGTACCGCCATTGCCATCTGAAACTGTGTAAGTAAAGACATCCGTTTCACTAGAACCATCAGCAATACTATCAGCTGCATCTTGATCAGCTATATAAGTATAAGAACCATCAGCTCCTATTGTAAGTGTTCCGTAAGTACCAACGACAGTTGTGCCAGTAGCAAAAGTCGTGCTAGAAGAAACAGTATCGCTATTGCCATTGGTATGAGAAATGTTTGTTACAACTAAACTGGCACTATCATCTGGGTCAGTATCATCATTCAGAACATCATCTTGGGTTCCTCTTTTTGTAACCCTTTCATCCTCAGTAACACTGTCTGTATCGTTAACAGCGGTAGGATCATCATTGATGCCAATAACTGTTATGGTAATGTTTGCCGTAGTAGTTTCTGTGCCATCAGAAAGTGTGTAAGTGAAAACATCCGTGACTTCATCTCCCACATCAAGATCATCAGCTGCGGACTCAGTAGCAGCATAAGTATACGATCCATCAGCTCCAATTGTCAAAGTACCATAAGTACCGGTCACTGAAGTTCCACTGCTATTATAAGAGCTTCCAGAAGAGACTGTAGAGTTAGACCCGCCACTCTTTTTAATATGAGTAATTGTTAAAGTAGCTGAGTCATCAGCATCGCTGTCGGTATGAGAACTGGAACTTGTGTCAATCACATCACCGGAGTGCTCTCCTGTGGCATCATATGTGCCCGAAACATTAGCATTGGCGCCATTTGCAACGGTTAAAGTGCTATCTTCTGCGATGACACCCACGTCATTTTGAGCAACTGGGTCGTCATTAATACCTGTGACAGTGATCGTAATGGTTGCCGTAGTTGTATTCGCTCCGTCTGAAACTGTGTAAGTGAAAACGTCTGTTGCAGTATCATTTAAATCTAAATCGTCAGCTGCGTCTTGATCGGCTGTATAAGTATAAGATCCATCAGCACCTATAATAAGTGTTCCATAAGTTCCTGTGACTGTTGTCCCTCCACTTGCATAAGTGCTACCCTCAGAAACAGTAGATGTCGAACCACCACTTGGTGCAATTCCGGTAACTGTCAAAGAGTCTGAGTCATCAGCATCCGTGTCATCATAAAGTGCATCATCTTGCGAACCTGTTTTAGTCACTGTCGCATCTTCATTCACGCTATCTGTATCATTAACAGCTACTGGGGTGTCGTTAATACCAACAACAGTGATTGTAATGACTGCAATGTCTGTTGCATCTCCATCACTAACTGTGTAATTAAAGTAATCGTAGACAACATCACCAGCATCTAAGTCATCAGCTGCAGATTGATTTGCAACATATGTGTAAGAACCATTAGAGTTAAGTGTCAGTTGACCATAAGTTCCTGTTAAGGCAGATCCCACAGAACCCGCGGTTCCTGATCCTTCAGAGCTACCTAATCTCACAGCTGTTACTGTTAAAGTCTCCACGTCGACATCTGTGTCATAAGAACTAGTATTGCTTGTATCAATGACATCGCCTGAATGTTCAGCGTCTACGTTAATCAAACTAAAAGGTGAGGTTAATGTATATTCAAAAACAGATTGATTTGTAGAACCCAAAACAAATAACTTAGTGCCATCATGATTAAAGCTTATTGCTTTAGGGGAACTATCTTGAGAGCTAACATCTAAAGCTCCTACAAAAGAAGCAGTGGAAACATCAAATCCTAAACTTAAATCATACTCATTAATGTCATTTCCCTGATTTCCAACAACAAACATTTTCGAACCATCGCTGTTAAATGTTAAGCCATTTGGTTGAGCATCTTGTGAGGATACAGAAAAACTATCTACGAAAGATGCCGTAGAGACATCAAACCCTGTAGATAAGGTATATTCATTGACGTCATCTCCTGCGTTTCCAGCAATAAACATCTTAGTGCCGTCTTGATTAAAGGCTAATCCTGTAGGGTTACCATCTTGGCCGCTAATGTCTTTACTATCAACAAAAGAGGATGTTGAAACGTCAAAAGCGGTAGAAAGGGTATATTCATTGACATCATCACCTTGTACCCCAACAACAAACATCTTGGTTCCATCACTATTGAAAGCTAAATCACGAGGACCTGTCTCTTGGGAACTAATATCAAGACTATCAACAAAGGAGGCGGTTGAAACATCAAATCCAGTGGAGAGAGTGTATTCATTGATATCATCTCCATTTGAGCCGATTACGAACATTTTGGTACCGTCGTTATTGAATCTAAATCCTTGAGGGTTGCTTTCTTGTGAGCTGACAGAAAAACCATCAACATAAGAAGTGGCACTTACGGCATTAGCGTTATCTCCATCACTAACTGTTAAAGTGGCGTCTTCTTCAACTGTACCCGTATCGTTTCTAGCAACAGGAGCATCATTAGAACCATTAACTGTGATGGTTATGGTTGCTGTGTCGGTTGACGTACCATCAGAAACTGTATAGGTGAAAACATCTGTCGCTGACTCTGAGTCATCGAGAGCATCCGCTGCATCTTGGTTAGCAGTGTAGGTATAGGAACCATCGGCACCAATGGTGAGGGTGCCGTAGGTTCCTGTGACTGTCGTACCATTGCTTTCGTAGGTACTACTTGAAGTGACTGAGGAGGAGGACCCGCCACTTGGTTGTATTGCTGTAACTGTTAAACTGGAACTGTCATCTGCATCAGTATCGTCATTGAGAACATCGTCTTGGGACCCTGTCTTTGTGACGGTGGCTCCTTCACTGACAACATCAGTATCATCAACTGCTGCAGGATCATCATTAATACCTAAAACAGAAATAGTGATGTTGGCTGTAGTCGTAGCTGTTCCATCAGAAAGTGTATACACAAACACATCATTAGCACTGTCACCGGCATCTAGGGCATCCGCTGCAGTTTGATCCGCTACATAAGTATAAGAACCATCAGCTCCTATGGTCAGCGTACCGTAAGTACCTGTTACAGAGGTTCCGCTGCTATTGTAGGAACTACCAGAAGAAACTGCTGAGTTAGACCCACCATCCTTTTTAATTTGAGTAATGGTAAGCGATGCTGAGTCATCAGCATCGCTATCGGTATGAGAACTGGAACTTGTATCAATGACATCACCTGAGTGTTCGCCGGTGGCATCATAAGAGCCTGAAACGTTAGCATTATCGCCATTGGCGACAGTTAAAGTACTGTCCTCTGCGATCACACCCACGTCGTTTTGGGCAACAGGAGTATCGTTAATACCATTAACCGTGATGGTTATGGTTGCCGTTGTAGTTGTTGTGCCATCAGAGACAGTATAGGTAAAGACATCGTTTGCTGAATCGCCAGCATCAAGGTCATCAGCGGCTGATTGATCAGCAGTGTATGTATAAGAACCATCGGCACCAATGATAAGAGTACCGTAGGTACCTGTGACTGAAGTTCCGCTACTATCATAGGTACTTCCAGAAGAAACATTAGAGGAAGAACCGCCACTAGGTTGAATTGCAGTAACAGTTAATGATGATGAGTCATCAGCATCTGTATCATCGTTGAGAACATCATCTTGGGAACCTGTCTTTGTTACTGTTCCGTCTTCACTAACGCTATCGGTATCATCAATTGCTGCAGGATCATCATTAATACCTAAAACAGAAATTGTGATATTGGCAGTTGTAGTAGCAGTGCCATCAGAAAGAGTATACACAAAAACATCATCAGCGCTGTCACCAGCGTCTAAAGCATCGGCTGCTGTTTGGTCTGCAACATAAGTATAAGAACCATCGGCTCCTATAGTTAAAGTACCATAGGTACCTGTGACTGAAGTTCCGCTACTATTGTAGGAACTACCGGAAGAGACAGAAGAGTTAGAGCCTCCATCTTTTTTAATTTGAGTAATTGTCAAGGTTGCTGAGTCATCAGCGTCACTATCAGTATGTCCACTAGAGCTTGTGTCCATAACATCACCAGAGTGCTCTCCTGTGGCGTCATAAGAGCCTGAAACATTCGCATTGGCACCATTGGTAACGGTAAGCGTGCTATCTTCAGCAATCACACCCACATCATTTTGAGCCACTGGTGTATCATTGACACCCGTAACTGTAATAGTAATTGTTGCTGTTGTGGTTGTTGTGCCATCAGAGACAGTATAAGTAAAGACATCGTCAACAGTATCACCAGCGTCTAAATCATCAGCTGCGGATTGATCAGCGGTGTATGTGTAAGAACCATCGGCACCTATAATAAGAGTACCATAAGTTCCAGTAACACTGGTTCCGCTGCTATCATAGGTACTTCCAGAAGAAACATTAGAGGAAGATCCGCCGCTAGGCTGTATTGCAGTAACTGTTAGAGTGGCTGAGTCATCAGGGTCGCTGTCATCTGTAAGTACATCATCCTGGGCCCCTGTCTTGGTAACTGTGCCATCTTCATTAACACTATCTGTGTCGTTGACTGCTGTTGGGGCGTCGTTAATACCCAAAACTGTGATTGTAAGAGTAGCAGTAGCAGTAGCTGTTCCGTCGGAGATAGTATAAATAAAGCTGTCAGTCACTGAGTCGCCAGCATCAAGATCGTCAGCTGCAGATTGATCGGCTGCATAAGTATAAGAACCGTCCGCACCAATAACAAGAGTACCGTAAGTTCCAGTTACCGAAGTTCCGCTGCTGTTATAGGAGCTACCTGAAGAAACCGTAGAATCTGAGCCACCACTTTTTCTGATTTGAGTAACAGTAATGGAGTCCCCATCAGCGTCACTATCAGTATGACCGCTTGAGCTCGTATCCATAACATCACCAGAGTTTTCGCCGGTGGCATCATAAGAGCCACTGAGTGTTGCATTAGCACTGTTCGCAACTGTTAAGGTGCTATCTTCAGCAATTACACCCACGTCATTCTGAGCTACAGGTGCGTTATTAGAAGAGCCATCATCTCCTAAAAGAGTGATTACAATATTAGCTGTCGTAGTTGCTGTGCCATCTGAAACTGTGTATGTGAATGTATCAGTCAGTGTCTCTCCTGCATCAAAACCTGAAATATTGGATTGAGCTGCATAACTATAGGAACCATCTGCACCAATAGTTAAAGTACCGTAGGCACCAGTGACCGCAGTTCCACTACTGTTATAAGAACTACCCGAAGAAACTGTTGAATTTGATCCACCGTCTTTTTTAATATGAGTGATTGTTAACGTATTGCTAGTATCTGGATCAGTATCTGTGTGAGAACTTGAGCTAGTGTCAATCACATCACCAGAGTGTTCGCCTGTTGCATCAAAACTTCCAGAAACATTAGCATTTGCGCTATTAGCAACTGTTAAAGTGCTGCCTTCCATAATCACACCCACATCATTTTGTGCAATAGGACTATCGTTTTCACCTAAGATAGTAATTGTAATATTGGCAGTCGTTGTTTCTGTTCCATCACTTAAAGTATAAATAAAGACATCGTTTGCGGTTTCTCCCGATGCAATTCCATCAGCCGCATCTGCAGTAGCAGCATAAGTATAAGAACCATCCGCACCGATAGTCAGTGTACCGTAAGTACCTGTTACAGAAGTTCCACTACTGTTATAAGAACTACCCGAAGATACGCTTGAGTTAGAACCACCATTCTTTTTAATTTGAGTTACAGTTAATGAAGCAGAAGCATCCGCATCACTATCTTGATGTGATCCACTGCTGGTATTAATCACGTCACCAGAATGTTCCCCCGTGGCATTATAAGATCCGCCAGACTCATTAGCGTTTGCACTATTGGCAACCGTTAAAGTGTTACCCGCTAAAATTACACCCACATCATTTTGAGCTACTGGTGTATCATTGACACCTAAAACTTTAATACTGATCACCGCTATGTCAGTTGCTGTTCCGTCACTGACAGTGTAATTGAAATAGTCTACAGCTTCATCTCCTGCATCCAGTGCATCAGCTGCTGTTTGATTAGCAACGTAAGAATAAGAACCATTCGCATTTAATGTTAACTGACCATAGGTTCCTGTTAAAGCAGAACCCACTGTACCAGCGGTACCTGATCCTTCAGATGAACCAGTTCGAATAGCAGTAACAGTTAGTGTTTCAACATCAACATCTGTATCTTCAGAAGCAGCACTGGTATCTAAAACATCTCCAGAGTGTTCGCCAGTGGCGTCATAATTTCCTGTTACATTAGCGTTTGACCCGTTAGAAACTGTTAAGGTACCGTCCTCAACTATCACACCAGCATCGTTGTTGGCAACAGGGGCATCATTGGCGCCTAAAATAGTAATTGTTAAATTTGCAGTTGTGGTCGCTGTGTCATCAGAAAGAGTATAGACAAAAACATCAGTAGCGCTTTCCCCCGCATCTAATACATCAGCTGCGTCTTGAGTAGCAGCATAAGTATATGAGCCATCGGCGCCTATCGTGAGCGTTCCGTATGTTCCTGTAACTTGAGTGCCATTGCTATTGTAAGAACTTCCAATACCCACAGCAGAATTAGAACCTCCATCTTTCTTAATTTGGGTAATCGACAAAGAAGCAGAGGTATCTGAGTCAGAGTCAGTATGAGAAGAAGAACTTGTATCGATTAAGTCACCAGAATTTTCTCCCGTGGCATCATAAGTACCTGTTAATGTTGCGTTAGCACTATTTGCCACTGTTAAGGTACCATCCTCAACTATAACTCCCACATCGTTTTGGGCAGTTGGAGTATCATTGATACCAATAACCGTAATAGTAATCACCGCTGTATCTGTAGCAGTGCCATCACTAACCGTGTAATTAAACGAGTCCGTAACTATATCTCCTGCATCTAAAGCATCAGCGGCTGTTTGATTGGCCACATAAGAATAAGATCCATTTGCAGCAATAGTTAATTGACCGTAAGAACCAGTCAAAGCTGAACCAATGGAACCAGATGTGCCTGAACCTTCACTTGAACCTGTTCTAATTGCTGTAACTGTTAAAGAGGCACTATCGTCAGCATCACTATCTAAATTCGATGAGGAGCTAGTATGAAGAACATCTCCTGTATTTTCCCCGGTTATATCAACTAAACTAAATGGACTTGAAAGGGAATATGAAAAAATTTTATTTGTACCTGTTTGACCTATAAATACTTTTGTTCCATCATTATTAAATACTATGTCATTTGCCTTTGTAACTGTGCCAGTCATATCAAATGCACCGTTATAAGACGCTGTAGATAAGTTAAAACCCGTACTAAGATTGTATTCGTGTATTTCATCACTATTTTGGCCTGTGATAAATAATTTTGTACCAGTTGAATTAAATGAAAGACCTCTTGGGGTAACTTCTTTGGAACTGACGTCTAAACTTCTACTTGTGTATGATATTGTCGTAGTATCAAAAGCTGACGAAAGAGAATATTCATGAACAGTATTACCAGTGTCTCCAATTAAAAACATTTTGCTTCCATCAGCATTAAAAGCTACGCCTTTAGGACTTCCGTCTTGACCACTAACAACAGTTGAGGAAGGTGATGATAGGGAGGATATATCGTAAGCAGTAGATAAAGAAAATTCATAAATCTTTTTGTTAGAGTTTTGATCGGAGTTTATATAAAGCTTGGTACCATCATTGTTAAATAATAAACCGCGTGGACTAGTTGTATGAGAACTAATGTCGTATGTAGTGCTTTGAGAGGCAGTTGTTATATCAAAAGCAGTACTTAAAGCATGTTTGGATATAACAGCTGGTGTACTAGCATGGACAACAAACATTGTGGTACCATCATTGTTAAATGTTAAAGAACGTATTGAGCCTTCATCAATTGCATAAGGTGAACCATCATGCGAAGCACCTGCAACAATTGCTGCATTACCACCGTTTGAAACAGTAAGCGTTGCATCTTCATTGACGGTGCCTGTATCGTTTTGAGCAACAGGGGCATCATTCGCACCAAGGATGGTAATGGTTAAAGTCGCAGTAGTGGTCGCTGTGCCATCAGAGAGAGTATAAACAAAAACATCAGTAGCGGTGTCTCCCGCGTCTAAAGGATCAGCTGCATCTTGAGTAGCAGCGTAAGTATAAGATCCATCAGCACCAATAGTGAGAGTACCGTAGGTTCCAGTTACCTGCGTACCACTGCTATTATAAGAACTTCCCGATGCTACGGAAGAGTTAGAACCACCATTTTTTTTGATTTGGGTAATCGACAAAGAAGCAGAGGCATCTGAGTCAGAGTCACTGTGAGAGCTAGAACTGGTATCCATCAGGTCACCAGAATTTTCTCCCGTGGCATCATAAGAGCCATCAAGAGTTGCATTAGCACCGTTAGTCACTGTTAACGTGCCGTCTTCCACGATCACACCCACATCATTTTGAGCGGTTGGAGTGTCATTGATACCTAAAACTGTAATAGTAATCACCGCAGTATCTGTAGCCGTGCCATCACTAACGGTGTAATTAAAAGAATCCGTAACCGAGTCGCCTGCATCTAAAGCATCAGCGGCTGTTTGATTAGCAACATACGTATAAGAACCATTTGAGTTAAGGGTTAACTGACCGTATGTACCTGTGAGAGCCGATCCCACAGAACCAGCCGTACCTGATCCCTCAGAAGAACCAAGACGAACAGCAGTCACTGTTAAAGTTTCAACGTCAACATCAGTATCGCGAGTAGAGGTGTTACTTGAGTCAATAACATCACCCGTATGTTCACCGCTAACATCAACTAAACTAAAAGGAGTAGTAAGTGTGTATTCATCCACACTATGAGAACCCAAACTTCCAGACGAGTCCGTAATAAACATTTTTGTTCCATCATTATTAAAGGTAATGCCTGTAGGCTGAGTACCTTGAGAACTCACATCAAAACTACCCACAAAAGAAGCAGTGGAAACATCAAAGCCCGTAGAGAGCGTATATTCGTTAATATCATCTCCCGTATTACCCGCAACAAACATTTTTTTTCCGTCGTTGCTAAATGCTAGGCCTTGAGATGAGGTATCTTGAGACAGGGTACTAAATTTACTATCATAGGAAGCGGTGGAAACATCAAAACCGGTCGATAGTGTGTATTCATTAACAGCATCACCAGTACCATCACCAGAAACAAACATTTTTGTACCATCTGAATTGAATGCTAAACCATTTGGGTCATTTTCTTGGCTGGAAACACTAAACCTACTATCATAGGATGCAGTAGAAACATCGAAGCCTGTAGTAAGATGGTATTCATTAATGTCTTGACCCGTCACCCCTACCACAAACATTTTTGTTCCATCATTGTTAAATGCTAAGGCCCTTGGGTTGCGATCTTGAGTCCAAATACCAAAGCTACTATCATAGGAGGCGGTCGAAATATCATAGCCAGTAGATAGTGTGTACTCTACAATTGCATCACCACCATCAGCGGCAACAAACATTTTTGTACCATCATTGTTAAATTTTACGTCTTGTGGCGATGTCATGCTTGCATTGCCTAAGCTATGAGTGCTAATACTATCAACATAAGAGGCGCCAGCTACAGTACTTGTGCCATCACCATCACTGACGGTGAGGGTGGCATCTTCATTGACTGTTCCTGTATCGTTTTGAGCAACAGGGCCATCATTAGCGCCCAGAACTGTAATCGTTATATTGGCTGTGGTGATGGCTGTACCATCGGAGAGCGTATAAACAAAAGTATCAGTCGCTGACTCTCCTGCATCCAGAGCATCAGTAGCATCAGTGGTTGCCGCATAAGTATAAGAACCATCAGCTCCAATAGTTATCGTACCATAAGTGCCCGTAATAGAAGTTCCATTACTATTATAAGAGCTGCTCGAAGCAACCGTGGAATTAGAACCACCGCTTAATTTAATATGTGTAATGCTAAGAGATGAGGAAGCATCCGCATCGGAATCTGTATGGGAACTAGAACTAGTATCAATGACATCACCGGAGTGTTCTCCTGTAGCATCGTATGAGCCAGACACATTTGCGTTCGCACTATTGGCAACTGTTAAAGTACTGCCTTCCGCAATCACACCTACATCATTTTGAGCGACGGGTGCATCGTTAATACCTAAGACTGTAATGGTGATAGTGCCTATATCTGTAGCTGTACCATCACTGATTGTATAATTAAATGAATCGGTAACCGAGTCACCTGCATCGAGAGCATCGGCTGCTGTTTGATTAGCAACGTAAGAATAAGAACCATTCGCATTTAGTGTGAGCTGACCATAGGTACCTGTTAAGGCTTGACCCACAGTACCCGCTGTACCTGATCCTTCAGAAGAACCTAATCGAATGGCAGTGACGGTGAGTGTATCTCCATCTGCATCCGTATCATAGTGAGTTGTCGAACTTGTATTAATCACATCACCGGAGTGTTCGCCCGTGGCATTGTAAGAGCCGCCAGTTTCATTTGCATTGGCACCATCACTAACAGACAAGGTGCTATCTTCTTCAATCACACCTACATCATTTCGTGCAACTGGCGCAGTATTACCAACACCAATCACTGTAATTTTTAATTGCGCTGTATCTGTTGCTGAACCATCAGAGACGGTATAAGTAAAATAATCTATAACTGTATCACCTGATCCCAATCCAGAGATACTACTGTTCGCTGCATAAGAATAAGAACCATTAGCATTAATTGTCAGGGCACCGTAAGTTCCTGTTAAAGAGGAGCCCACACTGCCTGAAGTGCCACTGCCACTTTCTTGTCCTGTTCTAATTCCTGTGATTGATAAGCTGGCGCTGGCATCTGCATCTGAGTCACTGTGAGAACTAGAGCTTGTATCCATCACATCACCAGTGTGTTCACCAGTAGCATCATAAGATCCCGAAACGTTAGCATTAGCGCCGTTTGAAACAGATAAAGTGCTGCCTTCAGCAATTAATCCTTCATCATTTTGAGCAACTGGGGTGTCATTGGCTCCTAATACTTTGATCTGAATTAAAGCCGTATCAGTATCCGTACCATCGGATACGGTGTAGTTAAAAAAGTCCCAAACACTATCTCCTACATCTAAGGCATCAGCTGCTGACTGATTTGCTACATAAGTATAAGAGCCATTAGCGTTGAGAGTGAGTTGACCATAGGTACCTGTTAAAGCAGACCCAATTGATCCTGATGTACCCGATCCTTCAGAAGAACCAGTTCGAATAGCAGTGATGGTACTCGTAGAAGAGGCATCGGCATCTGTATCATTTGCAGAAATATCTCCTGAGTGTTCACCATGTGTATCATAGGAACCAGAGTTGGTATGACTTTCTCCGTTTGTGACAGTGAGCGTAGCATCTTCAGTTACAACACCGTAGTCATTTACCGCAGTGATGTCATCGTTAAGTCCTAAAACAGCTATTCTGATAACAGCTGTATCTGTTTCAGTTCCATCACTAACGGTGTAATTAAAATAATCATAAGCAGTATCCCCTGCATCGAGGGCATCTGCAGCAGATCGATTAGCAACATAAGTATAAGAACCATTAGAATTAAGAGTTAGTTGACCATATGTTCCTGTGAGAGCCGATCCCACAGAACCAGATGTACCAGATCCTTCTGATGATCCTAATCGAACTGCTGTGACTGTTAGTGTATCGCCATCGGCATCAGTGTCAGCATAACTTGAACTACTAGTATTAATAACATCACCTGTATGCTCACCACTTGCATCATAAGATCCAGATACATTAGCATTAGCTCCGTTTGAAACTGTTAGTGTGCTGTCTTCATTAACCCAACCATAGTCGTTACGAGCGACTGGTGCTGCGCCACCGGCATCGGTGAATACCCTGATGGTATCACCATGATTAGCCCCGTTATTAAAACCTATATATAAAGTATTAGAGTCAGTATCGACACCAAACCAATCAGATTTATGGTTGGGTTTACTGTTAATGTTTATATTTGTGCCCCAATTCCATTTTAACTTTTCAGTACTGTATGCATTCTGGCCTCCACTACCGTGCTGGCTTTCCGTATGGTAAGTAGCGCCACTTTTGCTAACTCCAGAATAAGAGACGATATTATCCATATTGAACCAAACACCTTTAATTTCGCCCTCAAAAGTCACTGATCTCGTAGTATTTCGTCCTGAATTTTCAGAGGCATAAACAAGGTACACGTTCATGGGGTCTGAAGAGGCATTATAGGAGGTTGTACCAGAATTGATATTAGGGCCAGCTGTTCGAACACCATTATCATTTTCCTCAAAACCTGATGAGGTGTTATTGGTCTTATAAAATGAATAAGTGCCTGAAGTTACAGTTCTCTCATAGGCAATCACATATGGTTTATATCCGTCGGAGTGATTAGAGGCAGAGGAGGCATGGCTTCCAGCAGAGGTGCCTGCTCTTAAGTTAGTACCTGTGTTTTCTACAAATCCATTTAAAGAAGAAATACCTGTTTGAAGAAGTGAAGAGTTATAATCAACTACCTCAATGCCGTTGGTTTCGACAATACCATAATTATGTTCAAGCTCCCAATCACCTCCTTGACCTGTGATGTCATCAGAGGCTGCGATATCCGCTTGAGTGATATTTCCAATTTGTTGAAGTAATAATTTTCCTTGCTCGCCTTGTGCTAAGTTACAACCATAAAATAAAAGATCGCCATCTTGCGTTAAAGAATTTCCAATGGATTGTAAGGTATTACTAAAAGAACTAATCGTGTCGGCATTCAAAATTGAATTACCCAATACTACTTGTCCCGCACTAGCGTGGCCTATTATATGTACTGCATCAATACTGCTTTGGTCTTGGAGAATATTTTGCATTTTCAAAAATCCATTATCGTTTGCATCAATAAGATAAATAGACTTCGACGAGTCGATAGCGTTAACGATTGTTTGGTAATCATCAACGCCGCTATCGATAAAAACAATTTCTTTTCGAGAATTGGGATTTTCAATTACAGAATTTAAATCAGAAGAAAGAGAACTGTTGTCACGAGAAGCAGATTGCTGATCGTCTAAAAGATCAATAGCTTCACTTGCAGCATAAACAGCGGCACCATCGAACATAATTCTTGGTTCCAGCAATTGAATATGCAGCTGTGAATATGTTTTATTATCTTTGCTCAAAGATATATCTCCTACTTCTCCAATAATTTTACAGGCGCTATAATACAACGAAATCAGTCCTAATTTCATTTTTGCGGCCCATTTTGGGCCCTAATCTAGTTGTGCCTCTTTTGAACATATGAAATTTTACCAACTGTTTAGCGGGAGACGATATGAGACTAAGAGGGATATTTATATTTTTAGGATTGGCAGTAACTTTGGCTGCGTGCTCTAGTAGGACGCCAGATCCACTATTAAAAGAGAATGTGCAAGCATCTTCTCAAGAAGACTATGAATTTTTAAAAGAGACCTCTGCAAACGCCCCATTAGAAATTGATTTATATCAGGCCATCGCCATTGCTATTAAAAACAATCGAGATTTGCGCATCAACATCATGGACTCTGCTTTGAATCAGGGACAGATTGATGTTGTAAAATTTGACATGTTACCAAAACTCTCCGCTAATGCAGGTTATAAAGTCTTACGTGAACACCCAGCCTCCTCGAGTGTGAGCATGGTAACAGAAGACGAAGAGAACAAAGCAGCCAATGAACTTTCCTCGCCCTCTTATACAGTTTCACAAGATGCCGTTTCTAGAACTCAAGATATTGGATTTACATGGAATGCTCTTGATTTTGGATTGTCTTATGTTCGTGCTGGTCAGCAAGCTGATCGTTATTTAATTTCAAAAGAGCTAGAACGTAAAGCAATTCATAATCTTACCAAAGAAGTTATTTATGCTTATTGGAAAACTCTTTCTGCTGATGAACTCTTAGCTAAGATTAATCCTTTAATGGAACGTGTGAACCAAGCTCTTGAAGATTATGAATATATTGAAGAACTTTTAATTAGCTCTCCTATGGATGCGTTGCTTTATCAAAAAGAATTATTAGATGTTGCTCAAATTTTAAATACTCAAAGAAGAGCCTTGATGGACTCTAGAACTCAGTTAGCCACTCTTATGGGCTTAATGCCAGATCAAGAATTTACTCTTATTGAAACTGATAATCCTTTAAGCGAACTTGATATGAATATTGAAGATCAAGAAGAGGCTGCTTTATTTTCGAGACCGGAGCTTTTAGAGATACGCTACCAAGAAAAAGTAACAGCAGAAGAAGCCAGAGCATCCATGCTTTCATTACTACCTTCCTTGCAGTTCAATGCCACTTGGACCTATGACTCAAACAAGTATCTTTTGAACAAAGATAATGCCGAATATGGGGCTGTTTTTGGGGCTAATTTATTGAATATTTTTCAAGCTGGAAACATTAACGAAGTTAATAAAATTAATGAACAGATTATCGAAGAACAAAGACTTGCTCTCTCCATGGCAGTTTTATCTCAAGTTCACATAGCCAATATTAATTACGCCCAAAGCCTTCGAGAATACAGCAATGCCAAGCATTATCTCAATGTAGCTCAAAGAATAAATGATCTTATCTCTAATGCTCAAAAGATATCTCGTTTTGGAGAATTAGAAATTATTAGAGAAGAGGCCAGTTTGTTAGTGTCTCGATTAAGAAATGATATCGCCTTTGCAGAACTGCAATACAGTTTAGGAACGTTATATTCATCAGTGGGCATGAATTTTGTTCCTGCTGAGTTATCTCAAATTTCAGATGAGGATCTTGCAACTGTCTTAGAAGAAAATCTTAATAAATGGACTAAAAGATATAACGCATTTGTAACCACACCTTTAAACGATCAAAACCCAATTTTAACTCAAACTACAAAGGTGTCTCAAGAAAATGCTAACTTTTCTAATTATAACTTTGTTGATTTTGAATTTAAGTTTGATGAAAAAACTTTTTACTTAGAAGGTAGTGGTAAGACCAGATATAATGCTAAACTTTCTAATGGCGATGTTCTTCCTCAATGGATTGTGTTTCTACCATCACAACATAAATTCTTAGGTAACCCGCCTCAAACTACGGGAGCATTGGATATCACTCTTGAGGCAAGCAATGATGTTGTCTCTCTTTCTGAAAGTTTTACTTTAACATGGGATCTTACACTAGGTGGACCTAAATTAGAGCTAGAGCCTAATGAAAATGGTAACTCTGATTTAGAAATCAAAGAAGATATCCCCATTAATGAGGACCAGCTAAACGCATTAAATAAAGCTATTGAACAAAAACTATCTGAAATTGTGAAGCTTGATGAAAGTATTAATGAAGAGTTATTAGATGAGTTAATTGAAGCTATTAACTCAAAAGAGATTGATGCTAGAGCAGAAGTTATTGAAGAAATTTCAGAGTCTAGTTTTGAGTTTAAGTCTAAGCCTAAACCTAATAAGACAGTTATAGTAGGGGCTCTCCAAGATAGTTTAAATGAGAAGATTGAGTCAGTAACTTCTTATAGCCCGACAAAATCTGCGTATATTCAGATTGGTGCCTTCAGGAAAGAAAATGTATCTCAAAGGGTTGCAGAGGATGTCTCCAGTAAACTCGGGACGACTGTCGAGGTTGTGCCCACAATGGTGTCTGATCCTGTAATGTATAGAATTCTTGTTGGCCCTGAGCATAAAGATAAAATAATTAGCACCATAGCTGATCTTATGGAGCTTGGTATTTCTGACTATTTCCTCACACACGGTTAAACTTATCATTAGATAAAATTTTTATTTTCTCTATTCTTGAACCTAATGAATAAAGAAGAAATAAAGAAAATATTTAGTTTAGTATTAGTGGATCATAATATTGATGAATTTTTTAAATATTGCACTGATGATTTTAAACTCGTATTACACCCAAAACATATTGCTGCTGGAATTTATGGAAAAAAAGATATTCCTAAACTTTTTGAACATTTAGCAAAATCTTTTCCTCATTGGAGTGAGACTATTGAAAAAGTTTATCATGATAAAGAAGAGAGAGTTTTTATCACTACATCAAGAGGCAAGTCTTCTACTATAGATGACTTATGGGATATACACTTTCTTTACTACAACGAAGAAAATAAAATTTATAGAATTGAAGAGAGAATTGATACACTTCACTTAGCTGAAGGAAACATTGGTCCTAGAATTTAAGCTTATTTTTTTTTAGTCTCAAAGCATTAAGCTTAATAAAACCCTCGGCATCTCTTTGATCATAATTAGAAGACTCGAATGTAGCAAGGTCTTCATCATAAAGACTGTTGGGTGATTTTCTGCCAGTGACAATTACATTACCTTTATATAGGACGAGCTTCACTTCACCGTTAACTCTTTTTTGTGTTGCGTCAATTGCTTTTTGCATCATCACTCTCTCAGGTGCAAACCAATAACCATTATAAACAAGCCTTGCATACTTAGGCATGATCTCATCTTTTGTGAATACCTCTTCTCTATCCAAAGTAATACTCTCCATGGCGCGGTGTGCCTTTAGGAGAATTGTCCCCCCTGGTGTTTCATAAACCCCTCTGGACTTTATTCCCACATATCTATTTTCAACGATATCTACTCTTCCAATTCCATTAGAAGCACCCAATTTGTTTAGCTTTTCTAATAAATTAAAAGGTGAGAGTTTTTTCCCATTAATAGCGATGGGGTCGCCATTTTTAAATTGAATGGTGATAACTGTTTCTTTGTTAGGTGCTGCTTGAGGGCTTTTAGAAATACCAAATACATTTTCTGGAGGTCTTTTCCATGGGTCTTCTAATATTTTTCCTTCAGCTGATCGATGTAAGACATTTGCATCAACACTATAAGGTGACTCGGTTCGGTTGTGTTTCATAATAGGTATTTTGTTTTTCGCTGCAAAATCAAGGAGTTTTGTTCTAGAAGAAAGATCCCACTCTCTCCAAGGGGCAATCACTTTAATTTTAGGATCGAGCGCATAGTAAGAAAATTCAAACCTCACTTGATCGTTTCCTTTTCCTGTTGCACCATGCGAAACAGCATTAGCTTTTTCTTTTTTAGCAATTTCTATTTGCCTTTTTGCAATCAAAGGTCTTGCGATAGATGTACCAAGTAAATATTCACCCTCATAAATTGTATTACAACGAAACATAGGAAAAACATAGTCACGAACAAATTCTTCTTTTAAATTTTCAATATAGATTTTTTTTGCACCTAATTTTTTTGCCTTCACTTTTGCTTCAGTTAGCTCTGCGCCTTGACCTAAATCAGCAGCATAGGCAATCACATCAGCATTGTATTCAGTTTGAAGCCACTTTAAAATTACACTGGTGTCAAGACCACCCGAATATGCTAAAACAATTTTTGTTTTCATCTAATTAACAATCTTGTTGAAGTGAGTTATAAGCTTTGGTGAAACCAATAAGTGTATAGGTATCAATTGTCTCCGTTCCTCTTTTAGAGTATCCGACAACGGTCATGCTTTTTCCAGCTTTCATACCATTAATTATAATACTGTCATCTTTCATGGACCAAGCGGAGTCGTCTTCTCCAAAGAACTGGTAATTAATATTATCAATACTGACTTTGACATACTTATCAGGATCGTAAGGATATCCGGCATCGATGCGAACGTATTCAGCATTTCCCTCTTTAAACACATAAAATAAAACTGTTCCTCTAGATGTGTATTTGCCGGTCTCTTTAACCGGGATTTGGAAAATTGAACAAGCACTATTGCCAACTTTTTTTAATGTCCATTTACCATGATCATGTTTGCCCATGGATAACTCATGCGCTAGAAGACTGCCTTTTAATAGAAGCAGCATGACAAAAGATATGAATATTTTTTTAATCATCTAAAAATTGATGAACGAATATACCAATTAAGATTGATTTTTAAAATAATAAATAGAGAATAATACGTGGAGATTATGGTTAAGGTAAAAAACCCTTTTGTGGAGGCATTGGCTAATGTCGCCGAAAGCCAAGATATTGGCAGTTTTAAAAAAATTTTTGATTATTTTAGTCCTAGGCTTAAATCTTTTTTAATGAAATCAGGAGCCGATGAGGCCATTGCAGAGGAAATTATTCAAGAAACTATGACGATAATATGGACGAAGGCTGATTATTATGACCCAAAAGTGGCCTCTCCCAGCACTTGGATTTACACAATTGCCAGAAACAAGAAAATTGATATTTTAAGAAAATCTAGAAAAGCCATATTAGAAGACATAGATACTGCTGTATTGCCACCTGTTGAGTCTAAAGCTGATGAAAATATAGAACATGATCAAAAATTTGAGATGGTAGCACAATATCTAGACGATCTTCCCCCAGATCAACTAAATCTATTAAAGATGAACTTTTTTGAAGAAAAATCTCATGGCGAAATTGCAGAAATCACAAAAATTCCCCTAGGCACAGTTAAGTCTAGAATTCGATTAGCATTAGAAAAAATCCGCGGCAAATTGGAACAAGATGGAAGTATGGCTAATCTAAATAATAATGTAGATAGTATGCTTAATTAAAAGAGATACAAATGACATTCGAAATACTAACAAATCCTGCTGACACCCCTGCTAGCTTGTTATTTCAACAATGCTTAGGGGAAATTGTACCTGAGAATAGACTCACTAATATGGCTAAAGATGAAATTGCAGGATACTTTTTAAATAAAGTAGAGCCAACAGATATCTCCGAAGACCTTTGGATGAAAGTTATTAACACTGCTCAAGTGAAGAAAAAAGCTAAAGCAGAAGTTTCACATGATCCTTTCTTAAGTCAATTACCAAGAACTCTGCAAAGTCACTTGTTAAATAAAAAGCTTAAATGGAAATCTTTTAAAGATGTAAAGATTGCATCCGTGCTTCCTAAAGATAAAAATGAAAAACTAGAGTTAATTCATGTTATGCCTGGTGCTAAAATTCCACAACATACACATGAAGGTAATGAAAGTTTTTTAGTTTTACATGGATCGTACAGTGATGAGTATGGCAATTACAATCAAGGCACCGTTCAAGTTAGAAGTGATGATCACCACCACACCCCAGTGGGGCACGCTCAAACTGGTTGCATTGGTCTAGCTTATACTCATGGTAAAATCAAATTTTCTGGGAAATTTGGTAAGCTTTTAAATTTAATAGCTAATTAATTTAATTAAAAAATATATAAGATATGTGCTGGAGCTATTCCTGCAGTTAAAATGAGTCTTAAAATGAAATAATCTGTTTGTATAATTTTTTCTTTAAAATAAAAAAAGAAATCAAAACATAAAACAATGAAATAACCGATAATAAAAAGTCCAACTGTTTCATCAAATTTAAAATCCATTGCCAAAACAAAAAAAGCATATATTGCAGGACAAACACTAAATAAAATTGCGATATTATTTTTGGATTGTAAATACACTCCCCAGTATACTGCACCTAAAAAAGATAGAATAACCGTTGAATAGTGGATAAACATTTGCTTATCAAAATCCAAAAAAATTAAGTCTATGTTGTAAAAACAAAGATAAAATGGGATCAGACCTGGGATACCTATAAGGTAAATCATTTGTTATAAAGTTTATCGATTTGATTTGCTAAATCTAGATCTCTTTGAGTTATAGCATTAACATCATGCGAAATAAGAGACACCGTAACTTTACCATAGTCTAAAATTATCTCAGGATGGTGGTTCTTTTTTTCAGCCAACATCGCTATTTGAGTAACAAAAGCAAAGCTTTGCCTATAATTTTTAAATTTAAATACCTTGAATATTCTCTCTTTTTTATCTTTAGGCCACTCAGACATAGAAATTTTTATGGTGCCGGTGAGGGGTTGTTTTCATGAACTTGATTAATGTCACTTAAAACCTCCTTAGATAATTTAATATTTACAGATTCAATATTTTCTTTGAGTTGAGATATTTTTGTAGCTCCAATGATATTGCTTGTCACAAAATCTTGTTGATTTACAAATGCCAATGATAGTTGTGTCAGGGTTAAATTATTTCTCTCAGCTATTTTGTAATATTCTTCTGTAGCGCGTAGGGATCTCTCACTAGAATACCTCAACCAGTCTTCCCACATTGTTAATCGAGCACCCTCAGGCTTTTGAGAATTTCTATATTTACCTGTAAGTATTCCGCAGGCTAATGGTGAATATGCAAGCAAACCTACTTGATCTCTTATAGAGATTTCAGACATACCCACTTCATAAGTTCTATTCAAAAGGCTGTATGGATTTTGAACAGACATGACTCTTGGTAAGTTTTTATAGCTTGATAAGTTTATATAACTAGATAAGCCATAAGGTGTTTCATTTGATAACCCTAGATATCTGATTTTTCCTTGTTTAATAAATTTTTGTGCTGTTTCTAAAATTTCTTCAAACGGAGTCCATTTTGCCTCTTCGTTTTGACTAACATATCCTAGCTTTCCAAAAAAATTAGTGTTCCTCTCTGGCCAATGAAGTTGATACAAATCAATGTAATCTGTTTGTAGTCTTTTGAGGCTTCCCTCTAAAGCAAGAGTAAAGTTTTTTTCA
>CABWYP010000007.1 GCA_902509695.1 uncultured Alphaproteobacteria bacterium | reverse complement strand
GTTAAATCAGGAATAAGTCATTGCAAAGAGTATGAAGAACTTGGTATGAGAAGTCATGTTCATGGTAAACCCTCCATAAATATTGAAGAGAATGTAGATAGAAAAATACTCCGTTTTATGGGAGAGGGTGCTGCTTATAATTATATTGCAATGCAAGAGGCAATTAAACACTCTGGGCTTGATGAAAGTCTTATTTCTAATGTTAATACTGGTCTTGTAATGGGATCTGGAGGTCCCTCAACATATCAACTTCTTCAAGCCTTTGATATTGCTAGAGAAAAAGGTGTAAAAAAGATTGGTCCTTATATGGTAACAAGAACAATGGCATCTGGTAACTCTGCAACTTTGGCAACACCCTTTAAAATAAAAGGTGTAAATTATTCTATAAGTTCAGCTTGCTCTACAAGCTTGCACTGTATTGGTAATGCCTTTGATCTGATTAGACACGGTCAGCAAGAAATAGTTTTTGCAGGTGGTGGAGAGGAGACTCATTGGACAATGTCTATTCTATTTGATGCAATGGGTGCCCTATCAAGTAAGTATAATGATAATCCAACTAAAGCTTCAAGAGCTTATGACTCTGAACGAGATGGGTTTGTTATTGGAGGGGGTGCAGGTGTACTTGTAGTTGAAAGTCTTGATAGTGCCAAGGCTAGAGGGGCTAATATAATTGCTGAAATAAAAGGTTTTGGACAAACATCTGATGGACATGACATGGTTCAACCATCTGGAGAAGGGGCGGTTAGATGCATGCAAATGGCTACCGAAGGTAGACCCGTTGACTACATTAATGCTCATGGGACCTCAACACCTGTTGGAGATATGATTGAATTGAAAGGCATTAAAGAAGTATTCGGTGATAACGTGCCACCTATTAGTTCTACTAAGTCTCTTACTGGTCATTCACTAGGTGCTACAGGTGTTCAAGAGGCAGTTTATTCACTACTCATGATGGAAAATAATTTTTTAGTGGAGTCAGCAAATATTTCAAATTTAGACGAGCAAGCCAAAGGGATGAATGTTATTCGTAAAAACAAAAATGATGTAAAAATAAATTCTATTTTATCTAATAGTTTTGGCTTTGGAGGTACTAACGCCTCGATATATATAACAAGTTATAATGACTAAAGTTTTAGATGGTAAAAAAGGTCTTATTGTTGGAATAGCAAACGATCATTCAATTGCATGGGGCATCGCTAAATGTTTAAGTGATGAGGGTGCAAGTATGTATCTTACATATCAAAATGACTCTATAAAAAAAAGAGTGGAGCCCCTTTCAAAAAAAATTAATTGTTTAGGAATTATGCCTTGTGATGTCTCAGACACTTCCTCGTTAGAGAGTGTTTGCAAAGGCATTGAGGGTAATATTGATTTTTTCGTTCATGCAGTTGCCTATTCTGATAAAAATGAACTATCAGGTAAGTATTTAAATACCTCAAAAGAAAATTTTTTAAAAACTTTACATATATCAGCTTACTCACTCACAGAGATGACAAGATTGCTCTCCCCTAAAATGAATGATGGTGCATCCATAATGGCCCTAACTTATTACGGGTCAACTCGTTATATGCAGAGTTATAATGTAATGGGGGTTGCAAAAGCAGCGTTAGAAACATCTATTAAGTATCTTGCTGTAGATATGGGAGATAGGGGAATAAGGGTCAATGCTATTTCTGCTGGTCCAATGAGAACTCTTGCTGGAGCGGTAATCAATAAATCAAGGCAGATTTATAATTATACTATTAATAACTCACCAATTAAAAAACCCCTATCTTTAGATGATATTGGTAAGTCCTCAGTGTATTTAATAAGTGAATTATCTAAAGGTGTTACTGGTGAGATATTGTATGTTGACAATGGATATAATAATGTTGGTATGAGTATTCAAGATCTATGAAAAAAGTTTTTTTTATAACTATAATCTTATCTTTAAATTTTGCCCTATCTTCATGCAACACTGTAACTGGTTTTACTAAAGGCGTTATAGATGATGTAAGGTCAGTGGTGCCAGGTTTATAAATATGAAATTTATTGTATTATTATGTATAGGCAGTTTTATCCTTACAAGCTGTAACACGGTCATGGGGACTGCAAAGGGAGTGGGTAGAGATGTAAAAGCTGTATTTATTTATTCTCGTGACTCAATAACCAGCAGACCAATTTCAGATAAGTAAACTTCTTTTTAAAATAATTCTCATAAATTTCTAAATCTAATGCTTTTTTTTAGTTTTTTTTCTTCTAGATTTAAAAGTCATTTTATGAAATTTTCTAAAAGATTTTTTTACTTTTTTCCTTCGAGAGTCAGTCTTTCTTTTTGGTGGTTCTGCGTTAGGATTAATTAATTTTTCAATTAAGTACCAGTTTTTTTGGTCAGTGGGTGTTAAGAATGTTAAAGCACTTCCTTTAGCGCCTGCCCTAGCAGTTCTTCCTATTCGGTGTATATAGTCTTCAGGATTTTGGGGAATATCATAATTAATGACGTGTTCAATGAGAGGAATATCTAATCCTCGTGCAGCTACATCAGTTGCAACTAAAATTTGAAATCTATTTTTTCTAAATTTCATTAAAACTTTTTCTCTTTTGCTTTGTCTTAAATCACCATGTATAGCTTCTGCATCAAATTTATCTTTTCGAAGTTGAAGGGCAATTCTATCTGCACTTCTTTTAGTTTTTACAAATAAGACAATGGAGCCTGTTCGCTCCAGTAGCTCTATTTTTAGTTGATCATATTTTTCTTTTTGACTAACGTTTCGAACTTCTTGTTTGATATCAATAATAGGAGTATTTTCTTTTCCCACATTCACTCGTTCTGGCTTATTTAAAAATTTTTGAGCTAAATTTGATATGTTTTTTGGAAGAGTAGCAGAAAATAGTAAAGTTTGATGGCTAGGTAGTTTTTCAATAATGGCTTTAATATCGTCTACAAAACCCATATCGAGCATTCTGTCAGTTTCATCAAGAACTAAATAATCAAATTTATTTAACTTTAAACTATTGCGTTTCAAGTGGTCTTTCATACGACCTGGGGTTCCTACAACGAGTCTTGCTTTTTTTAATTGTTTTAATTGTTTTTGAATAGAATCCCCTCCTATCAATAAAGCAGCAACTAATAGATTATCTTTAGAGGTAAGACTTTTTAAAGCTGTTAATACTTGTAATGCTAGTTCTCTTGTAGGTGTTAAAATTAATGCACAACTATTCTTGTTTAAGGCTAAATGATTTACCAAAGGTATACCAAATGCAAAAGTTTTACCTGTACCAGTTTGTGCTGTTCCAAGTAAATCTCTGCCTTCCATAGCTAAAGGAATAGAAAGTGCTTGAATGGGAGTTGGTTCTGATAATTTTAATTTTTTAAGCGCATTTAATACAGGAGGTATAAGATTAAAATCAGAGAATTTTTTCATATATTATAAGGGTTGATATTAAAGATTCGATCTATGGGATAAGATCTAGTATCACAAAATGTGCCTTTAACCTAATTAATTATATTTGATCTATCTTAATCAGTTAATAGAACAGAATTTTTAGCAGCACAAACAATATTTAGTCTGTGCTGCTAATAAATATTTATTAGACTTCTTTCATGCTGAGTTTAACTTTACCCGCCCGATCAACATCAAGTACTTTCACTTGGACTTCTTGACCTTCTGATAGAACATCAGAAACATTCTCCACTCTTTTTTGAGAGATTTGAGAAACGTGTAAAAGACCATCGCGAGCACCCATAAAGTTAACAAAAGCTCCAAACTCAACGATTTTTACAACTTTGCCGTTATAGACTTTACCTATTTCAGGTTCAGCTACAATATCTTCAACCATTTGTTTAGCAGTATTAATAGACTCTTCATTGCTAGAGGCAATTTTGACAATACCATCGTCATTAACTTCAAGCTTAGCACCTGAGACTTCAACAATATTTCTAATTACTTTACCACCAGAACCAATAACATCTTTGATCTTAGCTTTGTCAATTGAAATAGAAATTACTTGTGGAGCATGTTTGGAGAACTTTGTTCGAGCTTCTGGTAAAGCTTTAGACATAATTTCAATAATATGTTTTCTTCCTCCAGCAGCTTGGTTCAAAGCAATCTCCATGATTTCCTTTGTTATACTTGTAATCTTAATATCCATTTGAAGAGATGTAATGCCGTCCATAGTACCTGCAACTTTAAAATCCATGTCTCCTAAATGATCTTCATCACCTAAAATATCACTCAGTACTACAAAGTCGTTTCCCTCTTTAATAAGACCCATGGCAATTCCACCAATATGTTTTTTTACTGGAACTCCTGCTGCCATTAAAGCTAACGAGGATCCACATACTGTAGCCATTGAACTAGACCCGTTAGACTCAGTTATTTCAGATACTAATCGAAGGGTATAGGGGAAATCTTCTTTTGAAGGCAGCATGGGATTAACCGCTCTCCAAGCAAGCTTACCATGACCTATTTCTCTTCTACCTGTAAAACCTGATCTTCCGACTTCACCGACTGAATAGGGTGGAAAATTATAATGCAACATAAAATGCTGTTTATGCATAGGATCTAAAGAGTCGATCATTTGTTCATCATCGCCAGTTCCAAGAGTGGTAACCACTAACGCTTGAGTCTCTCCCCTAGTAAACAAACTGGAACCATGAGCTCTAGGTAGGATATCTAACTCACAAGTAATTTTTCTTACCTCATCAAGCTTCCTGCCATCAATACGATTTTTATTTTTGATTATATCTCCACGGACAACATCTTTTTCAATATCTTTAATAATGGTGGTTGCTGCTAATACCTGATCATCTTCTACATTCTCAATAATTGATGATCTGATTTCGTCTAATTTTTGACTTCTTTCTTGTTTATCGACAAGACCATAAGCCTCTTTGATGGGATTAGCTATTTTAGAAGAAATATCTTTTTGAAGACCTTCATAAAATTCTGGAAGGGAAGGAACATCAAATTTTTTGATATCTGTCTTTCCTGCAAATTCATGAACTTCTTTAATAAAAGTTTGAAAAAATTCATGACCAAACATCACTGCTTCAAGCATAGTGTTTTCAGGTAGCTCTTTTGCTTCTGATTCAACCATTAACACGCCTTCTTCTGTACCAGCCACTACTAAGTCTAGAGATGAATTTTCCAACTCTTGAATTGAAGGGTTGGCAACAAGCTTACCATCTATATGGCCTACTCTAGCAGCTCCTAATGTTCCTGCAACAGGTAAGCCTGATATTGCAAGAGCAGCACCCGTTGCATACATTGCAATTATATCTGGGTCTACAGATCCATCATAGGATAGAACTGTAAGAGTTACTTGTGTTTCGTTTTTAAAATTTTTATGGAATAAAGGCCTAATAGGTCTGTCAATTAATCGACAAATCAATGTTTCTCTTTCTGTTGGCCTTGCTTCTCTTTTAAAAAATCCACCAGGTATTTTTCCTGATGCATAATATTTTTCCTGATAATTAACTGTTAGTGGAAAAAAATCGATATCAGGTTTTTGTGTTTTTGCAGCACAGATGTTTGCCATAACCATGGTTTCACCACAGGTTACTACAACAGATGCATCTGCTTGCTTTGCAATTCGATTTGTTTCTAATTTGATTTGTTGGTTACCCAACGTAAAAGTATGTTCTATTTTCATCTTCCTCTTTTCTGCTTGGTTAAATCAGTTAAAAAAATTTACTTTTTTCTTAACTTTAACTTATCTGCTACTTCCGTGTACTTACCTACATTCCTCTTCTTTAAATACGCCATCAATCTATTTCTTTTACCAACCATCATCAGCAGACCTCTTCGAGAATGAAAATCCTTCTTATGTATCTTGATATGTTCTGTTAACAGATTAATTTTCTTTGTGAGAAAAAAAATTTGGGACTCTGGTGAACCAGTGTCATTATCAGCACGTGCTATATCGTTTAATTCTATTTCCGACATCAATACTTCTTTCAAAGTAAAACATCATCTGACCAGGATGTCGCCCAGTTCAAATGGTAATCAGATGGCTATGTAAATCATTTGTGCCTGAAAAATCAAGGATTTTTTCATAGGCAAGGGCCTGTTTTAGAGAAAAATCCCCTATTTTCAGTCTTTTAATTCGACTGGCATAGGCAATATCGCCTAAAGATTTTGCCAATTCTTCAGCAAAAGCTCTAACATAAAAACCAGTTTGACAGTCTAGTTCGATTCCTATTTTAGAAATACTTGAATATAAAACTTTTAACTTACAAATAGATACTTGCTTATAGCGATCTTCAATAATTTGATTTTTTCTTGCTAATTCATAAAAATTTTTACCGTTTAATTTGTGAGCTGAATAATTAGGAATTTTTTGTTGATAGTTTCCAATAAAGTTTTTTAAATGAAAAATTCTGTGATTAATATTATGAGTTATTGATTTCATTTGAAGAAATCTTCCCTCTGAGTCTAATGTACTTGTTGCTGCCCCAAACCTAACTTCTAATTTATAACTTTTTTTTTCTTTATGAATATCAGGAATTTTTTTAGTTGCTTTATTTATTCCAATTAGCAGCAAACCTGAGGCAAGAGGATCAAGAGTGCCAGCAAATCCTATTTTATGAAAGGAATATCGAAACTTTAACCTTCTAATTACTCCAAAAGACTCGACACCCTCTGGTTTATTTATTAGTAGCCAACCACTATTTGGAAATTTTTCTTTCATATAATCTATAAATTATCTAGAAGTGATTGTACTTTTAAGGATTCTTGAAAAGATTGATCAAAAATTAAAGAAACTTTAGGGGTATATTTACTTGTAAGTGTTCTAGCAATTAAGCTTTGTATGTCTCTTAAATAAAGCTTACTGAATTCTTTAAATTCTTCATTAGTAATATTGTGAATTAAAAAAATTTTAGCAAACCTTAAGTCTTTACTAACTTTAACATCAGTAATTTCAAAGCGAACAGTTGGAAACTTTGATAAATAATCTCTATGAGTTACGAGATATTCAGATACTAACCTTTTAATAGAGAGTGCAATTTTTTTTGTTCGAAAACTTGGCTTATTGTCCACACTATAATTCTTTTTGAACTTCCTTAGTTATATAAAACTCAATTTCGTCTTTAACCAAAATATCAGAATAATCTTTAAAGGAAATACCACATTCATAGTTTTCTCTCACCTCTTTTACATCATCTTTAAATCTTTTGAGGGTTCCTACTTCCCCTTCGTGAATAATTTTTCCTTCTCTAACCAACCTGATTTTGGCAGAATTTTGAACAAATCCATTTGTCACAAAACAACCTGCTATCATCCCAAATTTAGAAGAGTTAAAGGTATCCCTGACTTCAGCATGTCCAATAATCTCCTCTTTAGTATCAGGTGTTAGGAGTCCAGATAACATTTTTTTCATATCATCAATTAACTCATAGATAATAGAGTAATAGCGAATATCAACTTTATCTCTTTTAGCGATAGTTCTTGCTTGAGGGATGGCACGAATATTAAATCCAATAACAACACCTTGAGCAGAGTTAGCTAAACTAACGTCACTTTCATTAATAGCACCAATAGCATTATGAATAACATTAATTTTTACTTCATCATTACCAACTTTTTCTAGGGAAGATACAATAGCTTCTAAGGACCCTTGAACGTCTGCTTTGACAATAATTGGAAGTTTTTTAACATCACCTTTTGATACATTTGCCATCATTTCTTCTAAAGAGGATTTTTTGATAGCTGCCGTATTTTCTAATTTTTTTTGTTCTTTTGCTTTTTCCGTAATGTCTTTAGCTACTTCTTCATTGGGCATAACAAAAACTGTTTCACCTGCTTGAGGAACAGAGTCAAAACCTAAAACTTCAACTGGCATACCAGGAGGAGCAAATTTCACTCTTTTTCCTGACTCATCAAATAAAGCCTTGACCCTTCCAAAAGAGGAGCCACAAGTAAAATGATCTCCCTCCTTCAAAGTACCATTTTTAATAATTACTGTAGCAACAGATCCTTTGCCAGTTTCTATTTTAGATTCAACAACGATTGCTTCTGCAAGTTTGTTGTGTTCTACGTTTAAATCTAAAATTTCAATTTGTAATAAAATATTGTCTAAAAGCTTATCTAGATTTGTTTTTTTTATAGCAGATATTTCTGTTTCTAAGACATCACCACTAAAGCTTTCAACAACTACTTCATGACTTAGTAAGTCATTTCTTACAACATTAGCGTCCACGTCAGGTAGATCAATTTTATTGATAGCCAGGACTATAGGCACATTAGCAGTTTTGGCATGTGAGATAGCCTCTATGGTCTGAGGTTTTACACTGTCATTAGCAGCAACAACTAGGACAACTACGTCTGTTAAATTTGCCCCTCTAGAGCGAATATTTGAAAATGCTGCATGTCCTGGTGTATCTAAAAAGGTAATTGGCTGGTTTTTGTGTTGAATTTGGTAAGCGCCTATATGCTGAGTGATACCACCAGACTCACGAGCAGTTACGTTTGTATTTCTTAAAGAATCTAATAAAGATGTTTTACCATGGTCAACGTGACCCATCACTGTAACAATGGGAGGACGAGGTTGAATATTAGAGTTTGTTGTTTTTTGGAAATTAGCAATTTCATCATTTAGGCTGATTGCTGTTTCTCTTTTTGGTGTATGACCTAACTCAGTAACAATAAGTTCAGCTGTATCACCATCAATATATTGATTTGCAGTAGCCATAATTCCATTTTTCATTAGAGATTTAACTACATCTCCTGTTTTTTCAGACATACGGCTAGCAAGTTCTTGGATTGAAATTTTAACTGGGATATCAACTTCTCTTACAATCTTTTGTGAACTAGTTAAGTTAGGTTTGTATTTTGTTTTTTGTTTTTCGCGATTTCTTTTTGTTCTTGCCAAACTTGGCATTTTTTCATAATCCGGTTCTTCTTCTAAAATATTGTTAACTGATATTGATGCCATTTTTTTTTGGAAAGCAGTTGTGTTAAGAGTTAACTTTTTCCTCGGAGCGGCAGCTAGTGTTTTAGGCGTAGCACTTTTAGAAGTTGAGCTTGGCGTGGAAGTCTTATTATCTTTTGTCATTTATTAATTCTTAGTTATTAAGAAATATTTCCCTGGCGTCCATAATGATTTTTTCAGCAACAGTTTTCTCTATTCTCTTTTCAAGAATACCCTCTTTACCTACAAGTTCATCTGTAGCAAGATCTGCCAAATCTTGTCTAGTAAGAATCTTGTTGTCAATAAGAGTAGAAAGCATTTTATTATCAAATTCATTGACATTTTTTAGGTAATTATCAAGGCTTGAATCTTGAATAAGTTTTTCTAACTCTGCTTTTTCATTTTCCATAAACTGTGATGCACGAGCATAAATTTCAGCAGCAAGTTCACTATCAAACCCTTCAATCTTTTCAATGTCATTGACCGTAGCATTAGCAATTTTTTCAATACTGTTATAACCCTCTACGGCTAAGAGCTGTGCGATCATATCTTCTAAATCTAACTTTTCTGCAAAAAGACTTGTTACCTTCTTAAACTCTTCTTGCCTTCTATCAGCATCTTCTTTCTCAGTTAATATATCAATCTCTAAACCAGTTAAAATGGAGGCCAGTTTAACATTTTGACCCCTTCTACCAATTGCGATACTTAATTGATCTTCTGGAAGAACTATTTCAACTCTCTTAGAGTCATCAAATTCGTTAACTTTAGCAACTTGAGCAGGAGCAATTGCTCTTTGAACGTAAAGCGATTTAAGTTCAGACCAATTTACAATATCAATTTTTTCACCTTGAAGTTCATTAACAATAGCTTGAACTCTAGAACCTCTCATTCCAACACAAGCACCAACCGGATCAATAGATTTATCGTTAGCTCTAACTGTTATCTTACCTCTACTGCCTGGGTCTCTTGCAACAGATAAAATTTCAATTTGACCTTCATAAATTTCAGGAACCTCTTGAACAAAAAGTTTTGCCATAAATTGTGGATGAGTTCTTGAGAGAAAAATTTGATGTCCTTTTGCTTCTTCTTTGATATCAAAAAAATAAGCTCTTATGCGATCACCAGTTTTGAAATTTTCTCTTGGAATTAATTCGTCTTTACGAAGAAAACCCTCAGCTTTTCCCAAGTCGACAATAATGTTGTTAAATTCTATTCTTTTAACTATACCTGATAAAACTTCACCAACCCGATCTTTAAAATCATTAAACTGTCTTCTTTTTTCAGCTTCACGAACACGTGAGTAAATTACTTGACGTGCCATGTTAGCTGTTACTCTTCCAAAATTAACTGATGGTAGTGGGATATGAACTTGTTTTCCTACCTCTATATTTTCATCATACTTTTTTGCGTGATCTAAAAGTATTTGATTTGCCTGGAGGACAGGATCTATAGTCTCTACAACGTCTTTGATATGCGATAAAGAAATATTACCGGTGAAACGGTCGATAACAGCTTTGATATTATTGTCCATTCCATATTTTGATTTTCCAATTATTTCAAAAGACTCCTCTAGAGCCTCCATTACTATGTCTTGATCGATGCCTTTCTCTTGAGAGACAACTTCTGCAACTTTTAAAATTTCTGTGTTATTTAGCATTATCTTTTCTAGTTAAAAAAAAAGGCGGGATAACCCACCTCCTCCTTGTTGGTTAATAATTTTTAAGAACGCTAAAATAGAATAATTTATGATTTTTGTCTAAGGCTTTTTTCTCAAACTTTGTATTTAAAGCATTGTATTCATTATATTTCCATGAATCTGGACCAATATTATCCATTCTGTAATTTGATTCCTTCATTAAAATCAGGGCATCTAGAAAATAGTCTGAGTGATCAGTCGCAAAATGAATAAAACCATTCTTTTTTAGTTTTTCAGATAATTCCCCCACAAGTGAAATGTTAAATGTTCTTCTTTTTTTATGTCTTGCTTTAGGCCAAGGATCAGGAAAAAAAACTCTGATACCATGAAAATAATTATTGGGCACAGAAGGAAGAATTTCTTGAATATTTGAATGAAAAACCAATAAATTTTTTAAATTATTCTCTAAAGAGTTTCTTATTGCTCTCAAAACACCATCAGCGAAAATATCACATCCTATGAAATTTGTATTTGGATGATCTTTGGCATCTTTACTAATTTTTTCACCATCACCAATACCTATTTCTAGTACACGGGGTATTTTTATTCTTTTAAAAATAGCATTTGTTGGCTGTTTTAACTCATCTTGAAATCGTTTTAATCGAACAAATGATTTACCTTTTTTTCTACCAAAATATTTATTTTTTGATTCGAACATAGAAAAAACTAACTCCAAAAATTGTCACCATAAGAAATATTATAAAATTTAATTTTGATGAACATGGTGTGAGAGATTTATTGATAGGATAACTATAGTAAAGAAAGTCTTTTTTATCATTTATAATACTTTTGTTAATATTACCTTGTTTGTCAATAATAGCTGAAATTCCAGAGGGTGTCGATCTTACTAATGTTTTTTTGAACTCAACACTTCGTAATAATGAATTTGCTAGATGTTGATGCGGACCGTACCATTTACCAAACCAGGAGTCATTAGATATTTGTATAACCAAATCAGACTGACAAATATTTTTATTAATACGCTTGTAGTTAAAAATAGATTCAAAGCAAATCATAGGTACGGCCTTAACATTTTTAGGTAAATTTAAAAGTGATTGATTTTTTCCTGGAATGTAATTCATTCCTAAATTTAAAAATTGGCTGAGTAATGGATTTACCCAAGGAACGTATTCACCAAACAAGACAAGTTTTTGTTTGTCATAGTATTGATTAATTCTACCTTTATGGTCTATGAGAAATAATCGATTAAATAATTGGTTATTTTCAATTGCACTTGAGCCTACTATCATGAATTGGCCTTCATCTAAAAGACTCCCTATTCTATTTAAAAGCCCCTTCCTATTATTTAGATCAATGGGTAAAGAGCCTTCCGGCCATATAATTAAATCTATGTTAAGATTTTGACTAATAGCTTTTTGTGTTAATTTTTCATATTTATCAAGATTATCCAAGACATCAAATTCTGTCAAAGACTCATATATGTTAGGTTGAATTAATATAATGTTCAGCGTTTCATCATTATTATTTTCTACGGTTTCCTTGTCAAAGAAACTGAATAAAAATAAGAGAGAAACCATAAGAACTATGACGTAACTAAAAATTTTTCTTTGTTTAATTATTGCGTATAAGTAAAAACCTAATATTAGATGAATAATTACTCCTAAACCATAAACACCAACAATGGGAAGAGATTTTAAAACCCATATATTTTTATAATAAATAATAGCAACTGGATTCCAAGGAAATCCACCTAAAAGAAATTCTTTCAATAATTCTATTACACTTAGGCTTAGAGGAAGTAAAAAAAATTTAAGATCTGAAGATTTAAAAATCTTAAATATGAAAATAACTATAGAAAAATTTAAAAAGGAAATAAAAGAGGCTAGAGAAAAAATTAAAATAATACCTAATATCAAATAAAAAAATCCACCTGAGTAAAATGATTGGATAATCCAACTTAAACTAATAAACTGAACTATGAAAAAAAATAAAAAAATACTCCTTTTAGTTAAAACAGTCTTAGTAACTAAACAGAAAAAAAATAAACCAAGACCAAACCAGTAAAAGATAGATATGCTAAAGGGCGGCAAAGAAAACAAAATTAAAATTGCACTTACAAAAACTAAAAGGAAAGGTCTTTGAAGTATGAAACTCAAACTACTGAGGTTTTACGCCGTGTACAACTACTTCTAGAATTTTTCTCGAAGAAACTTTATGGATGGTGAAAGATAATTTTTTATTAATATTAAATTTTTCTTTTCTTTTAGGGACTCTTCCAGCTAGATTAAAAATGATACCACCAATTGTTCCTACATCTTCTTTTAACTCTTCAGGAATATTAACATCAAATTCTCTTTCAAAGTCATCAACTAACATTGCTGCATCCATGATCAAGTTTTTGTTATTTTGACGGTATAAGGGGGCTTCTTCTGAGTCATGCTCATCTTCAATTTCACCAACGATTTCTTCAACAAGATCTTCAATGGTTACTAAGCCTGCTACACTATTAAATTCGTCCATAACTATAGCTAAATGAATATTTTGTTTTTTCATTTTCTGCAAAAGATTAAATACCGGAGTTGCAGAAGGGATAAAAATTACCTCTCTTAAAAGACTTTTTATATTGAGTGATTTATTGTTGATTTTCTTAAAGATATCTTTGATATGTACCATTCCTAAGCAATTTTCTAAATCGTCTTTAACAACGGGCATTCTAGAGTGTGCTTCTTTATTTATTAGTTTGATAAGGTTATTTTTATCAATTTTTTGATCAATATATATTATTTCACCACGTGGTATCATCACATCATCAACTGTTTTTTTATGAACCTTTAAAAGATTATTAAAAATCTTTTTTTCTTCATTTTTAGCAATTCCAGAGCTATCTGAATTGGAAGATATTAAATCAATTATTTGTTTTTTAAATTTATCATCTTGAATTAAATCTTTAATAAGTTTAATTGCTATATTTTTTTTAATCTTCATGAATTTTTTTTAATCCTAATAAATGCATTAACATGTTTTCTAAAAATCTCATATTTTCTCTTGATTGCTTATCGTAGTGTGAATAACCAAATAAGTGAAGAAGCCCATGTCCAACTAACATAAAAAAGTTCTGAGAATTAATTGTATTATTTTTATTAGTAATATAACTATCAGCTATTGCAATATCTCCTGAAGCAATCTCATCTGGAAAAGATAATACATCAGTAATCTTATTTTTTTTTCTAAATTCTTTGTTAAGAAATTTTATTTCATCATTAGATACAATTTTAATTGTTATTAATGTTTGATTTTCATTAAGATGAAGTGTTTGAAAATACTCAGATAATTTTTTAAGTCTTCCTTTGGAGATTTTTAAGAATTCTTTAAGATGGTTATTTCCAATGAATTCAATTACAAATTTTTTGTTTTTAATTTTCAAATTTATTTATCGTATGCATTTATAATTTTTTCAACCAAAGTATGACGGCAAACATCACTACTGTTTAGATGAACAAAACCAATATCATTAACCTTTTCTAGTTTTTCCATTGCATCCTGCATACCACTTTTAGCATTATCAGGTAAATCTTTTTGACTTAAGTCACCTGTGATTACCATTTTGGAGTTTTGGCCTAATCGTGTTAAAAACATTTTCATTTGTGTAGACAAAGTATTTTGAGCTTCATCTAATATAATAAATGACTTATTAAGTGTTCTACCTCTCATAAAAGCTAAAGGTGCTATTTCAATTAAATTATTAACCATTTTTCGGTCTATTTCTTCCCCCGGCATCATTTCATAGAGTGCATCATAAAGAGGTCGTAAATAAGGATCTATTTTTTCTTTCATGTCACCAGGAAGGAATCCAAGTCTCTCACCTGCTTCTACTGCTGGTCTTGATAAAATTAATCTGTTTATTTTACCCTCAGCAAAAAGACTAACCGCATATGCCACAGCTAAATAGGTTTTACCGGTACCGGCGGGTCCAACAGCGAACACAATATCCTTCGATTTCATCAGTTTTAAGAAAAGTTCTTGATTCTTTGTTTTAGGATAAATTGTTTTTAATTTTGTAGTGATTTGATATTTCTGATCTTGTTCAATTTGTTCTTTAATATAAGCAGGTTTAGCTAAATCTATATTATTTTCAATTTCTTCAGCTGAGATATCTTTATTTTTTAATTTCACATATAGGCCTTGGATAACATAATAGGCTTTTTCAACAGGATCTCTACTTCCTTTAATAGAGAGAAAGTTTCCTCGGGTATAAAGCTTTACCTTAAATTTATCCTCTAAAACTTTTAAGTTTTTATCATGGTACCCAAATAAGCTTGATAGAAATTGATTATCATCAAACTCTAATTGTTTTTGATGGGAAGAAATATTAGCTGTGGCCATTAAGCTCTTACACCAATAAGTGAATGCATTTTAACATCTTTAATTTGAACAGGAATAATTTGACCGATATAATTTTCTTCTCCTTCAAGAGCAACACTTTGGTTAAACTCCGATTTTCCTTTTATCTGTCCGTTAAGTTTACCAGCACCATCAATTAGGACTTTGACAGTTTTGGTAATAAAATTTCTGTTGTATTCCATTTGTTGCTCGTCCAAAAGCTCTTGTATTATAGCAAGCCTTTCATCAAGAATATCTTTATTAATTTCCTCTTTATTTGCAGCGGGCGTTCCTGGACGAGGACTATATTTAAAAGAATATGAATTCATGTATTTAATACGTCTAATTAGATCAAGTGTATCTTCAAAATCTTTTTGCGTCTCACCAGGAAAACCAATAATAAAATCAGACGATAAAGCAATATCAGGCTTGGCTTTTCTAACTTTTTCGATGATGTCAAAATAAAAGTCTCGGGAGTGTTTTCTATTCATAAGTTTTAAAATTTTATTGGACCCCGATTGAACAGGGAGATGGAGAAAAGGCATTAATTTATGATTGGTGCCATGGAGTTGAATTAAATCATCCGTCATATTTACAGGGTGACTGGTAGAATACGTAATTCTCTCAACGCCATTGATTTCAGAAACAGCATTGATTAAGGAGGCTAAGCTGTGTGATTGTCCTGATGCATCATTACCATGAAAAGCATTTACATTTTGTCCTAACAAAGTAAATTCTACTACCCCTAAGTCAACTAGTGACTTTACTTCATCTTCTATTTCATAAACTGTTCGAGAATATTCAGATCCTCTAGTATAAGGAACAACACAGAAGTGGCAAAATTTATCACAACCTTCTTGGATAGTCACAAACGCTGATTTTGAATTTTGATTTCTTTTAATTTGATTTAGCGTATCGAATTTCTCTATCGCATCAAATTCTGTGACAGAATTTTTAGAAAGATCATTTCTTTCAAGAAAATGATCTAAAGATTGGATAGATTGAGGACCAATTACTAGATCAACATAAGGAGCGCGTTTTTGAATTAATTCACCTTCAGCCTGTGCCACACATCCAGCAACAATAATCTTTTGATTTTTTTTACCTTTTTTATTAATTCGTCCTAAATTAGAGTATGTCTTTTCAGTAGCCTTTTCTCTGATATGACAAGTATTTAAAACTACAAAATCTGCATTCAAATAATCTTCAGTTGGTTGAACATTATGAGAAATGAAAATATCTTTCATCTTGTCAGAATCATAAACATTCATCTGACAGCCAAAAGTTTTTATAAAAAAATTCTTAGGTGTTGGCATTGAGAGATTTGGCAAACAAGATTGCGTCTTGAGAGACAGAAGATTTTATAGACTTGCTCCCATAGTAGTTTTTTCTTTCATTGTAGGTTTTATAGCCTAATTTTTCATAAAGTTTAATAGCAAATTTATTTCCAGAATTCACTTCGAGGAAAATTTTTGTTGATTTTATTGGTTTTTTTAGCTGTTTTTCCAACTCTAATAATAATTCATAACCAAAACCTTGATTTCTTGAATCTGGAATTATAGCAATATGCAAAATTTCAAACTCAATGGTTCTTTGATCTTCATATAAAAAATGACCTAATAAAACTCCTTTAGGAATATCATTATCTTGTAGAAATATATTTCGACAATTTTTATTTTTAAAGTGATCAGAGATAGAATTGCTACTCCAATTAAGCCCCAATAATTCTTTGTTAGAATTAATCCAAGAGGATGGATTGGATATGGTTGAATTAAAGTTCAAGACTTAATAATAACATATATAAGTAGTATCTTTACTTTTAAGTTTCTTATGACAAGATGCGAAATCAATTTAATTATTAAATAAATGAGTCAATCACAAAAACTTTACATTAAAAAAAATTCAAAGATTCATGCCTCTGGCCTTTTTGCAAAAACAGATATAGAAAGTGGTTCTAAGATAATAGAATATCGTGGTTTAAAGATTACCAAAGCTCAATCAGACAAAATTGCTGATGTTCACATTGAAGCTAACAAAAAGAGTGGTAACGTAGGTTCAGTATATATTTTTACTCTAAATGAAAGATACGACATCAATGGAAAAGTTTCTTGGAATTTAGCAAAGTTTATTAACCACTCTTGTGATCCTAATTGTGAAACTGATATCATAAGAGGAAAAATTTGGATAAGTGCAATTAAGGATATAAAAAAAGGTGAGGAACTGTCCTATGATTATGGTTATGATATGCATTACTTTGAAGATCACCCGTGTAGATGTGGTTCAAAAAACTGCGTAGGCTTTATAGTCAGAAGTAACTTACGTTGGCGCCTAAAAAAAAAATTAGCAAAAAAAAAATAATTTTATTAAGCTGATAATTTATTTTTAAACCAAGTCATTAGGAATAATTATGTAGTGTATTGATAAAACAATTCCTGCAGATATTGCTAATCCAAATATCATTTTTAAAAAGTCTTTACCTATAATTGGAAATACATACTTTCTAAGATTTGTTTTATGGTGAGTGGCAATTGCCAGTTCTCTTCCACATAGCAGTCCAACAAAAACCCATGTTGTTGACATTGGTAAATCGTTCAATTCTTTAAAAAAATAAAGAACAGCGCAGTAAACTAAATCTATAATTGTGCAGGATCTTGCATATCTAGTACCTGTTTTTTCTAAAACAATTTTTTGAATTGGCCCTCCCTCTCTCCAAAAAATGTAATAAATAAGAATTACAAAATAAATCATTACTAAAATAAAGAGAGTTGGGTCTATTTTTCTTGGTAAATACACTGCTATATTTGCAACATCGTGCATTAACCACGTAGCCCAAAGAAAGCCTGAGGCAATCCACTGTGAATTTCTCCAGAAAGCCTGTTTTTTTGGGTCGGTTATCTCATCGTCTTTTTCATTTATGTATTTTGAAACTACAAACCAAACAACGTATGCAGCTGAGGCTGCAATGGCATAACCAACTATACTTTTAAGTAAGACTTTTTCTAAAATTACGGTAGAAGCAAAAGCAGACAAAACTAGAAATGTAGTAGATACTGGTATGCCAACACGAGTTAGCATAACTAAAACAAGAGGGGCGACTGCATGATACCATTGGATTTCTATATAAGGTATTTTATTCAAACGACCAAAAGTGATATCTCCATCATAGGCAACCCAGCCATAAGTAAGAGTGCCAACAAGGACAAGAGAAGCTGCTGTTGCTAAAACATACCACTTATACCATTTTTTTTTAGCGGCGATAAAAGTTCCAAGCGTTTGAATTGAGTCATTTCCAAAAACAGAGAGCCCTGCTAATGAAAAACCTATTACTGCATATATAAATGATAACTCCATACGAATCTCCTAACTTTATGAGCTATATGGTTATGACTTTATACAAATAATAAATTTGAATTCAATGAAAATCTAAAATTAAAATAGCGATATGAAAAAATATCATAGTGGGTTAGTAAAACATTTAATATTAATATTTTAGGATGTTTTTGTTCGCCAATTTTGGAAACGAACTAAAATCTTTTTTGTAATAATCACATACACAATGCGAACGGCAGCATTAGTATAGAATATCATCATACCCATTGCTGCTGCGGGAGCTATATCACCGGCATCATCCATATTTAGAACTGCCACAGAAGCTAGAGTTGTTTTTGAGCTGTATAGAAAAACTACAGCAGATACGGTAGTCATAGCATTAACGAAAAAGTAAATTCCTATTTCAAATATAGCTGGAAGACTAATGGGAACCGTTACACGAAAAAAGGTTTTATAAAAAGGTTGTTTTAGTGATGATGAGACATGCTCAAATTCATTGTCTATTTGTTTTAAAGACGTAAGGCCAGTCAAATGAGATACAGTATAAAAGTGGGTAATTGTACAAATAACCAATATGGCCATTGTGCCATATAAAAAATTTAAAGGATTATCAGGGTGATTAAAAAAGAAAATATAAGCTAATCCTAAGACCAATCCAGGTATTGCCATAGGCATCATAGATAATAAATGAAGTATTGATCGACCAGTTTTGAGACCTCTAGATTTTTCTACAAAGTAAGCACCAGCAAAAACCACAATTGTTCCAAAGAAAGCCGTATAGCTTGCCATACGAATAGAATTATAATATGAGTCCCAACCGCCTCCATCCATGAGATCAAATTGATAATTTTTTAGTGATAGGGTTAAATTGTATGGCCAAAAGGTAACAAGACTTGCATACAAACACATTCCTAAAATCGTTAAGATTAATACTGAGATTACTGAACAATAGCCAAACATAACTCTATCAAAAGTTTTGCTCTCATTGGGCTCATGGACAACAGAACGAGAAGTTAGTATAGCTACCTGTTTTCGTTGTACAATACGATCAACTGCAAATGCTATGAGAGCAGGAAAAACTAAGACCATACTTACAACTGCTCCCATTTCAAAATTTTGCTGTCCAATTACTTGCTTATAAACATCTACCGCGAGAACGTTATAATTACCCCCTATGACCTTGGGAATTCCAAAATCAGTAATCACTAAGGTAAAAACAACGAAAGCTGCACTTATGACACCATATTTTGCAGAAGGTAGTGTCACAGTAAAAAAGGTTCGGATTGATTTAGAGCGTAGAACTTTAGCCGCCTCATATAATCTTGCGTCTCCTATTGAAAGCGCTGTAACGATTATAAGTAGTGCGTGGGGAAAGGTATAAAAAACTTCAGCTATTATTATTCCAATAGGACCATAGATTTCATAACCCATTAATAACTCTCTAAAAATTCCTTGTTTACCAAATAGGTAAATAAGTGAGATACCAGACAATAATGATGGAACCAAGATAGGTATCATTGCTATCGAACGAAACATACCTTTTCCTGCCATACGACTTTTAGTGAGAGCGTATGCAAAAACAAAAGCCAGTGAAATAGTGATAACCATGGTCACTATAGAGATAAATAAACTATTATAGATTGAGTAAACTAATGAGCTATTTTCAAAATAACTTTGATAATTTTCAAATCCAATAAAAGCGCCATCTTTATTTTCAAAACTTTTTGATAAGATGGCATACATAGGAAAAGCAAGAGCAATGAAAATATAAATTCCAATAATGGATATAAAAAATAAAGTTAAATAATCGTCTCTACTTTTTTTCATTTTAAATTTTAATCTTTAACAATTTTAATTGCATGCGGTTGAAGAGAAATATTAACTTGTGTGTCTTTTTGAATATTATTATATTGAATATATTCAGACGCAAAATTACAAATAACAATATCTGTTTGGGATTTAAAGTTTACCTCAATATGCCCTCTTATATTAGAACCCAAAAATTCAAGCTCTTTTACTGTTCCAGTAAAAATATTTTGATTATTTTCGCTATCAGAAATTTTAATATCCTCTGGTCTTATTGTTACTGTTGAAACATCATCTTTAATATCATCATCACATTCCAATATGGAGCCATGAATTTCAATTGAATTTGAAGATATTTTTTTTACCTTAAATAGATTTGTTGTTCCTATAAAGTTTGCGGAAAATGCAGTCGTAGGTTTAGAGTAAATATCTTGGGGAGAGCCTTCTTGTTCAATAACTCCCTTGTTCATTAGAATAATTCTATCAGCCATCGTTAATGCCTCTTCTTGGTCGTGAGTAACCATAATAGTTGTTACTCCCAATTTTCTTTGAAGATTTTTGATTTCTAAACGTAAATGCTGTCTCACTTTTGCATCAAGGGCAGAAAGTGGTTCATCTAATAGTAATAATCCTGGAGAAGGGGCTAATGCTCTTGCTAAAGCAACACGTTGTTGTTCTCCACCTGATAGTTGTGCAGAGTATTTATTGATATGGTCAGAAAGTCCGACCAAATTCAATAATTCATCCACTCGTTTATCTATTGCATCTCTATTTTGTTTTCTCGTTTTTAAACCAAAAGAAATATTGTTTTTTACAGTTAGATTTGGAAATAGAGCATAAGACTGAAATACAATTCCAAAATCTCTTTGATCGGGCGGCAGTTGAGAAATATTTTTGTTATTTTGATTAATTTCTCCCTCTGATTGACTTTCTAGCCCCGCTATGACTCTTAGGAGTGTAGTTTTCCCACATCCAGAGGGTCCAAGAATGCACACGAACTCCCCCTCTTTTACATCAAAATTTACATCTTTTAGTGCTTGAAATTTACCAAAGTGTTTATTGACTTTTTTTACTGATAAATATTTTTCCATGATTTTTATTAACTAAAAAAGCTTACAAAGTTAATTGTAAGCTTTTTTATAAGATAGTTATTTAGCTTTTAGGTTCTGACTTAGAGTCATATCTTCTTTGCCATTCAGCAAGGATATCTTTTCTATTTTGAGCTGCGTATTCAAAATCATTTTTAATCATTGCCTCTAACAAGCCTTCAGGGAAGTGTTTCACTGGTTTTGCTACACCAGGCATACCAACAACAGCGTAAGCGTCATTGTACATTTCCATAGCTTTTCTTGAGATAGACCAGTCAGCTAAAGTTTTAGCAGCTTCTAAATTAGAAGTACCTTTGATGATAGCTGTTGCTTCCATCTCCCATCCAACTCCCTCAGCTGGAACTATAATTTCAATTGGAGCTCCTGCTTCCTTAGATCTTGCACCTCTAAATGCAAAAGAAACTCCAATTGGAACCTCTCCTGCTGCAGCTTGCTTACAAGGCTTAGATCCTGAGTGAGTGTAGTGAGAAATATTTTTGTGAAGTCTATCCATATAAGCCCAACCACCATCTTCACCAAAAATCTGCAGCCAACTAGAAACATCTAAAAAACCTGTTCCAGATGAATTTGGATTTGGCATAGCCACGTGACCTTCATAAACTGGATCAGTTAGATCTTCCCAAGAGGAAGGCATTGGTAAACCATAATTTTCTGCTTCAATGGTATTAACACATACAGCAGCAACCCATGCGTCCATTCCTGTCCATGCAGGTGGGTTAGCTGAGTCACGGAATTTAGGATCAAGATTTTCTAATCCCTTAGGTGCATAAGGTTCAAACATCCCCTCTGATTTCATAAGCATTGCACTTGTTCCGGCTAATCCCCATATGATATCAGCTTGAGGGTTATTTTTTTCTGCTAAAAGTTTTGCAGTTATAATACCTGTTGAATCTCTGACCCAGTTAATTTCAATATCTGGGTGATCCTCATTAAATGTTGCTGCATACTTTTTTAAATCTTCTGCTTCGACAGCTGTATAAACAGTGAGCTGTGTTTTTGCCATTAATGAAAATGAACCAAAGATGAAGACGGTAAAGATTAAAAAGATATTTTTAATTTTTGTCATTACATTTCCTCCGTAATAATAATTAATTAGTATAATTCTAAATTGAGTATGTTAAAGATTTATTACTTTTGAAATGTTTATAACTATTAAAAATTGCGTAAATAGAGTGAATTATGTCTAAAGAAATTAAAGGAATTTTGTTTGATTTTGATGGTGTAATTGCTGAATCTGAACAGATATGGTTTGGTACAGCGCTAATCACGCTGAAAAAAATGGGGATAAACTACGATAGAAGTATTAAGCAGAAATCCACTATTGGGATTATTTCAGAGCATTTATTTCAAAGGTTAATCTTAGAAGAAGGCTATAACCTCACTTTAATCATGAGGAACTATAGAAAAGAATTAAAAATCGCATTTAATCAGCAAAGTCCAAAAATATATCCTTATTTGAAAAAATTTATTAAATCTACAAATTTAAAAATAGGCATTGTATCCAATGCTCATAAAAATCATGTATTGAAGGTCTTAAGAAAAAATGATCTTTTAAAATACTTTAAAGACAATATTACATCATGCACAGGAAAAATTCCTTATAAGCCCTTTAAAGACGGTTATATCATTGGTGCGAGGAAACTAGGTCTTAAGACTAGTGAGATTTTAGTAATTGAAGATTCTGATGTAGGTATTGAAGCAGCATTAAAAGCTAAAGTTCAAAAAATTTTACGTCATACCAATTATGATAAAAATTTACCTAAAAAAATTAAATATCGCATTCCAAAGCTAATGGGATACAAAGATTTTAAAAATTTTTTTTAATTTAGCCTGCAGCAATCCTAATAATAACACAACCTACTACAACGAGAGCAGCAGAGATCACTTTTATTGATCCGAACTTTTCTTTCAAAAAATAAACACCGTATATTGAGGTAAATAAAATACTAATTTCCCTTAGTGCTGCAACTGATGGAACATTTACTTTTGTAAAAGCATAAAGAATTGGGAGATAGGCAAATGTAACTAAGATGCTAGCTAATAATATTTTATATTTTTCTTTAAAGATGAACTGAAAGGGAATTTTCTTATCTTTAAAAAAAAGTATATATGCAATATTAAAAGTAATACCCTCAATAGCAAACATATAGATACCGTAAGAAATTGCACTCTCTGATAATCTAGCTCCTTTAGCGTCTACAAGTGTATAAATTACAATAGTACTTGCTACCATTAGTGATAATCCAAGACCTTTAAAATTGATTTTTTTGTAGTTTCCTTCAGAAAAAATGAGGAAGAAAATTCCACAAATTAAAATTAAAGCACCAATATTATTTAGATAGCTAATTTCATCACCAAGCAATAAGGGTGAAACTACTAGTAAGATGAGCGTAGGACTACCTCGAGCAATGGGATAAGAGAAAGATATTTCTGAGTAGCTATACATTTTAATCAGGAAAATGTTGTAAAAAATGTGAATAAATAGAGATGCAGCCAAAAAAATGTATGAACTTGGAGATGGTGGCTGAATAAAAAACAAAACAGGTATAAATAGAAAGCTAGCAAGTAAAAGAAAGCTTCTTAGAAAAAGAACTTTGTTATCTGACGTTTTTAATAAAACATTCCAAGTCGTATGGGCTACAGCAGTTAAGATAATTATAATAAAGAGAGTAACTGACAAAATTTTGACTAAATAGCTTTATGTAGTTAATAAAGCTTGTTTACAACATCCTCTGCAAATGCAAAACCCGTAGACATGCCAATCCCCGTGGTAACATTTGCAATGCAAATATTTTTATCTATCCAGTAATCGAGATAATCTTTTTTGCCTGAGGGATATTCTCCAACCCAGCGTTCAACAACATCATATTTACCAATTGGTAAAACTTGATTAAATTTATTTAAAATCAATTTATCTACATTTTCATTTTCAAATGGATAGTGGGTGTCATTAGTATAGTGATGAGAGTCTCCAATAGTAAGAGATCCGTCTTTACCTTGAACAACGATAACATGAATGCCATTATCTAATTCTGCCCGACATTTTTTCTTTATGACTTTATCAAGTTTTTTTTTAGAGGGCAGGTTTTCATACCCTGGATATCTCATTAAAGTTAAATCAGCCATGATGCCTCCAGGTAATTTAATTTTTTTCTTAGGCATTATTCGAAGCATATGCAGCTTACTAGACTCAACTTTTCTTTTTTCAAAAATATCTCTTCCTAATCCTTTTAAATGATTGCCAGGTGCCATTATTAATTTTTTAAATTGGATTTTTCTTTTTTGAGTAACTACATACTGATGGGAAAAATCCAAAACTTCCTCTTTCCATAAAAAGTCAATTCCAATCGATTGTAAATATTTTGATACAGCTGGAATAGCAAGTCTTGGCTCAATTCGTACTTCATCAGTGCTATGTAGCCCACCAAAAATATTGTTTTCCTTAAATAATGGACTTTGAGATACCATTTCTTTTTTGGATAAGAGCTTTACTGTATTTCGAGGATCAACTTTTAGATATTCCTCTAAAACTGGCATGCTTTCTTTGTGCTGGGCTAAAAGGTATAGACCTCGATGATTGACAGTAATTTTAGCTTTTTTAATTAGATCTAACCAAATATCTCGAGATCTTAATGCTCGTTTTTGCATCAACTTTTGCCTAAGGCCCGTAATAGTAATAAAACCAAAATTTCTAATTGAGGCACCAGTACAAGCCTGATGGCGATCAATAATTAAAATCTTTTTTACACCTTTTTTATGTGCTGCTAAAGCAACACCCATTCCAACTACTCCGGCACCAACAATAACTAATTCATATTTAGAATTGATCATTGTTTTACCATGGCAAAGAATAAGTTTTCAAATTGGTGTAACTTTTCATTGCTTCTAAGGCACCCTCTTTGTATCCCAAACCAGAGTCCTTAATACCCCCGAATGGTGACATTTCAATACGATATCCAGGAACCTCCCATATATTTACTGTTCCTACATTTAAATTTTGAATAAAGAAGTTAGAAGCTCTCATATCATTAGTGCAAACTCCCGAAGAAAGTCCAAAAGCTGTAGAATTAGAGACCTTGGCAACATCTTCGATATCATTAGAAACTCGCAAGATTGGTACAATAGGACCGAATGTTTCCTCAACCACAAGCTCACTTGTAGGTTTGACATTATCTAATACAACGGGAGGAAGAAGTGCGCCTTCTCTTTTAGGTTGATAAAGAATTTCTGCTCCTTCTTCTGCTGCTGCTTGTACACGTTGTTCAAAAAGTTTAGCGGCTTCTTCACTAACAACAGTTCCCATATCTGTTTTTAAATCTTGAGGATTTCCAAAATTGATTTTTTTTGTTCTTTCAAGTACTAGAGGTACAAATTTATCAGCTATCTTTTCTTGGCATAAAATTCTTTTTACTGCCGTACATCTTTGACCAGAGTTTTTTGTAGCACCTAAGACAGCTAATTCTGCAGCTTTCTCTAAATCATCGTCATTTAAATCATTACAAATTATAATTGGGTCGTTACCTCCCAATTCTAATACTGTTCTTTTGTATCCTGCTTTATTAGCAATCATTTTTCCCACTGACACGCTTCCAGTAAAAGTGATCATTTCAATTTCAGGATTCTGGATAAATTCATTGCCAATATCCTCTGGCCATCCAGTAATCATAGAGAGCATTTCTGGAGGAAGGCCTGCTTCATATATAATCTCAGTCAACTTTAAAGCTGTCAAAGGAGTAAGTTCAGTAGGTTTGCAAACTACACAATTATTAGTAGCAATTGCTGGTGCAATTTTATGTGCAACAGTATTTAAAGGGTGATTAAAAGGGGTGATAACAGAGATTGTTTTAAGAGGCTCTCTATGAGTAAAAATTTTTCTAGCTTTACCATGAGGTGTTAAATCACAAGAAAATATTTCACCGTCATCATGAATTACTAATTGGGAGGTGAGTGAGAAGACATCAAAAGCCCTACCTACTTCATAAAGTGAGTCTTGCTTACAAATACCTAATTCACTAGTAATAATATCCGATATTTCTTCTTTGTTTTTTATTAATAATTCAGAAATTTTTTGAAGTATTTGTTGTCTCTCATAACGAGTTAACTTGGGATGGTAGTTTGCCCCTATACGGAATGCTTCAGATACTTGATCCTTCGTTGCAGCAGGAACACTTCCTACTACCTTATTATTAAATGGATTTGTGACATCAATGTCAGTATCTGATGAAATTTCTTTACCAGCTATATACATTTTTTTTTTCATTTATTTATTTGCCATATGAGTGGCGTAATAAAATGCATCATAATTATATATTTGTCCTTGGTTTGTAATATCCGATTTAGTAGAATTCAATATGAAAGGAACTTCTCTTTCATGTAAGCCGCCATGAGAGCGAAGAGGTTCTTTTAATGATGATAAGTCATGTTTGCTTTTTGAACTACCAATAGTAAAAGACTCAGAGCTCATACAAATAATATCTCCTGATCTATCTTCAGGTAAATGGTAAGCACTACAAGCTTCTTGTTTATTCATAACTTCTTCTATTTCTGGTACTTTTTGAATTTCCGCTACAACGTTTGATATTAGTGATTGATTTTCCACATAAATCATTGCAAAAGATCCAAGGCTTCCATGGTGCACTACATAGGGATCAGTTATAGGAAGAATAACTTTAAAATTTTCCTGAGGAAATTTTTCTTTTAAAAGGTCCTCCAAGAAAATTGCATTAGGATCACCATTTATATTAGTTTTTGCCTTCATACCATGATCGGCAGTAATCACTAAAGAAATATCGTTGTCATTAAGTAGGCCAATATTGTCATCAAACATTTGATAAAATTGATTAGCTATCTCATGGCCAGGTTCATATTTATGTTGAATAAAGTCTGTGGTTGATAAGTACATTATATCTGGTTTGAACTCGTTTAAGATTTTTACACCTGCCTTCATAACAAACTCAGAAAGGCCTTGTGAGTAAACTTCAGGTACAGGCATATTTAGCCATTCATTTACTTTTTCTATTCCATTTTGTTCTATTGTAGTTTGATCAGACTTTTCGGAAGAAAAACATATGGCTCTATTTTCATTATAATTTAGACCATTTCCTAATAAACTTCTTAGTTTGTCCTTAGCAGTAATAACTGCAATTTTTGAACCTTGTTCGTAAAATTTTTGAAAAATAGTTGGGGCTCGGAGATATTGAGGGTCATTCATCATGACTTCTTTATTGGTAGAAGGGGTATAAAAAAAATTACCACAAATACCGTGCACTGCACTTGGCTGTCCTGTAACAATAGAAATATTGTTAGGGTTAGTAAAACTTGGGATAGCGCTATGAGCTAAGATGAATTCTCCTTCTTTAACAATTTTATCTAAATTAGGTGTCAGTTTACTTTGAGAGGCCCTATCTAAATATTCTTTTTGACTACCATCTAAGCAAATAACTACAACGGGCTTATTAATTTTAGAGGGATAATTTCTTTGATTAATTTCTAAATACATAAGTGAAATTTTATTAAATACTGAAGTTTAAAGAAAATATACATAAAATTTTAAAATAATTAATAATTAAATACTAAAGCACTACGCTTAAATTAAACATATATTTTAGTAAGTACAAAATTAGCATTGCAATAATCATTGTTATTATGGGCAAGACCACCCAGCCAATAGAAATTTTTCCTGCAACTGACCATTTGACTTCCTTGCCTCCTTTTAAAAGACCAATACCTATTACTCCTCCTACTATTGCCTGAGAGCTTGAAACGGGCACTAAGGGCAAGGAAGGTAAATTTAATGAATTTAAAAAGCTACTTATTCCCTGAGAGGCAAATAAAAATAAGACAATAGAGTGTGATAGAACAACCACAAAAGCTGATAAAGGGGATAGCTTAAGCAAATCCGCACCTACAGTGAACATAACTTTTTTTGAATAAGTAAATACACCAAACGCTATTGCTAATCCTCCAAGTAAAAACAACTGTTGAACAGATGAAAACACAAAGAAACTTGTGATATTTATGTCCGTGAATGGTGATATATTTACAAAAACACCCATAACATTGGCTATATTATTAGCACCTAAGCTATAAGCACCAAAGGCGCCTGCTAATAATAATGCTATACGAGTGTAAGCGTCTAATCTTAAAATGTGAATTTTGGAATTGCTGATAATATTTTTTACAACTAAAAATATTCCAATAGCGATTAAACCTGCAAGAATTGGACATAAAATCCATGTTGCAAGAATTGTAGTAAGGACTTTTAAATTTGTCTCTGAACCAGTAAAAAGATTCCACCCAACAATGGATCCAACAATGGCTTGCGTAGTTGAAACTGGAAGGCCAAATTTAGTCATTAAGTAAACAGAGATGCCAGCTGCAACACAACATGCAAATGCTCCTGGTAAAGCGTTTATTGCTCCTAACTTCCCTATTGTTTCTGTAGTTCCTGCTCCACTAATTACTGACCCAAGTATGACGAATATACTGCAAACTATTGCTGCTGTTTTAAAAGAAACCATTCTAGTGCCAACAGCTGTTCCAAAAACATTTGCAGCATCATTAGCACCAAGAGACCATCCTAAGAATAAGCCACCAAGCAAGAAAAGAAATATTGTTAATTCCATAAATTTGAAAATTAAACTGATCGTTTAATTGAATAAATAATTAGTTCGTCAGCAATGTCTTCCGCTTGATCACAAATACGATCAATTTTTTCGACAAAATATCTTAAGTGCATTTTTTGATCTAAATTTAAGTCAGAATTAAAAATTCTTCTGGCTATTGAACTAAATTTGATATCAGACTCTTTTTCACGATAAGTCACTTTATGAGCGTTATCCCTAACGGATCGAGTATCTCTAAAAAATGATCTCACCGTTAAACAAAGTGCTTCAACACAATCAACAACTGTATCTGTTAGACTGATTAGGTCATCATGAAACTCTTTTGGAAAGTTTGGTTTTTGTATGGAAAAATGATAACAGTTACCTTGATACATTCCTATTAATTCATCTAAGTGCTCTAAAAGTCTAAGTACGTCGCTTCTTGCATCAGGTATTAAAGTTTCTTCGTACAAAGCATGTTCTATTTCTTTTGTTATAATGTCTGCTCTGCTCTCCATTTCTGTAACTTTCTCTATTAAAGACTCAAAATTTTCATCAGTTGAATGTGAAAGGTACCTCTTTACAATTGACTTAAATGCCAGTCCTACTTCAGATAAGATATTAACAAATTCATCAATATCTTTTTCAAGTTTTTTAGTATCACTAAACATTGACAATTTATTATTCCTTAAATTAAACATTTTAATATTTTTGATATTTTTCTTAGTAAAAATAAGTTTTACTAATTATATGTATAATTTATATAAATTTTAAATAAATGCACTATTTTTGGCTTTTTTCTTTAGTATGTAGCAAAAGATGAGTGAGATAATAAAACTAAAAAAAAAATATAGGGTTGAAAAAGATAAGTTATTTAAAAAATTAATAGCCAATAATGATGGCTTTAGTTTCAATAATTACCACACCAAGCTAGTTGATAAAATAGTAAAAAATATTGTAAAAAATATAACACTTAATTATCCGGTTACCGATTTCACTCTAGTTGCAGTAGGCGGATATGGCAGACATGACTTATCACCTAAGAGCGATGTAGATTTATTACTTCTTTATAAAAAAACAAATAGAAATATAAGTAAATTTATTACTGAGTTAAATAATTGTCTATGGGACGTAGGACTTGAAGTTGGAATATCTTTTTTAACTATAAAACAAGCTATCATTGACTCAAAAAAAGATATCAAAACTATAACAAAATTTGCAGAGTCTCGATATTTGATTGGGAATACAGAAGAATACGGAGAGTTTGTAAGATCAATTAAAATTTTGATTGGAAAATTAAATTCTTTAAAACTAAGTGAAAATAAATTACTAGAACTGGTTAATAGACACGAGTACTATTTAGGAATTAAAAGCAATCTAGAACCACAAATCAAAGAGGGCATTGGTGGTTTAAGAGACATTCATACAATTTTATGGGTGTCTATATTCATATTTAATATTAATGACTTAGATGACTTATCTAAAATTAATATATTTACAATTAAAGAGGTAAGAGATCTTAAATCTTCATGGAGATTTTTATTAACTGTAAGAGCTTTCATCCATTTTTTTAATAATAGTAAGGGCGATATATTATCAATTGAAAATCAGCTAAAGATTTCAAAAAAACTTTCTTACAGAAATACCGGTAAAGAAAAAGGTGTTGAGAGATTTATGAAACATCTTTTTGTAAATATTGCAAAAATTGAATCATTACTCAATACCTTTTATTCTAAACTGCCAGAAGAATTAATTATTAAAACTATATATAAGACTAAACCAACGAGGACAAAACTTGCTAGTAAACAATTTTTAGTTGAAAAAGGTTTTTTAAATTTAAAAAAATATAGTTTTAAAAGCTTTCAAAAAAATTGGCTTAGTGTATTCGAAGCTTCTTTAAATAATAATTTATTAATTCATCCAGTTTTTTTAAAAATGGTTGAGGAAAAAAGGAAGCAAATTAAAAAATCAATAACCTCTGAACAATATCAATCTCTAATAAACATAATTGTTTCAAAGAAAAATCCCATTCAAGTCTTGAGAAATTTAAACGATACAAGGATATTAAACGAATTATTTCCAGAATTTGGTAGAATTTGGGGTCAAGTACAATTTGATATATATCATCATTATACCACTGATGAACATTTGCTATTAACCCTTCATCACTTAAATGAGTTAAAGAGGCAATCCTTTTACAAAGAAATTTATAGTAGGATTCATTTGAAAACCGCTCTTCATATTGCATTACTATTTCATGATATTGGTAAAAAAGGACCTAAAAGCCACTCCATATATGGAAAAGAACTTTTAGAAAAAATATTTAAAAGGCTTCCTGTGCAAGAGGACGATCAAATAATGGCATTATGGTTGATCGAAAATCATTTATTGATGAGCGATATAGCATTTAAAAATGATCCTCAGGACCCAGATGTCATAGCATCATTTACATCTATTGCTAATACTACTGAAAAAATTAATTCATTATTTCTTTTTACATTATGTGATATTTCAGCAGTTGGCCCAAATGTATTAAACGAATGGCGCATAAGTTTACTAAGAAGCCTTCTATTTAATTCACGTGACTTTCTTCAAAGAGGATTGGATAGCATCTCATATTCATCTGCGGTGCAAGACTCTATTAAAAAAAGTGTTTTAAAAAATGTTAATCAATCGATGAAAAATTTTATTCAAAATAATATAGATGATGTCCCTTCACTATTTTGGGAAGCTTTTTCCTCTAGAATGATTATCGATATATTTAAATTCTATAAAGAATATTTAAAAGATACTAGCTACCTGAATGTTAATTTTTTGAATTATGAAAATACGGAATATAATACTATTGTTGTTATTTGTCCTAATCGCTCTGGTATTTTAAAAGATATTGTAGTAGGTATTGGTAACTCTCAATCTAATATTTTGAGCTCAAGGATTATTTCTCTAAAAAACAATCATGTCATAGATGTTTTTTGGATTTGCAATTCATCGCAAAAAGCAATAAAAGAAAAAAACGAGCAACAAAGACTTATTAATCATTTAAAAGCAAGTATAAATAAACCTGGAAATAATGATGTTATAAACAATCATTATTTAAAATCAAAATTTGATATCGTGCCGGTAATTACAATTGATAATAAAATGAGTAATCAAATGACTACATTTCAAATTTTATCGGGTGATAGACAAGGGCTTTTAATGGATATCTTGAATATATTTCATACAAATAATGTAAGTGTACAATCAGCAAAAATATCTACTTATGGAGAAAAAGTGTTTGATATCTTTCAAGTCACTGATCATAAAAATAAAAAGATTAAAAATACAAAAATACTTGAGTCTTTAGAGTCTCAACTAACTAAAGTTGCCCAATAAAAGAGCGATTAATAGAGCTTAATTTGTAGATATTAAAAAAATTCATTTAACTTTCTCGAAATAAAGTAATTATTCTGATATTTATTTGAAGTTAGTAGTCATGACAAAATTTCAACAGAGGGTATTTTCAGGTGTTCAGCCAACAGGTGCATTGCATTTGGGTAACTATTTAGGTGCTATTAAAAATTTTGTAGAACTTCAAAAAAAATACGAGTGTGTTTATTGTGTAGTTGATCAACATGCAATTACAGTTGACCAAAATCCCTCTGAGCTTCGTTCTAATATTCTAGAAGTACTGGCATCTTTTATTGCAGCTGGTGTTGATTATAAAAAACAAATAATCTTTCAACAATCTAGTGTTCCAGCTCATTCACAATTATCTTGGATATTTAATTGTGTTAGTAGAATTGGTTGGCTAAATCGAATGACTCAATTCAAGGATAAGGCAGGAAAGAATAGAGAAAATGTCAGTGTTGGATTAATGGTATATCCCAACTTAATGGCTGCAGATATTCTAGCCTATCTAGCAACGCATGTACCAGTGGGTGATGATCAAAAACAGCATTTAGAGTTATCAAGAGATATTGCACAAAAATTTAATAATGATTTTGGTGTTGATTTTTTTCCTCTTCCTGAGCCTCTCATTTATGGTAATGCAACCAGAGTAATGAGTCTTCGTGATGGTACAAAGAAGATGTCAAAATCTGATCCTTCTGAATTTTCAAGAATATTATTAACTGACGAAGATGAAGTTATTATTTCTAAAGTAAGAAAAGCCAAATCAGACTCAGAATTAATTCCAAGCTCAACTGAAGATCTTAATAGTAAACCTGAGTGTTTAAACCTTATTAATATCTTATCAGCATGTCTCAACAAAGATAGTTCTGAAACTTTAAGAAGTTATTCTGGAAAAGAGTATTCTATTCTCAAAAAGGACTTAGGTGATAGTTTGGTTCAAATTATTAGCCCAATACGAAAAGAAATTCATAATTTATTAAATAACAAAGATGAATTAAGTAACATTTTATCAACAGGAACTGAAAAAGCCTCTGCCATTGCCAACCCTATTCTTGCAGATATTTATAAAATCGTTGGTTTTAAATGAAACTGCAACGGTTGAATTTTCGAAATTTATAGACATATTATCTATTATGTTTGTACAAACTGAACCCACCCCGAACCCAGCCACTTTAAAATTTTTGCCTGGTCAAGAAGTAATGAAGGAAGGAACTATTTTCTTTCAAGATGAAGCTTCCGCTGGAAATTCACCTCTAGCCCAGAATCTCTTTAATATTAAGGGGGTAGAAAGTGTTTTTTTTGGGTCTGATTTTATTACCATTACAAAAGCAGAAGTTAATGAGTGGACTTTGATGAAACCAGCTATATTGGGTTGTATCATTGAACATTTTACTACAAAAAAACCGGTGATTTCTGAACAGGCTCCTAGAACAGAACACGAGCATAATGAAAATGATAGCGATGTTGTTAAAAAAATTAAAGAGCTTTTAGACTCAAAAGTTAGACCAGCAGTAGCTATGGATGGTGGCGATATAATATTTGATAAATATAATGAAGGAATAGTTTTTCTTCAAATGCAAGGCGCTTGTCAAGGCTGCCCTAGTTCGACGGCAACTTTAAAGATGGGAATTGAGAATATGCTAAAGCATTATATTCCTGAAATTCGTGAAGTTCGCCCTGTTGAAGTATAAGCTCTTTATATTTTTAATTGGGATTTTTATAAGTCCTTTATCTCAAGCTCAAGGTTTTAAAAGCTGGAAAGATCTTCATATATATTATAAGAAGAATGACCTTCTAATTGAGAACTTAACATCAAAACAATTAGAATTTTTACCAATTTTAGAAAAACTTCCCTCAGATTTTAAAGAATTACAAGATGTAACTACTAAAAAAAAATTGTTTTATCTAATTACTCTTCCTATTATCTTTCAAACAAATTCCTTGATACTTGATGATCGTAAGATGATCGTAAATATCGAAAAAAAATTTTCTAGGACAGATCTAAATGAAAATGAAACTAACGAAGTAATCAGATTATCAAAAAAATATAAACTTGATTATAGTGAGATAAATTTAAAACTTTTTAAACAGCTAAAACAAAGAATTAATATTATTCCTATATCTTTAGCTTTGGGGCAAGCTATAATTGAAAGTGGTTGGGGGCAATCACGGTTTGCTTTAGAAGGTAATGCTCTCTACGGTCAATGGACTACAAACGAACAAAGGGGAATTATTCCTGAAGAAAGAGATGAAGATAAAAGTCATGCTGTTTTAAAATTTGATAATCTTGAAGAAAGCGTTAAAGCCTATATGCACAATATTAATACTCATGGGGCTTACTATAGTTTTAGAGTTGTGAGACGTATCGCCGAAAGGGTACAATATACTGACCCTATAAGCGCCAAAGTAAAGTTTTTAGCAGCATATGCAGAAATTGGAGATAAATATGTCGATAAACTCGAGCTTATTATAGAATCTAATAAGTTAAGAGATTTTGATCGCTTTGAGTATTAGTTAATAAGATATTGATAACCGAACCACTGGATAGCATTGTCAACCTTTGTACAATTAAAACGTAATCTTCCAGATACAGGCAATCTACTAAGCTCAATTAATATTTGTTTGTCAAATGTTTTTATTTCTTTTTCAAAAGACCCTTTGAAGTCTCTAATATAACAGTTAATGCCTTTTACGCCTCCTGGAACTTCAAGGACAAATTTTCTAGTAGGGGGATTTAAAAAACTATCCTGAGGTAATAGAGAAATATTATCAAAAGGTAAAGCCTTTGAGGCATCTCGAATTCTCTCAATCGAACTGTAATTCTCATTCAAAGGAAATCTAGGAATATAATATCTCTGATCAATAGAAAAAGCACCTGAGTGCTGTCCAAAGGCTGCATCAAAATATTGAGCTATAATTTCTTGTACTGACGCACTAGCCTCTCCAAAAGGATAGGCAAAAAGATGTGGAGTTATATTAAGATTTTTTTTTATAATACTTTGAGATTTCTCAATTTCTTCTTTAATTTCTTCTGCGCTTAATTTAGGTAAGCTAGAATGTGAGTGTGTATGATTTTGAATATCAACACCTCTGTTTAAAGCATCATTAAGTTGTGACCAAGTCATATAATTATTTACACCAATATTTTCTGTATTTAAAAAAAGAGTTACAGGAGTATTATATGTTTCAAAAATTGGCAAACCTACCTCATAAAAAGACAAATAAGCATCATCAATAGTTATGGAAATTGTTTTAGATGTTAAGTTCTCAGGAAATAATAAATCTTTAGCTAGAATAAATTTAAATTTTTCATCTTTTAAATATGTTAAATGACTCTCTAATTGTTCAACTGTTATGTTTGTTGAAGGGTATTTAGTTTCACCAAAGCGATGGTACATTAAAATATTATTAGGAATTGTATCATTGATAGTTGTTCCGTAGGATAAAGAAGAATGAAAATATAAGTTGCAAAAAAATATGAAAATCCAAGGTAATTTAGAAATAGGCATCGATAGTTCACTATCATACTGTTCTATTACTTTATTTAAAAATAAAAAAATTCTATGGGACCAGACTAAGAAATGTGAATACGGTCACGAAAAAGTCTTATCAAAACTACTAGAGAAGCTAATCTGCGAGACAAAAATACACCCTAAAAACATAAAAAATCTTCACTTAAACAAAGGTCCTTCTAGATTTACAGCGATTAGAAATTGCCATGCTTTAATGAAAGGATTTTTTTTTAATCATAAGATTAGGATTTTCAGTTATTCTATCTTTGAACATTATTTTTTAGGTATCAAGGAAGAAATAAATAAAAACTTGCTTTGTTTAATTGATACCAATCGCAGAGATTTAGCTATTCAAAAAATTAATGATAAAGGCAAGCTTGTTGGTAAAACTGTAACATATAACATTGATGATGATCTTTTAAATCTGTTAAGCAAAGAATATCTGTTAATAGGAAATGGCTTGGATAAGTTAAAAAAATTATCAGATTTTAAGTTTATAAAAAAAAAAGAATTAGGACTATCTAAACTTCAATCAAATTTTTTTGTTAATGACTTCTATAACAAGAAAGGAAGCTACAAATTTCCAAAAATAATTTATCCATACTCTCCTGTGTAAAAATCAAATATTTAGAAAAGAATATTTTTTTTCAAGATATTTTTGATGATAGTCTTCAGCAGTACAATAATTTTTAACCAATTCAATTGTAGTTGTTATTTTTTTGTTAAACTGATTATCGTTTAATTTATCTTTAATATCCTCAGCTACTTTAATTTGTTTGTCACCATAACAACCAATTACAGAACGGTATTGTGTACCTCTATCTGGACCTTGCTGATTCAAAGTTGTGGGATCATGGATCTGAAAGAAAAAATTAACCAAATCTAAATAATTTATTTTAGTTTCATCATAATGAACAAGAACTACTTCTGCATGATTGGTTTTTCCTGAACATACCTCTTCATACGTTGTGTGGTCTGAGATACCTTGTGAATATCCAACTTCAGTATCTGTAACTCCTTTTACCTCAGAGAATTTTTTTTCTACTCCCCAAAAACATCCAGCGCCAAATAAAGCTTTAGGCATCAATTCTTCCTTGAAGTTGAGTTTTTTGTGCACTGCGTTGAGATATCCTTTTTCTCCAAATTTCATAACTTTTTCTTTTAATATTTTTTTTCATAATTTTTTTTACATCTCCCTCATCAATATCATAAATTTTAGTAATATGACTAAAGTCTGTTTGATCATCCCATGCCATCTCAATAATGTGGCTGATCTCTGATTGAGTAAAATTCATTTATTAGTGATACAAATTTCTTGAATTTTCAGATCTATAGCAGTTGGCGGCATACCCTTGTTCTTGGGTAGAAAATTTAAATAGTTTCCCAGCATGTGGCTGTCTTTCTGATTCAATATCATTTAAACCCACAGAAGCTGTTGTAATAAATAACTCATTTAAATCATAACCTCCAAAAGTGCAACTAGTCACTTTTGAGACGGGAAGTTGTAATATAATTTTTAAATTACCGTCTTTATCAAAGCAACAAACCTTGCCACTTCCCCACATGGCAACCCATAAATTACCTTTTTTATCAACTGTCATTCCATCTGGATTGCCATCAATGTTATTCATTGACAAGAAAACGCTTTTATATACTCCATTCTTAGAAATTTCTTTAAGTGAAAAACGATAAATTACTCTTTTAATAGAGTCAGTCACATAACCAATATTTCTCTCATAATCAAAAGTAGGGCCATTTGAAATGATATAAGAACTATCTGTGATAATAGGATCTAGGTTTACATCATAACAAATGATTTTTCCTGTTTCTGTTTTCTGTTTTGTATCCATAGTTGAAAGCCAAACAAAACCATTAAGGTCAATGTTAGCATCATTTATTCTATTATCTTGGTTTTCAAAATTAACCTTTGCAATAAGATTTTTTTTTATCATTGAGGGTTGTAGTGAAAAGATTGAGTCATTTGAACTAATTAGATATTTTTCATTATCTTGTAGTAAGATATTTGTAATGCCTTCTGGGACTAAATATTGATTTTCTTCAATGCTATCTTGATCTGTTTTGATTATTTTATTCTCATAAATATCTATCCAAAATAGTTTATCTTTTCTCCAATCCCATATAGGCCTTTGACCCAAAATACTTTTATAAGATTGATGAAGTACGATAGGCTGTTCGTATTTTATCTTCACATATTAAATATAAACTAAATCATGATTTGAAAAAAGGGCGCATCTTAAAAAGGAGTAGTTATTTTGTTGCGCCCTTTTCTTTAAACAGTGTGAGGATTCACTATCTAAACTTTACTTGCTGCTTCAAGACCAAGTTTTAAATCTTCAATGATGTCATCTGTGTGTTCTAGACCTACACACAAACGAACATATCCAGGTGTAACTCCAGCTTTTAATTGTTCTTCTTCGCTTAATTGGGAGTGTGTTGTAGAGGCTGGATGAATAGCTAAACTCCTCGCATCGCCGATGTTGGCAACATGATAATGAAGTTTAAGTGCATCAATGAATGCTTTTCCTCCTTCTACGCCTTTTTTTAATTCAATGCCAATCATAGCCCCGTTGTTATCACCAAGGTATTTCTTTGCATTTTGTTTGCTTTTTCCCTCAGCAAATTTTGGATAATTAATTTTAGCAATCTGTTTATGATCTTTAAGGAAATTAGCTATTATTTCCGCATTAGCATTATGTTGTTTTACTCTTAAAGGGAGAGTTTCCAATCCTTGTATTAAATTAAAAGAGTTTTGAGGTGCTATAGCAGAGCCTAAATCTCTTAACATCACTACTCTTGCTCGAATAGCAAAAGCAATTTGGACACCAAAAATTTGTGGAACGATATCTCCCCAAACTGCTCCATGATAACTAGCATCAGGTTGATTATAAAATGGTTGACGTTCAGGTAAAGCAGTCCAATCAAAATTACCTCCATCAATTATAATTCCTCCAATTGAAGTTCCGTGACCACCTATCCATTTAGTCATTGAATGCATAACAATAGCAGCACCATAATCAAAAGGTTTACAGCTAAGTGGGGCGGCTGTGTTATCTATAATTAAAGGAATGCCCAACGGTCTTCCTATCTTTGCTACTTCTTCAATAGGAAAAACAGAGAGTTTAGGATTAGGCAATGTCTCAGCATAGTATGCTCTTGTTTTATCATCTGTGAGTTTTCTGAAATTATCAGGGTCTGAGGGATCTGCAAACCGAACATCAATACCTTGAGTTCTAAGGGTATTATTGAATAAATTCCATGTACCTCCATAGATATCTGTGGAACAAACAATATTATCTCCTGCTTGAGCAACATTCTGAATAGAAATTGCAGAAGCTGCCTGACCAGAACTTACCGCAAGAGCAGCGGCTCCTCCTTCTATTGCTGCGAGTCTTTCTTCAAGAACAGCATTAGTAGGGTTCATAATTCTTGTATAAATGTTGCCTAATTCCTTAAGGGCAAATAAATTTCCAGCATGCTCCGTAGAATTAAACTCATAAGATGTAGTTTGATATATAGGAACAGCAACTGCGTTTGTAGATGCATCCTTTCTAAAGCTTCCCCCGTGAAGGGCTAGTGTCTCTGGGTGATTTGATGTTGTGGGCATAATATCCTCATTTCATTATGTTCTTTTTATAGAATATAATTTGATATGTCAAACTTTAAAATTAATTGTTTGTTGATTTAATTAACTTAATATCTTCTGATCCAAAATAATGAAACGAAACCTATACTCACTAGTTTTAGCACTTTTGATAATGAGCTGTGAAATAACAACGGAAAGTCAAAAACCAAAAATTTTACCAGAGCCCAAACAAGAAATTATCTATTCTCCCAAAGAAGAATTAGTAATTATAGAGGATAAGGATGAGGGTGAGGATTTGCAAAAACCAACCTTGAAAGATTTTAGTGGGATTGAAAATTATCAATATAAAATTTTAACATCTTTGATATCAAAGTACGGGAATTTTGATTTTTCTAAAAAGGAAAGGGATTATGAATTTCATCGATATAACGCTGCAGAATGTCGTATCTTTATCCAAAGTAACACAAATGATAAAAAAATTATTCAGGTTACAATTTTTCATTTAGGAAATAATGAAACATATTTAAACTATTCAAAGGATATTTGTCAGAAATGAGTCAAGATCACATGTTTAAAAATATTGGATTATTAATACATTTAGTATTATGAAGGTTTTATTTATAATATTTTTTTGTTTTTCATCTTTTAATTCTTTTTCTCATCACCCTGGTCACAAATTTGAAGCTACAAGCCCCTACCCTTCTGTTCATTTGAAGATTATTAAAGATAGTATTGATGGATATAATCTTTTCATTGACTTAAAAAATTTTAAATTAGATCCCACGTCTGTCGGTCAGGATAATCAAACAAATACTGGTCATCTACATTTGTATGTGAATGATATAAAAATTGCTAGGGTATACTCTCAGTGGCATCATATTCCCCAGAGATTTTTTAATTTAAGAGAAAACATAGTTAAGGTTACACTCAATTCAAATCTTCATGACGCTTTTACAGTTGAAGGAGAGCCAATTCAAGTTATTCTCAAAGTTATAAACAACTAAAATAAAATTTATTTAGACTTGATAAGGAAGTGAGGAGTGATGCAAAACAATTTTTAGTGAACTATCATGTAGCTTTTTATATCCCCAGCTTTTGTCAACTTTAACTAAATCTCCATCTTTATTTGTAAGCGTGACCCAGCCCATCCACATTGCAATATTATCATCAATAAAAATCTCAGAAGTTTCTGCTTGAAATTTGCGCCAAGATTTAATGCCAAAACCACTGTCCAAAGGATATTTATCATTATTTCCAATAAAATAAGACAAGGCTCCTTCTTTACTAGAACGAAAAGTTTGTTGTCCACCGCTAAGAGTAGGTTTAAATAAAACAGGCCCAAGGTCAAACGCGTACAATTCTTCTAAGACCTTATTGGCCTCTAAAGTTGCTTCGGCAATGCCTTTTGTATCATAAGTTTTTGAAATTGAAATAATTCCACATCCCCAAGCTTCTCTGGCTTCCAGAAGATCTTTATTCGTTATTTTCATAATTACTTAACGCGCCTAACTATAAAATCAATGAGACTTGACATATATAAGAAGCCTTCTTTATTTGCATGAAAAAAATTCTGTAAAGCTTTATAATTTTTATTTTGAATTTTATTAAGATATTCTTTGCAATCTTTGTAATTATATTTGTAAGCTATACTCGCTTTTTGTGAGTCTTTATTAATTTTCTTTCCTACTTTCTTTTCATCCCCCCATCTATCAAGCATATCATCAGTAACTTGAAAAATTTTTCCGATTGTATCTCCAATAATTTGTAATTCTTTTTTCTTTTTTAAACTCATCTTTTTAATATTTAACAAAAGATTAAAGCAAAGACTAAATAATGCCCCTGTTTTTAAAAGATACATTACCTCGATATCTTTAATAGTGGATTTTTTCTTCATGTAAATGTCCAATGATTGTCCGGCAATTAGTCCTTCTAGGCCATTTGCTTTTGAAAGCATATGAATTGATTTTACTTTTTGATCAGGAGAAAAAAACTTAGAATCCACTATAGTTTTAACAGAGAGCACCTGAAACATATCTCCAGCTAAAACAGCTGTAGCTTCATCAAATTTCTTATGAACGGTAAGCTTCCCTCTCCTAAAATCATCATTATCCATACAAGGCAGGTCATCATGTATTAACGAGTGAAGATGGACACACTCCACTGCTAAAGAGAAGTCATTAAGTTGTTTTTGTGATATACCTAAGTATCCACCCAAAGTATTTATCAAGAAGGGCCTTATTCTTTTTCCACCTGTTTTGATAAAATAATTCATTGCTTTTTTAATTCGATTGTCCAGAGAGTACTGGCTTTCTACATGTCTTAAAAAAGATTTATCGAAATTTTTGGAGAAAGCTATTAAGTGTTTTTCTTCAAATGGCTTTCTTTTATGCATTAACCGCTCAAGTTAATGATATAGTGCTTAGAATGATAGGCAAATATCGATATAACAACTAAAATCATTAAAATAATCCCTAATATATTAAGCTTTTTCTTCATTTCAGTGCTCAATTGAGATTCATTTATTTTTTTCATTGAAAACCATAGGATAAATGTGGATAAAAAGAAATAAAAGCCTCCAACTAATACAGAATCTTGAAATATAGCCATTTTTGTAAATACTATACCTATTTATATGTGGAAAAAACATTCTAAAAATAGTTTTTTTTTCTGCTTTTATCACTATACTCCGACGGAATATGTGACATCCAACCACATCGGATTCTCATATTAATATTAAGTACGTACGTAACTAATTAAAAAAAAAGGAGTAGTACTCTTATGTTTAAATTAAAGACCCTATTACCAGCATCTTTATTGTTGGTATTACCTCAGTTCGCTAACGCTGCAGCGAACCTTGAGTCCAGCGATTTCGTTGGTATCTCATTTTGGTTAATTTCAATGGCGCTTGTAGCGTCTACAGCATTCTTTTTCTTAGAAACTCAAAGAGTTAGTGCTAAGTGGAAGACATCACTCACAGTATCCGGTCTGGTTACTTTAGTGGCTGCTGTTCACTATTTCTATATGCGTGATGTTTGGATCGCAACAGGCGATACACCAACAGTATATAGATACATCGATTGGTTAATTACTGTGCCTTTATTGATGGTTGAATTCTACATTATCCTAAGAGCTGTTGGAAATGCTTCCGGCGGTATCTTCTGGAGACTAATGATCGGTTCTTTGGTCATGTTAGTCGCTGGATACATGGGTGAAGCTGGATACATCAATGCGTGGGCAGGTTTCATCGTTGGTTTAGCTGGTTGGGCTTATATCTTATATGAAGTATTTGCTGGTGAAGCTGGAAAAATGGCTTCTGATAAAGCACCTGCTTCAGTTCAACAGGCATTCTCAACTATGAGATGGATCGTAACAATTGGTTGGGCTATCTATCCATTAGGATATTTCTTTGGTTATTTAACAGGTGGAGCAAGCATGGAATCTCTAAACGTTATTTATAACCTAGCTGACGTTTTAAATAAGATCGCATTTGGTGTGATTATTTGGAATGTTGCTACAACAGAATCTAAAGCTTAATTAATTAGATAATTTTATTAAAAGCAGGATCTTCGGATCCTGCTTTTTTTTTGACTCTTTATCAGGATATGAGTGAATTATTCCATCCTAATTTGATACTAACTAAGCTCGTTATCATTACATTTATTGAGCTTTTAATATTTATTTGCATTATCCTATTAAAATCCTCCTATAAGGAAAAAATTAAAATCATCGTTCCGATTAAATTTGATATTACAATCCTTTCTATATCCCTGACAATCCTATTAAGTTTACTGGTCTTATTGCTAAATTTTATAATTTTTCAATACTCAGAATTAACTTTTTTAATTTTTAATGCAGCTATAATATCAATTTTATATATAGAAATGGGAATTGTTCTATCACGTAACTTTTTTACAAAATTTTTCGATGATCAGCTTCCCAAAGAAATAATATACTTTATTGGTTTTATATTGATGATTAATGCAGGGTATTTTACTATCATGTTCATATTGAGAATAATAAAGGCTAACTCGCTAATCTAATGAAGCATTCTGAATCAACTTGCGAACAAATACAGCAGTCTGAGCGTGCTAGCGATATAAAGAAAGATTTTATATGTGCAAATGATCAACTACATGAGGCTTTTGTAAATAGTCCTTTAGTAGTTATAGTTTATGTAATTGCGGTTTTATTTGTAGCCTTTTTAGTATTTAGAAGTTCCAATCACGATCGCAAAGATGAAGACTAAAAATGCGGTCGTAATCGGTGCTGGCTTTGGTGGTATTGCAGCATCTCTAAGATTAAAAAAGCTTGGATTTGATGTAACTTTAATTGAACGATTAGACATGCTAGGAGGAAGGGCAAGAGTTTTTCAGCGTGGAGGGTATAGACATGATGCTGGACCAACTGTTATTACAGCACCTTTTCTTTTTGAAGAGCTTTTTGAGCTACATGGTGAAAATTTAAAAGACTATCTTAATTTTGTTCCATTAGATCCTTGGTATAGATTTTATTTTCATAATGGTAAGACTTTTGATTATAGGCCTTCTATTGAAGATACAAATGAAGAAATCAAAAAATTTGACGCTAATGATGTTAAAGGATATGAAGACCTTTTACAGACCTCAAAAGAAATTTTTAAAATTGGTTTTGAAAAGTTATCTGACAAACCTTTTTCGTCCTTTTGGGAGATGGCAAAGCAAGTGCCATCGCTTTTAAAGCTCAAAAGCTTTTTAACAGTTGGGCAATTGGTCAATAGTAAATTAAAAAATGAATTTATAAGAAAAGCTTTCTCAATACATCCTCTTTTAGTTGGTGGTAACCCTTTTACTACTACCTCTATTTACGCTCTTATTCATTATTTAGAGAGAAAATGGGGTGTTTTTTTTTGTATGGGAGGAACTGGAAAAATTGTAAGAGAATTAGAGAAACTTATGATTAAAAATAATATTACTATTAAGAAAAACTCTGATGTAGAAAAAATCATTATTAGCAATAATATCGCAACCGGTGTTAAACTAACTAATGGAGAGATGTTTCTTGCTGATGCAGTAATATGTAATGCTGATCCACCAACTGTCTATAAAGAGATGTTAGAACCTCGGTTTAGTAAAGGGGTCCTTCCAAAATCAGAAAAAAAAGTTCAATATTCCATGGGTCTTTATGTATTATTTTTTGGAAGTAAAAAACAATATCCCTCAGTGGCACACCACACAATTTGGATGGCTGATAGGTATAAGGAATTATTAAAAGATATTTTTGAAAGTAAAATTCTTACTAAAGATTTTTCATTATATCTTCATAGGCCAACTGCTACTGATCAGACATTTGCACCCTCTGGTAAAGATAGTTTTTATGTTTTATGTCCTGTGCCTAACTTACAGGCCAACATAGATTGGTCTAAAGAGGGTCCTTTATTAAGGGATAAGATTGTTAAAGCCTTAGGGGATACTATTATGCCCTCTTTGAATGAAAATATTGAAGCTGATTTTTGGATGACACCAGAGGATTTTAAAAATGATTATAGATCAATGCATGGAGCAGGTTTTTCCATAGCACCAATTTTTTCACAATCTGCATGGTTCAGATACCATAATAAGGATAAAAAAATTAGTAATTTATATTTTTCAGCAGCAGGTTCACATCCAGGCGCTGGCATTCCAGGAGTTTTATGTTCAGCAAAAGTAATAGAAAAACTTGTTAAAAAAGATTTTGACATCAAATAACGCTTTGCAAGAATATCGAAATGACTTCAGCTCATTAAAAAATCACGGTAAAAGTTTTTATTGGGCTAGTTTTTTTCTTCCAGCTTCTAATAGGCTTGGTGCATCACAGCTTTACAGTATTTGCAGATATTTTGATGATTTGGCTGATGAGTCTGATAAAAATTTATCAGAAGAAATTAAAAGTCAGCTCCAAAAAATTACTTCAGATAAATCTCATGAGGTTAATATTTTTTTTCAAAGATATGGGATTAGTCTGTCAATCCTAGAGGACCTTACTAATGGACTTATCAAAGATCAGACTAGTGTTAGATTAAATACTGAAGCTGAGCTTATAGAGTACTCCTATGAAGTAGCAGGCACTGTGGGTTTGATGATGATGCCCATTATTGATGTGAGAGATTCAAAAGCAAAAAAGCATGCCATAGATTTAGGAATAGCTATGCAACTAACTAATATTGCGAGGGATATTTATGAGGACTCAATTATTAATAGAATTTACTTACCTAAAGATTGGATAGGTGAAGTTGATACCCTGAGCCTCAAAGACATAAAAAATACACAAATACAAAATAAAGTTAGCGATGCTCTTAAAAGAATAATTAAGCTGTCTAATATATATTATGAAAATGGTTTTAGTGGGCTTAGATATATTCCAATTAGAACTAGACTTGCGATTTATATTGCAGCACAGGTATATAAAGGAATAGGAGAAAAAATTAAAAGTAATGGTTTTTTATATGATAATAAAAGAGTTTACTTAAATAGGTTTGAAAAATTATTAATAACTTTAAAATCAATTCCTAAATTTTTTTTTATAAATCACATTTATAAAAAATACTCAGCAATTAGAGGCACTTTTAAAAATGAAAATTTATGATGTAGCTTTTATTGGTTTAGGTGCGAGTGCATTGGCAACTCTCAAACTTAATTATAAGAGTTCAATGTCTATTGTAGGTATGGATAAAAATTACAACAGTTCTAGAGATAATTTTTTTGCATTTTGGCTTACAGATTGGATGAAGGATTTTAATGAGATTATAAAATATCGATGGGATAAATGGGAATTTAATTATGATGATCTTAGAGTTCAACATGAAAGTCAAAAAATGCCTTATTGTGTTATTAAATTTAAAGATTGGAAAAATTTTTGTATAAAAGATTTTAATAATCTTACAATTAAAGAAAATGATGTTTTAAATCTAGAAAAAGTTAATGATTATTTTGAAATAACATTGGAAGGAGGAGAAAAAATATTTTCCAGAAAGGTTTATGACTCTAGAACACCTCCACAACAACCAAATAAGTTAAAACAGCATTTTCTTGGATATGTTATAAAGTCTAATGAGCTTAATTATGAGAACACCGTTAATTTGATGGATTTTCGTGTCTCTCAGGATGAAGGATTGCATTTTATGTACTTATTGCCCCTCAAAAGTAATCAAATCTTAATTGAGTCAACAGTATTTTCTAAAACCACTCTAGAAAAGGACTGGTATGAAAGAAACATAAAACGTTACATAAAAAATAATTTGAATATAAAAAATTATCAATTAATTGAAGAAGAAATGGGAATACTTCCAATGTATTCCATTAATTATGAAAACATAGATGACAATCATATTAATATAGGCACCAGAGGGGGTGCTACTAAAGTCTCATCAGGCTATGCGTTTTCTTTTTTTATAAAAAAACTTAAATTACATTCTTATAACCCAAAAGAGAATTATCATACCTTTTGGGATAATTGGATGGACTCAATATTTGTTAATTATATTGAAAATAACACGCAGACTGAGAATATCTTCAAAAATATGGTCAAATCATTAAATGCAGAAGAGTTTGCATCTTTTATGATGGGGACTTCAAGTTTACCTACAAAATTAAAAATAATATATTCCATGCCAAAATTAGGATTTTTAAAAAGTTTTTTTAAATCATGTATGAATTAAGCACTCTTTCTCTTATAGCACTCTGCCTGGTCTCTTTTATTGGTGTTCCACATGGTTCCTTTGATGGAGCTGTTGCTGCTTTACTTGGCTTTCAGTCAAAAAAAAGATTCATGTTATTTATTATTGGATACATTTTAATATCTCTAGCTGTGATTATTTTTTGGATAAATTTTTCAATCATTGCACTCAATTTATTTATTTTAATGAGTATAGTTCACTTTGGTTTGTGTGACTGGTCTAATATGAAAATTAAAATTCACAAGTGGCCAATAACTCTTACTCATGGCATGAATATTATATTTGGGGTTATCTTTTTTCACACACACGAATCATTTGAAATTTTTAAGTATTTATCGAATGAAAATTTCACTTATATGAAAAATTATTTAATTATTTGCTACGCATTTTATATATTCTTTCTTATTTATTATTGTTTTTTAGCTATTCACATTCAAAAACTTAGGTGGGGTTTACTTGAAATGTTATTAGTTTTAATTGTCATTTCTTTGTTAGACCCATTAACAGGTTTTGCTTTATATTTTTGCTTTATACATACTTTTAAGCATGTAAAAGCTATTCTTGCTGATACTAATCAATATTTATCTAATAAGAGATTTGTTTATACCTCAACGGCTATTTTTACTGCTCTAACTTGGATTGGTGGATGCGTAACAATCATTTATTTGAGCATGAATGTTTCTTTTGATGAATCTTTTATTAAAACTGTCTTTATCGGTCTTGCTGCTTTGACCTTACCGCATATGACTCTTGTAGATTTTTTTTATAGAAAAAAATTTAATTAAGAAAATTAGGTACCTTAAAAACTATATTTTCATCTTCTTTATAATCTAAAACCTTAAGATTAAAGAGATTACTAGCCTTGTTTATAAATAAGTCTAATTGTTGTTCTGGAGCGGAGGCACTAGCTGTGAGCCCAATTTCATTATATTTAGAAAGTTGATCAAAATCGAAGTCATCAATGTTTTCTATTAGCTCACTGTGTTTACAGCCAAAATGTTTAGCTGTTTCAACAAGTCGTATGGAGTTAGAACTATTAAAAGCACCAATTACATAAATGGCATCAACTTTTTGTGCCATTTCTTTGACGGACTCTTGTCTATTAGAAGTAGCATAACATATATCAGATTTTTTAGGCTCTTGAATAGAGGGAAATTTTTCTTTGAGAGCACTTACAATTTCTTGTGTATCCAGAACTGACAGTGTTGTTTGAGTTATGTAGGCTAAATTTTGGTCTAACGGAAAGTACAATTTTTCCACATCGTCTATATCTTGAACTAATGTTAAGTTGCCCATATCTTGAAGTTGACCAGCAGTACCTTCTACTTCAGGATGACCATCGTGTCCTATCATGATAATTTGAAAATTTTGTTTTTCTAATTGAAGTATCTCTTTATGAATTTTACTTACTAATGGGCATATAGCATCATAATACAGCAAATTATAATTTTTAGCTTTATCTATAACTCTTCTAGCAACACCGTGAGCAGAAAAAATTACTGGCTGTTTGGTTCCATTGGGAATTTCATCTAAAGAGTTTACAAAAATAACTCCTTTTTTTTTTAAATTATTTACAACAAACTTATTATGAACAATTTCGTGTCGAACGTAGACAGGAGAGCCGTATTTAATGAGACTTTTTTCAACCATTTCTACAGCACGCTCTACTCCTGCACAAAAACCTCTATGCTTAGCTGTTAATATTTTTTTTAGCACAGTTAGAAACTATCACATTAGAAATTAGAAAAAATTATTTTATAACAAATAGTAACTGTTGAGCTTCAATATTTTCACCTGCTTTGACACAAAGTTTTTGAACTAACCCTGTATTCTCAGCATAAATTACAGTTTCCATTTTCATCGCTTCAATGGTGCATAATTTTGCACCTTTTGACACCTTCATGCCCTCTGTTACTGTTACGTCCACTAAAAGACCTGGTATTGGGGCACCAACATGATCTTTGTTACTTGAATCAGCCATCTCCTTTGCTAAGTCATCTATGGCAATTGAATTATCTTTCACATCAACAGAGCGAGGTTGTCCATTTAATTCAAAATAAACTGTCCTGAAACCTTTTTCATTAGGTTCACTTAAAGTGAAATATCTAATTATTAAAGTTTTTCCGGGCTCTATAGAGACATATATTTCTTCACCAGGATTCATTCCAAAGAAATAATTTGAAGTTGGAATTACACTTGTATTTCCAAACTTCTTTTTATGTTTAATATATTCATCAAATACTTCTGGGAAGAAAATTTGTGATAAGGTATCTTTTTCGGAAATAGTATCTTTGTACTTTTTTGTTAATTCAATATTTCTCTTTTTAATATTTAAAGACGGAAGCTTTGAGCCAAGACGATAATTTATTGACTTCTTACCTTTAAGGATTTTTTTCTGTAGTGCTTTAGGGAAGCCTTTATATGGCTGGCCTAATCTTCCACTAAAGAATTCAATTACAGAAGCTGGGAAACCAACATCATTTTTTGGGTCTAGAACTTCCTTGATTTGTATATTGTTGGCAATCATGTAAATAGCCATATCACCAACAACTTTTGAAATAGGGGTAACTTTTATAACATCACCAAATATTTTATTGACCTCGGCATACATAGATGCAAGTTCTGGCCATCTATCGTCGTTTATACCCATAGATCTAGCTTGCTCCCTTAAATTTGTATATTGACCTCCTGGCATTTGATGAAGGTATACCTCAGACATGCTTGTTCGAGTCTTACTCTCAAAAGGTTGATATTGTTTTCTAACACCTTCCCAATAGTTAGCGGCAGTCCGCACGACGGCAGAAGATATTTTTGGATCTCTTGTGTTGCCATCAAGAGACTCAAGCACAGCACCAAAACTAGGCTGTGATGTAAATCCAGACCATGAGTCTATAGCCAGGTCTACGATATCCACCCCAGCATCAGAAGCATTTAAGAGAGTTGCAACACCGTTTCCGCTAGTATCATGTGTGTGAAAATGAATAGGGATTTTGATATTTTTTTTAAGCTCTTTGAATAAAATTTTAGCAGCCTTTGGTTTACAGAGGCCCGCCATATCTTTAATAGCTAAAAAGTGTACTCCCATTTTCTCAAGTTTTTCTGCCATTTTTAGGTAATAATCTAATGTATATTTTTTTTCAGACTTAGATGAGAGGTCTCCAGAATAACAAATGGAAGCTTCACAAATTTTTCCTGACTTAAGAACTTCGTCTATTGAAACCTTCATATTTTCAATCCAATTTAAGGCATCGAATATTCTAAAAACATCTATCCCAGACCTTGCAGAAATTTGAATAAAGTTTCTTAAAACGTTGTCAGGGTAGTTAGTGTAACCTAAAGCATTTGACCCTCTAAACAACATTTGTAGTAATGCAGATGGCATTTGCTCTCTTAGTTTTTCAAGTCTTTCCCATGGGTCCTCTTTTAAAAATCTCAAGGCTACATCGAATGTTGCGCCACCCCAACATTCAATAGAAAATAAGTCCTTTAATCTATCTTCATATAAATCTGTTATACCTAACATATCTTGTGTTCTCATACGTGTAGCAATTAGAGATTGGTGTGCATCTCTAAAAGTTGTATCGGTAATTAATAATTTTTTTTGTTTTAAAACTTCTAGAGCGACCTCTTTTGGTCCTTTATCATCTAGAATTTGTTTAAAAGTTTTTGGAACCATTTTTTTTGCATTTGGGGATTTTGCTATACCAAAATCAGATAGCTTCGCAGGAGTGGTTTCTCTTAATTTTGGACGGTTTAGAACTTCCGAATTACCATTTACAATAACTTCTGCCAAGAAGTTAAGAGCTTTCGAAGCCCTGTCTCTTCTACTTGAAAAATTAAATAAACTTTTTTCACTATCAATAAATTTTGTATGATATTTAAAATTATCAAAACCTTTGTGGTTTATAAGCTTTAGAAGAAATGGAATATTTGTTTTAACTCCCCTTACCCTAAATTCTCTTAAGGCTCTGTCCATTCTTTCTTTTGCCTCAAGTGGAGTCTGCCCTTTGGCAGAAACTTTTACTAACAAAGAGTCATAATAAGGAGTAATAACGGTTCCCGTAGCAGCCGTTCCAGCATCTAACCTAATTCCGTGTCCACTTGCAGATCGATAAACTGTTATTTTCCCATAATCTGGAGCAAAATCATTCGATGCATCTTCAGTTGTAACTCGTGATTGAATTGCATGGCCTCTCATATGTATATCTTCTTGATTGGGAACTCCACAAACACCATCACCAATTTTTGAACCTGATGCTAAGAGAAATTGTGCTTTAACTATATCAATACCTGTGATCTCTTCTGTTACTGTGTGTTCAACTTGTACCCTAGGGTTAACCTCAATAAAAAAGAAATTTCTTGATCTTGCATCCATTAAGAATTCCACTGTTCCTGCACATGAATAATTTACCTGTTTTCCAATTCTTACCCCAGCTTCACAAATAGCCTGTCTTTCATCGTCACTTAAGTATGCAGCGGGAGCTCTTTCAACAACTTTTTGGTGTCTTCTTTGAAGTGAACAGTCTCTTTCAAATAAATGCACTATGTTTCCATGCGTATCTCCAATTATTTGAACCTCCACATGAAAAGCTTTTTCAATTAATTTTTCAAAAAAAACATCATCTTTCCCAAAAGCACTTTTGGCTTCACGTCGAGCAGTATTTATTTGATTTTCTAGTTCTGACTCTTTCCTGATAACTCGCATGCCACGTCCACCCCCACCCCAAGAGGCTTTTAACATAATTGGATAGCCAATTTTTTTTGCAAGTGATTTACATTTTTTGGAATCTTTTGGAAGTGGTCCTGTGGATGGGATAGTGGGAACTTTTGCTTTGTTAGCTGTTTTTTTAGCCTCAACCTTATTTCCTAAAGACCTCATAATTTTAGATGATGGACCAACAAAAAGAATATTGTGCTTGGCGCATTCATCTGCAAATTCAGGATTTTCTGACAAAAAACCATATCCAGGATGAATTGCATCACAACCAGAGTTTTTGGCTATTTGTACAATGCCTTTATAATCTAAGTATGCCTGAATAGGGCCCAGACCTGAACCAACCAAGTAACTTTCATCAGTTTTAAAACGATGCAAAGCAAACCTATCTTCATAAGAATAAATGGAAACAGTCTTAAAACCTAGTTCCGTTGCTGCACGTGAAATTCTAATAGCAATTTCACTTCTATTCGCAATTAAAATTTTATTTATAGTTTTCATTTTCTAATAATTAATAATGATATTTTTATACATTATTATGTCTTTTTTCATTAGTAATCTATGGTTTTTTAACAATTATTGGTTTTTTTCTTTTGGGATAACAAGATGTGCAGATTTCACACTCAACACCGTAACAACCTCTAGCTTTGCAAAACTGTCTTCCATAA